>CACZNM010000096.1 GCA_902782535.1 uncultured Erysipelotrichaceae bacterium
AACTCTTCTACTTCTTGATTATATTTATCAACATCTATTGGTTTATTTATTTTATCATTTATCTCATATTTATCTTTTATTTTAATAATTTTTTGATAAGATTCTTCAATATTTTTCTTAACTTCTTCTGTCATTTTTTTCTTAATATAATTTATACAATCAATAACCTTTCGATAACTTGATCCAATTAAAACAATATTATTACCAGCTTCAATAGCTTTATATGTTGATCTTTTATAACCATATAATAAATTAACCGCTTTCATTTTAAGATCATCCGTAACTATTAGTCCTTTAAATCCTAGTTCATCAACAAGATAATTCTTAATTACTTTTTTTGATAAACTAGCAGGATATAGCCTATCCATTTTTCTTATCATTATATGACTAATCATAATAGCATCACAGCCATTATTAATCGCTTCTTTAAAGGGAACAATATCATCTGATTCTTTGATATTTTTAAAAATAAATGGTAAAAACAAATGGGAATCTCTTTTTACTAATCCATGACCAGGGAAATGTTTAACTACTGATACAATCCTTTTTTTCTTTAGAGCTTTCATCATGATTAAACCTTTACTAGATACAGATTCCTTATCAAAACCATAGCATCGATCACCAATAGCATGGCCATCTTCAAATCTTTGAATATCCAAAACTGGTGCGAAATTCATATTTACACCAAGACTATCTAAAGCATAAGAAATTAAGTTACTACCTTTTTCGACATATTTTTTATCAATACTTAACTTTTTGGCAGCGACAATATTTTTAAATTCCTTAGGTAATCGATTAACTCTACCACCTTCTTGATCAATCGCAATAAAAAGTGGTGTATCATTATATTTATGATTAATCTTTTTTAATTCATTGATAATATTTAACATCTGTGCATAATTATCATAGTTTTTCTTATATAGAGTTATTCCACCAATATGATAATCCTTGATTAATGTAATTAATTCGTCATTTATCTCTTGTCCTTGAAATCTAATAACAAACATTTGCCCTAATTCTTTTTCTAAATTACTACCCATAATTATACTCCCTTTCTTTGATTATACCACATAATAAAAATAATATATATTTTTTTCTTTATTAGATAAAAAGACTAGATTATTTTCTAGTCTTAATCACAATTAATGGAACATATATCTCATCATCCGTATATCCAGCATGTTGAGATTTTAATACTTGACTACCTGTATATAATAATGTTTTATTGGTTTTACCAATCGCTAAATAATCTCCTAAAGCATCTTTAAAAATGGCATTTTCTATACCATCACCAAATAATTTAGAATCAATAACTTCTTCTTTAGAATATAAATCAAAATCATTACCAAAATATTTATTAAATAGCGAAACAAATATTTCTTTTTTATCAGGTTTAATAAAGAAATTAACCGCTCTTGGTTCAATAGAAGTATTTCTTAATAAACATTCTTCAATATCTGGATAATCCTTTATAAATAAATTTTCCACATTAAGATGTCCATGATCTGCAACAACAATGATAATTGTATCCGTTAATTTACTGCTTAATTCTTCGATTCTTTTATTTAAATCAACAATTAATTCTTTAACTTCTTCTTTATCACAACCAATCTCATGCATAGTATGATCAGGCTCGGTATCGTAAGCATAAATGTATTTTCTTCCATCTTCATTACATAACACTTCAATTTGTTTAAACATATCATCAATAGAATTATAAGCATTATTACCAAAAGGAAAAAGTAGATAGCCTTTATATAAACCTTTTTCATTTATTTCTTCGCTAATACTCTTAGTTATCATGTGTTTCTTCTTATATTCTGAAGCCTCTTTTAATTCATTAAAATCTAAATCTTCCTTTTGTGAATTCATAAATACCGTTATTGTTTTATCAATATCTTTATAATACATATGCCAACCCAACATTCCTGTTTCACAAGGATTAAGACCTGTCATAACAGAGGTTGTAGCCGCTACCGTTGTAGCAGGGAAAACGGTGGTAATTTTTTTTAAGCGATTTTTGATTAAAAAAGCATCTTTATCAAGCATTCTATCCATAATATTTGAACCCATGCCATCACAAAGAATCATGACGACATTTTTAGGTTTGTAATCATCAAAAATTTGATCAATATAATCTAAAGTGTTATGCTTATAATCTAAATTAAAATACTTTCTAATCGAACACGCTAAATTAGTTAAACATTCATTATAATTATTTTTTACTTTCATACTTATCACTTTCAATATCAAATTCATTTATATTAAATTCATTAAGTTCATCTTGATTAGGTGATGATTGACTATATAGTAAAGCTACCTCAAATATATAGCGCATATCTCCATTTGTAATCTCTCTTAATTTATCATTATATTCAGAAGGAGAATATCTTCTGGCTTCACTAAATTGAATTACTTCCATTAAAGCTTTATACTGAATAATTAAAGGTATTCTAACATTCATTTTTCTTTTTAAATATTTATTTAAACGAACAGCATAAGCAAAATCTCTTTGAAATAAACCAACTTCTTGAACGAATAAAGGATCTATTTCATCAAAAATTTGCATTTGACTATGATAAAAAGTTAAAGATTTTATATAATTATATAACTCTTCATCCGACATCGATACAAATAATCCATCTGCAATTAAATCATCTATTTGAATATCTTTAGAATGTTCATCAATAGAAAGATTCATATTTTTCGCTAATTTAAAAAAAGGTTTACCACGAAGATAATGTTCATCTTTAGTAGGATCACAAAAGAAAAAGCCATTTATATTATATTTATCATCTTCTAATTTTACTAAACATCTTGCATGAGGAAGGTTATGCATAACAACACCTATTTGTTTAGCATTTATACCAACTTTTTTTAGCAATTCTATTAAAAGTACTACAAATCCTGTACAAACAATATAATCATTATCTAGTATTGCATATATACTTCTACTCTCTAAAGAAGCTATAGATTCTTCTTTATACTGTTTAAAATGAATAACAAAGTAATATATAGCGATAAACTTTTCATATGGACTCATACTACTATCTTTAATATTTTTTATTAAATCATCTAATTTTTGTTCTTTTGCAAGCATATCATCGATACTTAATAACGAATTTAAAGAAGAAAAGAAAACGATATCCTTATCAATTATCTTCGCAAAAACTTCTCTTCTTAATAAATTAACTGGTAATTCACACACTATTTTAGCTTTTATATTATTTTTCTTTAAATACTCTATAATAGTATTAATATATTTAACATTGAATACTCGATTAACTATTATCTCCTGAATATCTGGCGTTATACTTTTAAAATCAAATTTATCAACATCTCTTATAATAATTCTTTTTACATTTTCCATATGATTAATCCTCAATTATATACATATTTCATATATATTATATTATATCAAAAAAGACTAGATTTTTCTAGTCTTATATACAATATTTTTATTTACTTGTGGATATAAATATTTTTTACGTTTATAATAATATGCCCATTCTTTATCACCATAGGAAAAATGCCACCATTCTCCATCATAGGGAGCGAAACCAACTCGCATCATTAGTTTTCTTAACAAAAAACGATTATTCTTAGCACACAAACTAATTTTATCATAATTAATATAGCTTTTTCCTTTATTAAAATCATGAACCTTCGTTCCAAAATCAATTATTCTTTTTTCTTTATTATCATAAATAACAACATCTACTGCACCACCTGTTGGGTGACCTGATACAGATGGAACAGCTATTTTTTCATGAACAAATTCATATAAATCTAATTCATTATCAAACTTACTTTGATATTTAGATATCTCTTTATTAAAATATTCAATTTGTTTTTCTAAAGCACGATATCCATATACAACCATGATTTGATAATTCTGATTTTCTTTCTTTAATAAATTATCAACTTTAATAAGCATTTCATATACCTTTTGACGTATGCTAATATCTTTTGAATATTCTAATTCATTTAGTTTTGTAACATATTTACCTATAACTTGATTACCTTTTTGAGGCAGTTTAATAAACTCTTCATTTTCTGTTTTCGAATTAACTTTGGTAATACTAAGTAAATCTTGATATTTAACAAAATTATTATTCAAGTTATCACCTACTTTTTAATTAAAGTTTTGGAATATTCGATTACTTTTCCACTAATTCTAGCATTATAAATATTTTCATCATCTACTTCTGTTTTAACATTTATTCTATTGCCTGATGGTTGTAAAATATTTACATTAATTCCCTTTTTCCTTTTATAACTTTCATATATACCAACTGCCGTTGTTCCTGAACCACATGCTGTTTCATAAAAAAGCGTATTTATAGCTTTAACAAATACTATTGGTGATATTTCAATGTTATCATCATATAGGCGATTTACAAACATTACTCCTGCTGCGTCAAGGGATAATAAATTTTCCTTTTTTAAAATACTAAAGGCATACTGTTTTAAAGCTTCCTTCGAATATTCTTTATTGATATTTCCTGCTTCAATTATTAGGTGTGTGATTCCATACATTTTAACAATGGCACTTACACTATTAAGAGGGACAATTGAATTAGTATACGCTCCTTTAATAATTGGCATATCAACCCAAGCGTTACCATCCTCATCAATTCCAGCATTTAACTTTTTGGGAACTCCTGATACTTTAATATCCAAATTTCCTTGTTTACCATCTAAATAATAATTTACAGCACTTCTTGTAGCATTTCCACAAAATTCTCCTCCTGCCATCATTAATTCTGGACTATTAATATCTGTATTAACAAAACCAACCTGTTCAACAAAATCTTCATATTTGAGCATTATTTCATCATTAATCTCCTTTCGTCTTTTTGGATCATTTTCTATTCCTAATACTAATGCAGTAGGATTTCCTGATGGAATATAAATTTTATAACTATAATTTTTCATATTTTCACTCCTTTATTTTAATTTTTTTATCAAAAATTTTCTTTCTTCTTTTTCTGGAATACAATTATTTATTCTGGGAAATGAACATTCTTGTATTATCATTTCACCATTTTCTCTATACATTATTTTAAATCCAAGTTTTATACCAATAGACTCTGACATTGATCCGTTTTTTAAGGTTCTAAAATAAGCATAATCATTACCATTTTTCACAAATTCGTTAACCGCGAATTGCATTAATTCCGTTCCGTATCCACGACGACGAAATTCTTCTAATACTGCAATATCAGATATATATCCAACATTATTGGTTGGTAAAAATATCTCTTGACCTTTTTGAACACCATTTAATAAAGTAACAAGACCAACTACTTTTCCATTTATTTCTTTAACATATATTTCTCCATTCTTTCTTAAATAATTATATTCATCTTCTATATCATTATCTTTCCAATCTTCAAAATATGGTTTCTTTCTAAATTCTAAGAATACATTTTTAAAATCATTATACGAACCATATATTTTTAAATTTCTAATACTTTCCATTTTATTATCATTCCTTTCTAATTTTTTATAACAAAAAAACTATATAGTTGCCTATATAGTTATAATCCTTTTTATATAGACAACAAGCACCACTAAAAGCACTTGTTGTCGGTATTTTTTAATGCCGATTATACAAGTGCAAGAATAAATGATGTTGATGTCTAAATAAATTAAATTTACTCATTATTCTCACCTCTTGTCATAAGCATATATTATTTTTTGGTATTTGTCAATTATTTTTTTTCATATCTTTTGGTATAACAATGATACTACAAAAGGTGGTATCCAAAGCAATAATACAACCCATATTAAATAGCAAAAGGCTGATTTCATAAAAGGTGAAACACCTGCCTCATAACCAAGCATTGCTCGAAGGGATTTACCAAAATAAGAATTACAGTAATAGACAGTCATAAAATATGATAAAATTAATATTCCCCAAGCCAATTTATTCCATTTCGTGCCTTTACTTTTTAAACCTTCTAAATGATTTTTTAGTCTTCTTGTTCATCCTTTTGTTCCTCAACTGTCTTATCTTCTGTTACTTTACTATCTTTATTCCTACTAGGTCTTCCTTCGCCACCTTTAAATTTACTAGGATCAAAATCTCCATCACCAGGAGTAAATTTCTCTCCATCTTTATTAAACTGTGAAAAATCTGGTGTCTTTCTAGAATTTCCTGGTTTAAATATTAAAAATATGGCTGCTGTTATCACTGCTCCTATTAAAATTCCAATAATTAAAGTAATAATTTGTTGTTTTTTCATAATTCCTCCTTCTATATACTTTATTCAAGTATATTAACAATATTATTATCTACTATAACTAATTTAGTGTAACTATTATTTCTTTTTCTTTATATTCATTTCGACTTGGATATTGAACTTTTAAGGTAACTTTATCCCCCTTTTCTTTTTTATTTAAGACTTTTTTGATAACCTCTAGGGAAGTAACTTTATTACCATCAATCTCCGTTATAATATTACCAATATCAAGATCAGCTTTGGATGCATTTCCATCTTTAGTTATTGAAGCAATATAAAATCCTGTTGGCATTCTATAACCTGACATTTCTCTTGAATTAGTCATATATCCTTCGATACCTAATGTTAATCCCCCTTCATCATTTTTACCATTAATTAAATCTTTAATAATACCTTCAACATCCGATATTGGAATAGCGAATCCCATACCTTCAATACTAGCACTTGAACTTATGGAATTAGACGAATACTTTGCTGTATTAATTCCTACAACTTCACCTTTACTATTTAATAATGCTCCACCACTATTACCTCCATTAATAGCAGCATCTATTTGAATCATTTCTTGAGAATATTCATCCGTTGTTACTTCACGATTTAAAGCACTAACTACTCCAGTTGTTACTGATTGTCCATAACCTAAAGCATTACCAATAGCAATAATGCCATTACCAACTTTTAGTTCATTACTATTTCCAAGTGTCGCGATTTTAATTTTTTCTAAAGTTTCTTTTTTCATATCATTTTTCTTAACTGATACTACAGCGATGTCGTGTCGTTCGGATACTCCTTTAATAGTAGCATCTATACTTTCATCATCAATAAATTTAACGGATAATTCACTAGTTCCTTCAACTACATGATAATTAGTTAAAATAAATATTTCATCATCATTCGTTGCCACAATAACACCAGAACCTGCTCCTTCAGTAGTATATTTTCTATTATTACTACCGCCATAGCCAAAGAATGATGGGCCAAAATTACCAGAACTTATAACCGTTTTACTTGTTATAGCTACAATTGATGGCATTACTTCTTCCACAACCTCTGATACATCAGTTATATAAACACCTTCTTTTTTTACTTTAATTTCTTCTGTGTGTTTTAACTCAATTTGACTATTATCATTACTTATCAAATTATTAAATACATCTAAACCATTTGATTTAATAACCCATATAACTAATCCTATGATAATAAGAATAAGAATACCTATTACTATTAGGATATTGACATTATTCTTTTTATTGTCCATATTTTGTCCAGTAGTCATATCTTTCATCTTTTCCTTATTAATATCATTTTTACTTAATTTTTCTTTCTTCCTTTCCCCTTCTAAACTCTCATTTTTCATAGATTAAATCATCACCTCGTTATTAATAATAAATATTCAAACTTAAACAAAACTGAAAAAGAACTTTTTTTCCAAAAAAATAAAATGAAACGTAAACTATTTCATTTTATTCTTTTTATACATTATAAGTAAGGAGTCTTATTATTATTTTCTATCAGTAATTTGCTATTCTTAATTAATCCTTATATTTCATATACCACCTCCATTTATTTACATATATTTATTATGATTAATTATTCTTTTATTTTCTTACCAGATAACTTATTAAATATCCTTTAAACATTTAATAAACCTCTAATGTATCTTACATCACCTACCTTTTATGAAAACATCTTAACAATTGTTTCTTAAACCAAACTGAAAAAATAAAAAAAGAATCAAAATTATTTTTGATTCCATTTTACTTTAAAGGTAGTATAGCCATCCTGTGAATGCGCACTTATTGTTCCAGCGTGCTGTTCAACAATATTTTTAGCGATAGCAAGTCCTAAGCCATAATTATTCGAATTTCTATTTCTTGAAGAATCTACTTTATAAAATCTTTCAAATATTTTTTCCTCATCCTCTTTTTTTATTGGTAATCCGGTATTTTTAACTTCTAAAATTATTTGTTTATTTTTGCGATTAAGATTTACTATTACTTTACCCTTTTCACTACAATGTTTTATTGAATTATCAATTAAAATACTCATTAATTCCGTTATACTATCTTCATCACAATTCAAAGTAATATCAGGTTCTATATGATATTGAAGTTTAATATTTTTATCGTAAAATAAACTTTCAAAAGTTAAAATAGAACTCTCAATAATATTTGATAAATTATTTTCTTTCATTACTAAATCTTGACCTCTTTCTGTTTTAGCAAGATCTAATAACTCGGTAACTAATTTAATCATTCTTTCTGATTCATTTTTCATATTATGAACCCATTTCTCATCTTTATCATTAAAATAAGCATCAGCACTGGCAATCATAACTGATAAAGGTGTTTTAAGTTCATGTGAGGCATCAGCGACAAATATTTTTTGTTTTTCAAATGACTCTCTTACCGGATCAGTTATCCATTTAGTTATCAAATAAGTAATTATTAATATGATAATTTCACATAAAACAAAGATTAAAATACTTATTCCTAATTGACTTAATAACTGCTTATTAATATTCGTATTATCCATGATAACTAAGGTATTATTATTTGTAAAAGCATAAGAATATTTACTGGTATATAAGTTACCAATATAATATTTATCTTTATAATTACTTATTATCGTATTAGCGATTTCTTTAATATTATCTTCATTAATTTCATCACTACTTGTATTATTAACTATTTCCCTATAATTTCCATTATCATCTAATATAATTGTATATATGGTAAAATCTAAATATATCTGTCTTGGTTCTTCTTTAGGAGGAACTTGTGTTGTAGATTTATCAAAATTATTATCTCTTCTTATCGTACTAGGTGGTCTTGAAAAACCTGATAAAATTTTGGATATGGAATTTTTTTCATTAAAATAGTTTGTTGTTAGACTAGAGATAAGAACAATAAGTGTAAAGGTCGTTAATAATAAATATATAACTAAAAAGACTTTAGTTTTTAATTTTTTCATCATTAACCTCCAAGATATATCCCATATTTCGAATAGCTTTTAGATTAACCTTGGAATTAATGGTTTTAATTTTCTTTCGAATAAAGGAAATATAAGCTTCTAATGTATTAATATCACATTCTGTATCATAGCCCCAAACTTTAACAAATAGTTGCTCTTTTTCCATAACATGATTATAATTGTGCATTAATAATTCCAATAACTGAAATTCTTTTCCAATAATCTTTACTTTATGACCGGCGTCAATTGTACTTAATTCCATACTTTTTATATCTAAAGAAAGATCACCAACTTTAATTGTATCTAAAATATTAACTTTCGATTTTCGAAGTTGAACATTAACTCTCGCAATTAATTCATCCATATGAAACGGTTTAGTCAAATAATCATCTGCTCCATTATTAAAGCCATTTAACTTATCATCAATAGTACTTTTAGCAGTTAACATCAATATTTTAGAATTAATTTTTTCATCTCTTAATTCTTTTAATATTTCAAAACCATTTTTATGAGGAAGCATAACATCTAATATAATTAAGTCATAAATATCCGTTAGTGCTTCATCAAGTCCTTCTTCACCATCGGTTTTTATTTCCACACAATATTTTTCTTTCTTTAACATACTTGCTATGGCATCTGCTAAATTAAACTCATCTTCGATTATTAATATTTTCATTTATATCACCACCAAAAATAATATTATTTGAACCTTAAATAAAACTTAAACACTTCTATTATACAGAAAAAGACTAGATTACTCTAGACTTTATTTTGTTTTTTTATTACCTGTCTTTTTATGAACATAATCTGGAATTTCAAAATGCTTAGATGCTTCTTCCATCATTAACTCTGGATGAGCGAATAGGTATTCGATCGCTTTTAAGGCACGGCAGAAATAAAAACCATCGGCTATTCTTTCATCTAAAGTTACGCCAATATTCATTTTATATTTCTCGTTTTCTTCCTTGATATCACCAAATGCTACTAGTCCTGATGATGTACCTAAATTAGCAAGATTATGATATATACCTGGAACTCTAAATGTTCCTAAATTAGAAACAATTAGACTACTATAATAGATATTTTCATCCGCAATCGCTCCAGGTAGTCCAAATACTCTATCCCACCATTTTAATATTCCCACTAAAAACGATCTAAGTGGTCGCCAAACATGACCTATTTTATCAACAACATTATTTGCACCATCCGTATTAATACTTGATTTTTTATCTCTTACTTTATCTATCTTAGCCTTTAATTTTTTAGATACATCTATAATAGTATCATCTTTATCAATCGATAAACACGTCATAAATTCTTCACTTTTTTCATTAAACTCAGCTTTTGCAACAAAGGCTATAGATACTTCATCATGTTCATAAAGAGTTCTATTTTGAACAAAACGATTTAATTTTGGATATTCATATAATATTTTACCCATTATATGCACAAAGCCATGAAAAAAAGTTATGCTTTTATCACTTTCTTTTAATTTTTTTACGTATTTAACAAACTCTGTCACATCAATATCTGAGCTCATAAATACTTCTGCTTCACATCTATTTGGTTTTAAATCAAATAGAATATTTTGCATCCCTGTTACATCTTTTACTTTATGTCCTTTTCTTGCCATAATTATAATTCCTTTTCTTTTTATTTTTTTAACACTTCTTAACTAATAGTATAACATAAAAATATCAAATTAATATATTTTTTTTATTTATTATTACATTACTTTCTGATATTTGGTGTTCCATCTAGTTTCTGATTATTCATCCATACTCTCATGACAAGTTTATGGGGTAATATTTTGGTAAGTACTTTTTGATATTTATTTACAAAGCCATAACAAGAAATATCTTTTTTAGAATTATATAAATCTTTAATAGCTAACTCCATAACATCACGTGCTTCATACATAGCGTTATAATTAATTACTACTTTCTTCTTGTTATCATCTATAGCTCTTTTAAAAAATTCTGTCTTTGTCCAATAAGGAGTAACAGCAAGAACATGAATATTTTTATATTTTAATTCTTTATTTAAAGCTCTCGAATATGAAAGTAAAAATGATTTAGTGGCAGCATAATCATTTATATATGGTATTGGTTGAAAACCTGCACAAGAAGCAATATTCATAATTTTAGCGTTACTCTTCATATAAGGTAAAGTATAATCAATTAAGGCCACTGGAGCTTTAACATTTAAATCAATCATATTTAATTTAATATCAGTATCAATATTTTCAGAATGATCAAATATTCCAAATCCTGCACAATTACCTAAAATAATGACATTAGGTTTTTCCTTATCTATTTTATTTTTATATTTTAATAAATCATTTTCATTAGTTAAATCCAATTTTAATGGAATTATTTTTTTGCTAACCTTTTCTTTTAATTCTATTAATTTTTTTTCATCTCTAGCGATAGCCCATATCTCATCAATATTAGATTCTTTTTCTAATATTTGAAGTAAAAATTCTTTGCCCATTCCAGATGATGCACCTGTAACAATAATTATATTTTTCATATTTTTCTCCTTCTATATATTTTTTTAAAAAATATATATTACCTACCATTTCTTTTTTGATTATAATCATTTTCTAAATTACCTTTTTTAATAAATTCTTCGTACATTCCTATAATTTCTTCTGCTAATTCTTCCCCAAATTCGTGATAAATAATATCCGTACAACCTAAATTGTAAAATGTACCAATTTGTGCGATAAATTCCACATAT
>CACZNM010000097.1 GCA_902782535.1 uncultured Erysipelotrichaceae bacterium
ACAAAGTGGAAAAGCCGAGAGTGCTCAAGGTATTATAAGTGGTGGAAATATTGATTTATTTAATAAAAGAAAAGAAAGAGGTAGTGAGTTGTTTATTAGTAGATTAACACTTCTTCTTGGTATTTTATTTTTTGTCTTAACGATAGTTATGGATGTTATTTAAGATACAGAAGTATCTTTTTTTGTTAAAGCAGGAGGTTAATATGGAAAACATGATATATATAGGTATAGGAATTATATTTTTAATTATTGGATTAATTATGATATTTATTAAAGATAAAAGTAAAAAAGAAGTTATAAAAGAAGAATTTAAAGAAGAAAATGATAAAATTGAAGAAGAACCATTATTAAAGAAAAAAGCTATAGTAATGGAAAATAAAGAGAATTAAGCAAGGAAAATAATCCTTGTTTTTTTTTATTTAAAAAAATTCGAAAAGAAAGACATTTTTATAGACAAATATTTTCATATGTGGTACTATTTAAAGTAGAAAGATAGTATAAAGTAGGAGTGTGAATAATTATGAATATAAACATTAGTATATGTTGCATTATGTATGATGGCAAGGTGTAGATATGAAAGAAAAATATAAGACGAATTTTGTCGAAAATAAGGAGGTATGTGATGAATAATAAGACAAAAATAGTAGTAGGAATAGCTATTGGTATATTTGGTTTAGCATTGATAGCATTATTCTTTCTTTTAAGTGGAGGAAAGACATACAGTGTTAGTTTTGATAGTGATGGTGGCAGTTATGCAACACCACTAACTGTTAAAGATGGTGAAATAATATCTAGACCAACTGATCCTGTAAAAGAAGGATATAGATTTGTAAGATGGGAGTTAAACGGTCAAGAATATGATTTCACGACACCTATTAAAGGTGATGTAAAATTAGTAGCAGTGTGGGAGAAAATAGAAGAAGCCCCAAAATACAAATTAGTATTTACGGTTGATGGAGAAACTAAAGAAATTGAAGTAAGCGATGCAAATGAAATTTCTTTAGATGACTTAGGCTTTACTGAAAAAGATGGTTATGACATTGAATGGTCAGTTGATGGAGAGAAGTTTGATCCAACTACAACACCAATTACAGAAGATATGAGTATAACTGGTAAATATGTAAAAGTTAATTATCTTACAGTAAAATTTAGTACAAATGGTGGTAGTAAAGTTGATAATCAAAAGGTTAAATCTGGAGAAGTAGTTACTGAACCAACAGATGTAACAAAACATGGATTTATTTTAGATGGATGGTATTTAAGTGGCAAGAAATATGACTTTAGTACACCAGTAACAAAAAATATAACATTAACTGCTAAATGGAAAGAGGATTCAAGCGTTCCAAGATATAAGGTAACATTTGATAGTGATGGAGGAAGTAAAGTATCAGAACAAAAAGTTGTTGAAAACGAAAAAACAACAGAACCAAAAACACCAACAAAAACAGGATTTAAGTTTATTGAATGGCAATTAGATGGTAAGAAATATGATTTCAAAAAAGAAGTAACAAAAGATATAAAACTTGTAGCAAAATGGGAAGAATTACAAGAATTTACTGTAACATTTGATAGTGATGGAGGAAGTGCTGTAGCAGAACAAAAAGTATATGATGGAAGTTATGCTAAAGAGCCAACAAAACCAACAAAAGCTGACCATACATTTAAAGAATGGCAATTAGATGGTAAGAAGTTTGAATTCAAGAAAACAAAAATTACGAAAGATATTACTTTAAAAGCAGTATGGACAAAGGTTGAAGCTCAATATACTATTACAGCTACAAAAGTAGACGAATATTCACCAGATAGCATATTAAAAGTATTTAAAAATAATCAAGAAATAACTTTTACTGAAATTAAATATAATGATGGTGTTAAATTATGCGGTTCCAAAGGTGTTGTTTCGACAAACGATATTAAAGGAGAAACATCATTCATTGTTGTTTTAAATGACGGACAAGAAGTAAAGGCAACAAGAAAGTAGTATGAAAAAGAAAATATTGATTATATCAGGTATTAGTGTTCTATTGATTGCAATAATATTATTCTTTGTTTTTCGTGATACCACAAAGTATACGATAAAAGTTAGTTTAATTGACGATTATTCACCAGATCGAATATTAACAGTATACAATGAAAAAAATGAGAAAATTGAAGTTAATAGGATTGAATATTTAGATGGAATAATACTTTGTCAAGGATATAATACAACAGTTCATTTTGGTGATATAGAAAATGAAAAAGAATTAAAAGTAATATTAAAAGATAGAACAACAGTGAAAGCGAAAATTATTAAAGAAGAGGTGAAATAATGAGAAGTAAAAAAATATTAACAGTCTTTATAATGGTCTTTATAATGCTTTTTGCAGTTGGCGTTAAGGCAGATTGGAATCCATATTTTTTAGAGAAAGAAAATAGTTATGGTAGCTATTTCGATTTTATGCCTACAGAGGTAAAAAAAGGTGATATAATTACCGTTAAAGTTAAATTAGGTGTTGTAAGTGGAAATCGCGTTAGTAATGGCGAATACGTGATTAGATGGGATGATAAGGCATTTGAATTAATAGAAAATAAAGGAATGTATTATAAATTAGTAAATGAAAATATCAGAGTATGGAATGATTGGTTTGAACAAAGCAATAAATATACCATAACATTTGAAGGAAAAGACGATTATGTTTATGATAATAATTATTATGAAGGTGTTCCTTTGTTTGAATTAAAGTTTAGAGTTTTAAATAATGCAAAAGATGGTGTTTATAGTATTTATCAAACAGAAGGTGATGGCTTTTTATATCTTGATGATGCTGAATTAACTATGTCTGAAGATACTTTGAAATATCAGATAGGTAAATCAAAAATTGTTTCTGGCTATACAAATGATATGATTGAAAATGATACGTATATCATTGGAGAACATATGTTTACAAGGGAAGGCAGTGATGAATATAATGGTCAAATGTCTACTGAGTATATTATGCTTGCTTCGAAATCAATTGACAGTAATAGTAAAGAAGATATGATTGTATACCATAAATCTAGAAGAGATGGAAGTTGGAAAAATGCTATTACAAATGACCCAGTTACACAGCCAACAGAATTTAAGATATCATATGTCGATATGATACCTAGTTATAGTCATAATGGTATTTATTCAAATGATAACGAAAGTACAATAGTTTCAATAACGCAAATTAATGAAAAAGATGTAATCGTTTCAATTGAATGTGCAAAAGAAGAGATTCATGGGCTTGGTACAATTAATGGTAATGTCGTTCAATTATCTGTTCATGATGTTAATTATAAGCTAACAATTAATAATAATGAGGTTGCAATTGAAACGTCTGATAGCAATATAAAAGATAAAAAACTTCAAAAATATGTAAATTTTGGAATGAATGAATATTTTGATTTTAATTATGGAAATACACAATATTTAAAATCAGAATTGAATGGTAAATATACAGCAGGTAATTATGATGTTTATTTCTTTAGAGCTACATCATATTCGGCATATATTTGTATAAAAGGAAAAAATGATTCATCTTGTAAAATAAAGGAAACTTTATATCTCGATACGAATGATGATGGAGTTAGGTTATATAAAAGTTGGCTTTCTGATAATTCATTTACTGCAGAATATAAAAATGGCTCTTTAAAATTAGAATTCGATGATAATAAAAATAGTGGTTACAATAACTCTTATACAAAAGAAACAAAAATTACAATGGATGATATATATAAATTATTTGAAGAAAATTATGCAAAATATTTAGTTTTATATAAATTAGATGCGGATGATGATGATTGGTACGATTATGATTTTGTCAATCATGGAGATAAAACTAGTGCTCCATACTATATACCAAGAAGAGCCGATGCCATATTTGTAGAATGGCAGTTAAATGGAAAAACATATGATTTTAATAAGCCAGTAACTGAACCATTAGTTTTAGTTGCTAAGTGGGAAGATAATTTATTAGCAGAATATGGAACACCAGAGCTTATCAATAGAAATTATTTCCTTTATGATGGCGAAAAATATGGTGTAGCACTTGCTGATGATAATCCTGATAAATGTGCAGGTGGTAATGGCAATGTCTGTGATATGGAATATGGTGAACTATATGAAGTTGATCAAGATACTAATCAATATACTAAGATTATGGATAAATTCTATATAACAGGTTGGAATATAGTAAAACAGAGTCCAGGCACAACAAAGTATTATGCACTAAGAGGATATAAAGAAGATGGTAATGGTAAAAGAATATATACCCCTTATTCAGAACCACACGAGGTTGATTTAACAAATGCAGATGCAATACCAACACCAAATATTGCATCCCTTGATGAAATACAACATGAAAATGGATTTGATAGGTACAAAGTAGTTATAACTAATGAAGATGTATATTCAGATCATGCATATAATTATTCAGTATATACAAAAAATTCAAACGATATATATGAAGGATGGCCTGATATTACCGTAGTACCTGATAGTGGAGAAAATGGTAAAGATATAAGTAAATACACTTATGTTGATATAGCAAATGGAGCAACAAAAGTATTAGTAGCAATGGTACATTATGAATTATTTGGTGATCATTTCTTTGCTGTTTCTGAACCTCTTATAGAAACGGCAAGCGCTGCAGAAAATTTGCTTCCTGTTCCAACATTGTCTGAATCAATGGGTGATTATGGTTGGTCTGCACTAACAATTAGGGCAGAAGGAAATTATGCAACGGAAGCTGCAATTGAAGGAATAGATGGTTGGGAGTTATATACAGTAAAAAATAATAATTATACACTTGTAATAGATAATAGCGATTTCGGATATGTGGCAGGTAATGTTGATGCAACATATGCAGCAAGAGTATATACTATAGAGAATAATGTGAAAAAATATAGTCCTTATTCCAATCGTATAGAAATTAATAATGTTATTCCAGAACCTGTAATTCATCGCTCTTATACTGGTGCATCGGGTAATAGCTTTAGAATGGTTCCACTTTACTTTGAAATGATTGGGGAAGAAGAATCATTAACACCAGCCTATGAAGTATTTATGAGTGGAACTTATGGTATTCATTTGAATTGTAGTCAATACGATTCGAGTGATTGTACTGGACTTGTAGAAGATTATGATTGGTTTGAGAAGGATGGTACAACATTAAAATTAGCTTATGAAGGCGGTTTTGGAGGAGAAGCAAATGTGTATGTTCCTGAAGGGACAAGGAGAACATTTGTTGCCAAAGCATATGTACACGATCCTAATAATAAGAAAGTGTATAGTGATGAATCAAATGAAGTTACAATTGATTTGACTAATCCAACTTATACATTTGAAACTTATGAATCACCTAATAATTCTAACAAAGTAGGTGTGCGTGTTTATATTAATGGTTATGAAATTACTGTACACGGAATAAAAATAGGTGGAACAGTATATGATGAAGAAGAAATTATTGATGGTGCTTACTTCCTTGTAGTTGATAAAACTGTTATTGAAAACGTTAATACAATAATTTTAGGTGTTGATCAACCAAGTCAGTCTGATCCTAGTACATTTGTTGTTGAGAGAACTGCTACAAGAGGAACTAATGTATGGTCTGATATGGATACGAATGCAATTCCATACAATGATAATATTATTGGCATATATTGTTATGCTGGTGATAGTTTAATAGTGCCTAAAGTAGTAGGACAAGAATTTACGTGTAATCCTGTATTTGAAGGACCATCAATTACCAACCTTAAGTTCGATATTAACACAGGTAATGGCATTGAGTATATTGGATTTACAGTAGAAGACGCTAATAAAGAAATCAAAAACCATGAAATTCTTGGTAATACACATAGATTAACATTTAATTCGTCTGAGTCATATTTTGAATATGCTTATAGATTGAATTTTAGAATAACGGATATTTCTAATCCTAGTGAATTATATGTTAATATGGATGGTATAAAATTTAGAACAATTGGAAATGAATACTATTCTAATCCATTAAGAACTGTGACAATTCAATAGTTTACATTTGATAGAATATAGGAAAAAAATAGCCTATAAAAGATGCATAGAGATATGTGTCTTTTTTTTTGATTATTATCCATTTTTTTCTTAAAAAGCTTTTAATTTAACTAATATAAAAATATCTAGATTTTTTTTTATTTATATGTTATAATATGCACCTTGTTGGGAGATATATTTCCTTGTATTGATAAGAAAGGGTGAATTTAATGAAAAAAAAGGGATTGTCAATATTAATAGTATTATTCATTTTATTGTTTAATATTAAAGTAAATGCAGTGTATACAGCATTAGAAAAAGGAGAAAATTCTGGAACATTATATAATTTAATGCCAACAGAAGTAAAAAAAGGTGATATTATATCTGTAAAAGTTGTTGCTAAAGATATCAATGCTGATAAAATAAGTTATGGATATAGTGATATACGTTGGGATAAAGAGGCATTTGAAATTGTTGAAGTAAATGGTAAATATTATACAGTTTTAAGTGATAATATAGGTTATTCATATAGTTATTTTATTAAGAGTAATGTATTTCGTATTTCTTATAGCTGTAATAATGTAGATATTCCTGATTATTCTGAATCTGAATTATTTGAAATAAAGTTTAAAGTAAAGTCAGAAGTTAAAGATAATATATATGAAATATATCAAGAATATGATTCAGAAGCATTAACAGTTTTAGGTGATACATCAACTGGTGAATGGTCTATGGCATATGCACAAGAGACAAATCTAAGATATCAAGTAGGTAAACCTAAAGTAGTATCAGGTTATACTAAGGATAAAATTGAAAATAATACTTATATTATTGGAAGTTATATGTTTACAAGAAATGTAAGTGATGAATATGATGGTATTTTAACAACAGATTATATTATGTTAGCATCATCATCAATTAAGAATCAAACAAAAGAAAATATGATTATATATAATAAAAATGCGCGTGGTGATTGGGTTAATGCTATAAATAATGAGAGTGTAACCCCTCCAGAAGAATTTAGTATTACGCATATTGATATGAAGGTTAATTACCAAGAAAATGGTATATATTCTGATGAGAGTAATGGAACAATACTTAGATTAGTTCAAATAAATGATAAAGAAGTGATTGTTACTATTGAAACAGATAAAGAAGTTGTTCATGGAATTGGTAAAGTAAATAATAGAGTAGTAACACTTGTTGTTGATGAAATAACTTATAAAATGATTATTACTGATAATGTAGTAAATATTGAAACATCGGATATTTATATAACTAATACTAAATTACAAAAGAAATCTAATTATTCCATAGATGAATATTATAGTTTATATTCTTTTGGTGATTCTGTTGATAATTTTGGTAGAGTTGGAAGACAACTTTATTATCTTAAAGCATTTCCTAATGGAAAATATACAAATGGTAATTATGAATTATATGTTGTAAGAACTGATGATGTTGTTGCTAGAGTATGTGTAAAAGAAAAAGGAAAATCTGATTGTTTAATTAATAAAAGTATTTATTATCGTGAAGGTGAATGGAAAACAGATAGTAAAGATGGAAATTATGTTTTTGCATTTAATGAAAATGAATATGATATAGATTCAAATGATTATCAATTTGAATTAAAATGTTCTAGTGATTGTGATGAGTCACTTCTTGGCGTTTACAAAAAAGAAAAATCACTTTCTATGGAAGATATATTCCATATATGGGAGAAGAATTCCATAAGATATAATGTTATATTTAATGAAAATAATGGTAATGCTAAAAACTATTATGTAGAAAAGAATAATACTTTAAATAGTTATTACTATAAACCTTATAAATATAATTGGGAATTTGAGGGATGGTATTTAGATAATCAATTATTTGATTTTAATACCTATATAACAAAACCTATTATTTTAACTGCTAAGTATACAGGTAATGATAATAGTTAATTAATAGAAGCTGTTTAATCGAAAGATTGACAGTTTTTTGTTTATTAGTAAAAAAGATAATTATTTATGTAAATATAATGTTAAATTTTTAAGCAAATTATAATTTTTTATTTTGGTATTATGTATATAATGTTATAATAAAGATGTAGCAGATATTGAGGAGGTTTGATGTAAAAATAATGTAAAAAAAAGGGGTTTAGGGAAAATAAGAAAGAAGGAAAAATGAAAAAAATTAAATATTTATTAATGATTATAGCAGTAAGTATGCTATTAACAGGTTGTGTAAAATTTAATGCAACAATGACTATTAACAAGGATAAATCGATGGAATTCTCCATTATTTATGCTTTTGATAAAACTATTTTTGGTGAAGGAAATGGTTTAAAAGAAGAAGATGTTAAAGATGCAGAGAAACAAGGATTTACAATAAAAAAATATAGTGAAGGAAATTTTGAAGGATTTACTTTAACGAGAAAAATTAATAATATTGATGAAGTTAGTTCCGAAAGTGATGTTATTTATAATTTATCAGGTATGATGGAAGAAAATACGGATAATAAGTATATTTTTAAAGTTGTTAAAGGTGATGATAAGAATACTTATTATGCTAAATTAAAATTTGATTCAAGTGATAGTGGATTAAATACAAATGATACAGATGATACTACTGATGCATTGGCTGATGAAAATGATGATTTATTAACAACAGGTAGCAATGAAAATAGTTCATTAGATGATATGGACTTAAGTGGATTAATGAAGAACTTAGATTTAAGCTTTAGTGTAAAACTTCCAAATAGTGCTTTAAGTAGCAATGCTACAACAAAAGAAAAAAATGATAAAAATCTAACTTGGAAATTAAATACAAATGGTGAAGAATATATTGAATTTGCTTTTGAATTAAGTAATAATGCTAAAGATTCTAATATTCTATACATAGGAATTGGCGCTCTTGTTTTAGTAGTTGGTGTAGTAATGGTTTTATTACTATCTAAAAAGAAAGGTAATAATGTACCACAGGCTCCTGTTGATAATAGTGATTTAACAAAATCAGAACCAGTTTTAAAAGATAATAATTAATAATTATATTAAAATAGTATGTCATATTGATATGCTATTTTTCTTTTGTCTTAAAATGTATTTTATGATAAAATACATTTTAGGAAGTGGTGTTATGGCTATTAAACAAGAAAATATAAGGAATTTTTCAATTATTGCACATATTGATCATGGTAAGAGTACACTTGCTGATCGAATACTAGAGATTACTAATGCAATTGATATACATGAAGCGAAAGATCAAATGTTAGATTCAATGGATATTGAAAGAGAAAGAGGAATTACTATTAAACTTAATGCCGTGGAATTAAATTATCATTATAAAGGTGAAGATTACACTTTAAATTTAATTGATACTCCAGGTCATGTGGATTTTTCTTATGAAGTAAGTCGTTCACTTGCAGCTACTGAAGGAGCAATTCTTGTTGTTGATGCTGCTCAAGGAATTGAAGCTCAAACTCTTGCAAACCTGTTTTTAGCTCTTGATAATAATTTAAAAATAATCCCTGTTATTAATAAAATTGATCTTCCTAATGCTGATATTGATAAAGTAACCAATGAACTTATTGATACTTTTGGTTTTTCTAAAGAGGAAATAATTCTTACTAGTGCTAAAAATGGTGTTGGTATTAAAGAACTCATGGAAGCGATAATTGAAAGAATTCCATCTCCTAGTGGAAGTGTCAAAAATAAAACGCAAGGATTAATCTTTGATAGTTTGTATGATTCATATAAAGGTGCCATTATTATGCTTAGATTATTTAATGGTAAAATAAAAACTGGTGATAAAATAAAATTTTTATCTACAGGTGCTATTTATGATGTTACTGAAGTTGGGGTTTATACTCCAGAAATTAAAAAGAAAGAAGAACTAGTCTGTGGTGAGACAGGTTACTTATGGGGAAGTATTAAAAGTATCAATGATGTACGTGTTGGTGATACAGTAACAGTTATAGGAAATGAAGAAGATGTGATGTTACCAGGTTATAAACCTATGAAACAAGTTGTTTTTGCAGGTCTTTATCCTACTGAAACAAGTCGGTATAATGAACTTAGGGATGCTTTAGAGAAATTAAAACTTAATGATGCTTCACTATCCTTTGAACCAGAAACTTCTCATGCTTTAGGATTTGGCTTTCGTTGTGGATTTTTAGGACTATTACACATGGATATTATTGAAGAGAGGATAGAACGTGAATTTAAAATAGATTTAATCGCTACAAGTCCTAGTGTTATTTATGAAGTAACTCTTACTAATGGTAATACTGTTATGATTGATTCACCACAGAAAATGCCAGATCGCGTTAATATTTCAAGTATCGCTGAACCATATATTAAAACAAATATCTTTTCTCCAGCGGAATATATTGGACCAATAATGGAATTATGTCAAAGTAAACGTGGTAATTATCTTAATATTGAATATATTGATGCTAAAAGAGTTATTATTCACTATGAACTTCCTTTATCAGAGATAGTTTATGATTTCTTTGATAAATTAAAAAGTAGTACGAAAGGATATGCTTCCTTTGACTATGAATTAATTGGGAATCGTACTAGTGATTTAGTAAAAATGGATATATTACTTAATGGAGAAATAGTTGATGCATTAAGCACAATTGTTCATAAAGATTTTGCTTACGCAAGAGGAAGAGTAGTTGTTGAAAACTTAAAAAAACTTATTCCAAGACAGATGTTTGTCGTACCAGTACAAGCAGCGATTGGATCAAAAATAATCGCAAGAAGTGATATTAAAGCTTTAAGAAAAGATGTTCTTGCAAAGTGTTACGGCGGAGACGTTTCAAGAAAGAAAAAATTATTAGAAAAGCAAAAAGAAGGGAAGAAACGTATGAAAACATTAGGTAGTGTTGAAATACCACAAGAAGCCTTTTTAACCGTTTTATCAAATGAGGAAATCAATGATAACTAGTTGTTATATTCATATACCGTTTTGTGATAATATCTGTACATATTGTGATTTTTGTAAAAGATATCCTAATAATAAAATAATAGATAAATATCTTTATGCTTTAAAAGAAGAAATAATAAATAATTATAGAAAAGAAAAAATAAAAACACTCTATATTGGTGGTGGGACACCAAGTAGTTTAAGTATTCGAAATCTTAAAGAGTTAATGAAAATAATTAAATTATTAAAATTTGATAAAGATATTGAATTTACCTTTGAATGTAATCCCGAAAATATTACGAAAGAAAAACTATTAATTCTTAAAAGTAATGGTGTTAATCGAATTAGTATGGGAGTAGAAACAACAAATAATAAGCTTTTAAAATATTTAGGAAGAAAACATGATTTTAAATTAGTCAAAGAAAAAATATCTTTAATAAAAGAAATAGGAATTAAGAATATCAATGTTGATTTAATATATGCACTTCCTAATGAGAGAATATGTGATTTAAAAAAAGATTTAGATAATATTATCTCTCTTAATATAAATCATATATCAACTTATTCTCTTGAAATACATCATAATACTATTTTAGGAATAAAGAAAACTAAAAGTATTAACGAAGACTTGGATCGTAAAATGTATGACTTTATCTGTAATTATTTAAAAGAAAAAGACTTTAATCATTATGAGATAAGCAATTTCTGTAAAGATGAAACGTTTTCATATCATAATCTAGGATATTGGCATAATGAAAAATATTATGGTTTTGGTCTTGGTGCATCAGGATATATTGATAATGTTCGTTATACTAATACACGTAGTATAATCAATTACATAAATAATAAAAGAATTATTTATAAAGAAGAAGTAAATAAAAAAGATAAAATGATTTATGAATTAATATTAGGTTTTAGATTAATTAATGGTATTAATAAAAAAATCTTTAAAGAGAAATATGATATAGAATTAATTAATGTCTTTAATATTCGTGATTTAATAAGACAAGGACTTTTAATAGAAGATGATGAATATATTCGAATTAAAGAAGATAATTTGTATATAGAAAACATGATTCTTGAAAATTTTGTTGATTAGTATTAATAATTATGGTAAATTAATTGTAGGTGATGGAAATGAGAAAGATTTTAGGCATAGTATTTATAGTATTAGGAATTGCACTAATATCATTTGGAGCTTATAAAACATTTAGTGGAAAATCTTCAAATACTGGTGGTGGTACTGCGGAAAAAGAAACTAGTAGTGATACAATGTTTAATGGTGTATATCAAAAAGATACAACCACTATTAAATTGTATCAATTGGATAAGAAAACATTAGCATATGATATTAGTTATGGTGAGAATGGAGATAATAGTGTATCATCAAGAGCAAGTATTTCTTCTAATAAAGCCGAAGATGAAATGTTTGATGAAAGTTATTCTTTTACTTTAGTTAATAATGCTATCGAATTTACTACTAATAACGCAGAATTAACGAGTGGTACTTATAATAAAGTATCTAAGTATGAAGAAAAAGATTATTTTAATGATAATTATGGTAATATTAAATACTTCGATAGTAAATATAATGGTGAATATAATTTTGGAAATGCTAAGGCTTATATGTATCAAGTAGATGAAAAAGAAGTAAGAGTATCAATTACTAAAGATTTTTCAATTAGTGATTTACGATATGATATAGAGGAAAATGGTGTACTTCATTGTGAACATTTTGATGATGAATATGAAATAACTATCACTGATAAAGGTTTTATTTTTAAAACTGTTAAAGGTGATGAAAAAGACTATGATGGTGAATATACCAAAGTTAAAACATTAACAATGAACGAAATAATTAAGAATGTATATTAAAAAAGTGATTTTTGATCACTTTTTTGTTTTATTTAATACTTTACCTACGGCAAAGATAATCTTATCACTTTCTTTAATTGCAATATTTTTTCCTATAGCTTTTCCTCCAACCATAATACTAGAGATAATAGATGAAACAATTAAAGCCATTAATGTACTATTAATACTTAATTTGTTTGATAACGTAATTGCTATCATTGCTCCCATACTACCTGATACTATGCCACAAATATCACCAATTATATCATTACAAAAATTAGCGATATTACTAGCATTTTTAATTAATTTAATACTTTCTTTTGAGCCATCTATTTTATTACTTGCTTTAGCATGAAATGTTGCTTCATTAGCAGTTAATACGGCTGTACCAATAATGTCAAAAATAATACCAATAAAGATAATAAGTATTGTAATTATCAATAATATAACAATATTAGCATTACTAGCGATTACATTAGAAAGACCACTAATTAATAAACAAATAACAAATGTTAATATAAAAACTTTAATAATCCATGATTTATTTTGCATTTATAACCTCTAATTAATTATATCATTAAGTAAAAAAAAATCATAGTTTTTTCCTATGATTTGGGTAAAATTGTATGGTCTACTATAAATTAATTTTACGGCTTAGGTCGAGTAGAGTTTCTCTAAATTCTACCTTAGGTTACCCATGGGCCATTTCTGTTTAAAGAATTTAATTACTTTAGTAATCACTCGATCACCACTTAGTCCGTACCACAATCTTTACAGTAGGTACATTCTAGAGGTTTTCCCTGACAAACAGTTATATCTTTATTCGCTTTTGCAAATTTTTTTTCAATTTATTATCCCAAAAATTCACTCACGACATGTGCTTTTAACTTCTTGAGGTGATAAAAGGATTAAAATATATGCCATTATATTGTTTCCTTAAATCTAAAATTATATATCCACCCTAATCTGGGCGAAAAAAGCAAATATATAAAGTCTCATGCACAATTAATGGATTTTTAGCCCCATCTTCCAATATCTTGTTTGACTAGAATAATGCACCACACGAATGACATTATATCATATTTTATGCTTTTTGTCCAGAATTTATGCCTAAATCCTTGTTATCGGATTTTCGGTTGTATTGAATCAATGTATTTCTGGTGATATTCATCATCTAGCACTTTGCAGATTATACGCCAATCAAATAAATAAGTTTCCGACTGACAATTAACATTAAAAGAATAACCAAATTCTGTAACGGCATGATAGAAAGAATCAGAATCATCTTTAGAATAAGTCATTTCTAAATCTGGTATCAAAAGAGAAGGTTGAGCATTAACTCTTTTAACATATTCTTTACCCGCAGAATTAGTATAAATTCTAATTATAACTTTATTATCTTTTTCATAGAAACAAATAATATCATCACCATAAACATAGTTAAAAGCAATAGATATCGGTTCACGCATATATTCTATATAAGTATCATTACCTTTCGATAGTAATTTTACCATGTTTTCACTACAATATAATATTGCGCCACGCTTTAATCCTCCAAGAGTAATAATTAGATTTTGATAACTCGAACTTTCATTTATTTCTAAATAATGTAATCCATCTAGTTCCGGAAATCTTTGGTTTTGAATAGTACGAATTATCTTTTCTTCATAATCTTTTAAAAATCTTTTTTTCTTTTCATTTGTTCTAGTATCATAAAACCAGCTTTCTTGTTCATTTATGGCTTCATTAATAGAACTTACTAAATCATATTTCATATACCCCCACCAGCCAAGATGTTATCATAAGAGGGAAGAAAAAGTCAATTTAATTGACATTAATTATTAAAGTAAAAATTATTGACTAAGTAGATAGTTTTATGGTAATATATTTAAGTCGTGGCATGGTAGGATTGGTGAAGCGGTTAACACACCAGATTGTGGCTCTGGCATGCAAGGGTTCGATCCCCTTATCCTACCCCAG
>CACZNM010000098.1 GCA_902782535.1 uncultured Erysipelotrichaceae bacterium
TATGGTTTGATACAGCAAAAAATTTTCACGAAGGTTATGCCGTAGTATGTACTGAAGGAAAAGGGTATAATTATATTGATACCAAAGGAAAAATACTAAGTCCCGATTTATGGTTTGATGATGCTTATGATTTTCATGAAGGTTATGCAGTGGTATATATAAAAAGAAAAGGATATAATTATATAGATACCAAAGGAAAGTTATTAAGTTCTAAATGGTTTCCTAGCATGGATTTTAAAGTAGTTAATGATACTTTTATTGATATATCTAATCATTACGTGTGTGTTAAAAAGAATATGGGTGATTATCAAGTAAAGAAAGGATTAATAAACTATCGATATATTGAAGATAAGAAACTCAAAGTAGGTATAGGAATAGGTTATAAATGCCAAAATGATAAAGATAAATATAATGTATTATATGAACCAATAAGAATATATGGAATAAGATTTGTATTATGTTTAAATAATGATAAAGTAATTTTATATGATCGAGAAGGATTAACTTATCAAACATTAGGTACGGTAAATGATATTAAATTTAATGATAATCTTATTATTAATAAAACTGATAGAAAAGTGTATCTTATGTATGATAAAAAAATGATTGATATATCAGAATATTATTATAGTCATGATCTTGATAAAAAATGGTTTAATATAAATCAAGGAATAAGTGTTTTATCAAAAGAGGATTTCTTTTATAAAAATGAAGAAGAAATAAGAAAATTAATAAGACAAACAATTGATGAAGAGGAAGCAAGAAAGCAAGAAGAAGCGAAAGAAAAAGAATTACAAAAACTACAAGAGTTACAAGCAAAGGAAACGAAAGAGCAAGAAGAGAATCAAGAAGCTGAAAGAGAAGCATTAATAAGATTTAGAGATGTATTAAAACAAATAGAAAAATTACGTAAAAATGGTAATATTAATGCAAAAATAGAAGTTCCAGATGATTTCTTTATATCAGTAGGATACCATGAAGAAATAAATCCCCTTTATATTGAAAATGGATTATTAAAATTGATTGATTTGCGATTTGAAGATTTTGAAAATGTGAAAGTTGATGGAATAGATTTTAGGGGATGTAGTGATATAGGATTAAATCCACAATTAATATATGAGAAGAGTCTAAAAAATTGTAATTTTGAAGGAATATATATCGGAATGTTTATGGATTTTACTGAAGTAGATATAAGAGGATGCAAGTTTAGTGATGATAATGATCCAAAAACAATCGATCGAAAAAACATTCATTTTGGCGATGCCATATATGATGAAACAACGACGTATAATGGAGAACCATTTACTAAAATATTTGGAGAATGTAAACATAAACCTAGAAAAAAATAATAGAAAGGTACTTTGTGATAAAGTATCTTTTTTTTGGAAAGAAAAGTCATAAAATTAGCACTCTCGCTTGACAAGTGCTAAAATAGTGATATAATGTTTTGTTGGAAGGTGATATATATGTATAATGATAATCAAGAAAAGGAAGAAAATGTTCTTGAAAAATATGGTCGTGATGTAACAAAAGCATCACGTGATGGTAAGATTGATCCAGTTATTGGTCGTGATGAAGAAATTCGTAGTATCACTCGTATTTTATCAAGAAAAACAAAAAATAATCCGGTTTTAATTGGTGAACCTGGTGTTGGTAAAACAGCGATTGTTGAAGGACTTGCTAACCGTATTGTAAAAGGAGATGTCCCTAATTCTTTAAAGAATAAGACTATTTGGGAACTTGACCTTGCGGCATTAGTTGCAGGAGCAAAATACCGTGGAGAATTTGAGGAACGTCTTAAAAATGTCTTAAATGAAATTAAGAAAAGTGAAGGAAATATTATCATGTTTATTGATGAAATACACATGATAGTAGGTAATTCTGCTGAAGGTGCAATGGATACAGGGAATATTTTAAAGCCAATGCTTGCGCGTGGTGAAATACATGTTATTGGAGCAACTACCTTAAATGAATATCGAAAATATATTGAAAAAGATGGTGCCTTAGAACGTCGTTTTCAAAAAATCAAGGTATCTGAGCCTACTGTGGAGGATACAATAACTATTCTTCGTGGTTTAAAAGAAAGATTTGAAATTCATCATGGAGTAAGTATTACGGATAAAGCTTTAGTTTCAGCAGCAACTCTATCGAATCGTTATATAACAGACAGGTACTTACCAGATAAAGCGATTGATTTAGTGGATGAAGCTTGTGCTACTATACGTGTACAAATGGATTCCGTACCAATAGAGCTTGATACTTTAACACGTGAAATACTATCTCTTGAGATAGAAAGACAAGCGATAAAGAAAGAAAAAGATGAATTTAGTAAAAAAAGATTACAACAAATTGAAGATAAACTTTATACTTTAAAACAAGATGAAGCAAAATTAAAGGCATCATGGGAAAAAGAAAAAGGTATTAATGATAAAATCAAAGTCAAAAAATCCGAACTTGAAAGAGCTAAATTCACTTTAGAACAAGCCGAAAATAATTATGACTTGGAAACAGCAGCAAGATATCGTCATGGAGAAATTCCAAGAATCGAAAAAGAACTAGATGAACTTAACAAGGAAGAAAAAAATCGTATCTTAAGTGATACGGTTAATGAAGAAGATATCGCAACTGTTATATCAAAATGGACAAATATCCCTATTTCGAAATTAATGAGTGGTGAAAGAGAAAAA
>CACZNM010000099.1 GCA_902782535.1 uncultured Erysipelotrichaceae bacterium
GTTATATTAAAGAAAAATATCATAATGATCCAGAATTCTTATGGGAATCTTCTCCTGGTTGTGGAGTTTATCGTAATCAAATAAATAATAAATGGTATGGTATTATCATGAATGTTGATTATAGTAAATTAGATAATAAGACTGGTGAAGTAGAAATAATTAATGTTAAGTTAGATGAGAAAGAGATTCAAGATTTATTAAAACAAAAAGGATTTTATAAGGCTTATCACATGAATAAAATTAGTTGGATAACAATTATATTAAATGATACTTTATCTGACGAAATAATATGTTCTTTAATTGACAAGTCATACAATATCGTTAATAAAAAAGATAATTAAAATAAAAATTGTATTGTAATTATGAAGGTATTTAGTATATATTAAAAGAGATAGGAGAATTATATGGATTTTGAAGATGTTATAAGAAAAAGATTTTCTACAAGAAGTTTTAAAGATCAAAAGGTAGGTAAAGAAGAACTTGATAAAATACTTGAAGCAGGAAGAATTGCACCAACTGCTAAGAATAATCAACCAATTAAGATATATGTTATTGAAAGTGAAGATGCCTTAAAAAAGATTAATGAAGCCTCTCCATGTATTTATGGCGCTAAAACTGTATTACTTGTTTGTGCTGATAAAGATTCATCATATCATAAAGGAACATATTCTACTTTTGAAATAGATGCAAGTATTGTAGCAACACATATGATTTTAGAAGCAACTAATGTAGGAGTTGATAGCGTATGGGTAGAAATGTTTGATAATGAGAAAGTTAAAGAATATTTTAATCTAAGTTATGAACCAGTATGTTTAATACCTTTAGGTTATAAAACAGATGATTATGTACCAAGTCCAATGCACACTACAAGAAAAGCTATTACGGAAATAGTTGAGTATTTATAATTAATAAAAAATATAGCTAAAAAATTAAGCTATATTTTTTTACTAAAAAGAATATAAATGATTTTTATTTTCTACGACTATTATTATTTTCTTCTTTTTTTTCGTTCATTTGTTGCTCAAGAGCCGTTCTAGCAAATTCAGCTAATGATAACCCATCAGGATATTTTTTCCATAATCCAGCATATTTATTTTCCCATGCTCGCATACGCATTTCATATTCCATTTCATTTGCCAAAGAGTAATCACTTTCTAGTAATTCATTTTCTTGTTTTAAATACCATTTGCGATAACTTTCTGCATCTTTTTTAGCTTTTGCTATTTTTAATGATGATATTGGTCCTAAAGTAGTATTTTCTCTTAAAAAATTAAATATTTCTTCATTGAATTCATTTGTATCAAACATTTTTACCTCCTATAGTATTATTTTACCATAACGTAAAATATAAAGTAAATCTGTATTTGAAATATTTTGTAAATAAGATGGTTTAAAAATTTAATATAATATACTTTAATTTATGAAAGAAAAAATTTTAAGAATGTTTTCCATTTGATTAGTTATATTTTTTATAATATAATAGCATTAATGAAACTGTTGTAGTAGGAGAATTTATGATTAAATATAGTGATAGTGAAGGAATAATAAGGATTAGTGGAATACACAAGGATAATAAAAGGATAGATATTAAGTTACCAAGTGTAGCAATAGGAGTTTTTTCTAGGTATCTGTATCAAGATATCATTGAAAAGTTTCCATCAACTGAAGTTGGTTATTTTTCTTGTGCTAATTATAATAGCAATGTATATATCATTAAATATAAAAATACAGAAATAACCTTTTTTATGGCTAATGTTAGTGCACCTAGAATAGCTGATAATATTGAACAATTGAAAGTTAATGGAGTTAAGACATTTATTATTTTTGGTAATTGTGGAGTACTAGATAAAAATATTGAAGATTGTAGCATTATAATACCAACAATGGGTTATCGAGAAGAAGGAACAAGTTATCACTATATTGAAGATTCTGAAACGATAGATATGAATAAAAAATATATTAATGAATTTATTGATATCTTAAATGAAAAACAGTTTAATTATGCAACTGGTTATACATGGACAACAGATGCTCCTTATCGTGAAACACGTGAAAAAATAGAATATTTTAAAAATAAAGGTTGTTTGTGTGTTGAAATGGAAGGTACTGCAATAGCAGCAGTATGCCAAAGATTAAATTTAGATTATTTTACTTTCTATTATGCAGGAGATAATTTAGATAGTGTGGAATGGGAAGAAAGAAGTCTTAGTGGATTAACTAAATTTGAAGTTAAACAGAATGTTACATATTTAGCATTAGAGTTAGCAGTTAAGATATTAAATAAATAAATAAAAAGTATTTTAATGGTGATGGTATATGGAATTTTTTGATGTAGTAGATAAGGATAGAAAGCCACTTGGATATACGAAGAGACGTGGTTTGAAACTCGAAGAAAATGAATATAACGTAGGTGTAGAAATATGGATTTTTAATGATTATAAATTATTAATGACAAGGCGTAGTTTAAATAAGTCACATCCAGGTAAATGGGAAGTTCCTGGTGGATGTTCAATGAGTGGAGAAATATCAATAGATACATTAAAAAGGGAAATAAAAGAAGAACTTGGAATATCTATCAATAGTGAAGATTGTGAATTAATGGATACTATAATATATAAAAAACAATTTGTTGATATATATATAAGTAATAAAATAATTGATTTGAATAAAGTAACTTTACAAAAATCCGAAGTATGCGATATAAAATTTGTAACCAAAAAAGAATTTTTAAAAATGGCCGAAAATAATGAAATAGTAAAATCTGTATATGATAGGTTTAATATTATGTTTGGAGGCTAATTGACAATCTCGTTTACAGATGTTTACATAGAAAATGAGTGAAAATTGACATTATTAGTTTGACAGCCACCTGTTCATGTTATAATACAAATAGGTGATTATTATGGATAAAGCTGTAGCGAATAGTATTGTTCGTTTAATGCAATTGAGAAATATAAAAAAGAAAATTGCATATGTTTCAACAAAAATTAATGATTTTACAAAGAAATATGATCAATTAGTTGAATTAATAGAAAAGGTTGATGGTACGGGTAAAGTACCACAATCGCTTAAGACTATTGATGGAAAAATTGATGATGTTAAGTTAACTATATCAGAAACAATACCAACTTTTTTCTCTGATCTTGATTCAACAATGTTTAAAATATCATCTAGTGAAAGTTTATGTAATTCATTATGTGAACAATATGAGTCAGCAATAGATGATTTACTTAATCTTTATACGAAAAAGAATGAAGCTATCGAAAAAGGACAAGTTTTAAATGATAAAGCTAATAGTGATGCTAGTTTATATAATGCGAAATTAGGAGATAATTCTAGTACTAATTATAAAGTTGAAGTAATGAAAATACTAGATATGTTTAATAACTTTGGAGTTACTAGTGAAGAAGAATTAAAGAAAAGTAGTGGTAATATTGTAAAATTAGATGAAAAAGGTAAGGATATTTTCAAAAATTTAAATGATATTATTCATTATTTGTCTCCTAGTGAAGTATATGCCAATGATATTACTGAAATAAAAGAAATGTTATCAAAATTGAGTCGTGTAAATATGCTAAATGAAGAAGCAAAAATAAATGAATATAATTATATTGAACAATATATTGGGAAATTAGCAGAAAGAAATATGCGTGTTGTTCGTGAAACGGGCGAAAATATTTATGATAGTAAGTTAGGTAATAAAATCGATGCAATGAAGACATTGGGGATATTTGATACATCTACGATTACGGAAGAAGACCTTTTAAAAATTGTTTCTATTAAGAAAGAGGATTTAGATGATGTGTCAGAGGATTATTTGAGTCAATTGGTAGAGATTCTGAATAAGATATCTCCATCTGATTTATTATCTGAAGATGTAGTAAAGATAAAAGATACATTAACAAAGTTAGGTCAAATAAAATCTTTAATTGATGAAGAAAGAAACAAAATATATGAAAATATGGAAGAATTAATTAAAGATTTATCAAAAAGAAAAGGTTATGTTAAAAAATTAACATATCCAAGCAATGATAATAAGAATAATTAAAGAGAGATACGAAAACCAGTTTATAATTAACTGGTTTTTTTAATAAATATTTTAATATTTTCTTTACATTCTTAAATTGAGTAAATAAATTGAAATATGTTATACTATTTTATGTTAAGAAATGAATTAAAAGATGGAGGTAATAAAATGTATAACAAATTTGGTGCTAAAATGATAGGTTGCTTTAATGAATATGAAGATTTATCAAAAAAGTATAATCTTCCTATATCAGAAATAATCTTAATGGATTTAAATCGCTGTGGTATTTATTTACCTAATAATGAGGTAAGGGTAGATTTTCGAGTTCGCTTTAAAGCACAAATATTGAATTCATATAATTCATGGTATGCACTTCCTGTTCGAAATGAGGAAGATACGCCTTTTAAAGCTCAAAATAACAAGATTTATCTTCTAAATAATGAAATTGGCAATTTTGATGAATTAAGACTTGATACGTGTGAATCATCATATCAACGTGGGCCACATTTATTGAATCTAAATAGTCGCAGTAGAAGTAATTGTGGTGGATGTAAAGCTTGTGTTCATAATTATCATGATTTTTATGATTCTACTGTTATTCGTGATAATACACCATTAAAAACTGGCGATGATATTAATACCTTTTTTGATCAAAAAAAGATTGATGTTGAAAAATTAGTCCAGATTGCTGTTGTAACTGGTTTGTTTCATGGTGAAAAAAATGTCCTTGAACACATGAATTTAGTTAATAAAGTAGCCAAATCCCGTGGATTTAATGGAGAATTGATGTATTTCGGATGCGAAGTTAATTCTATTGACGCCTTAAAAAATTTAGCAGCAATTGATAATTTTAAACTTATATATGCTTTAGATAATTTTACAAAACGTGATAGTTTATTAGCAAAAACTAAGTCATTAATAACACTAGATAAAGCCAAAGAGACACTTAATAATGCTAAGAATTTAGGGATTAAAACAACTATTTCGTATATTGCGGGAATAGATGAGCTTAAGGAATTAGGAAATGGTTTTATTTTACTTAAGGATAGTTTCACAACGTTCCCAATTATAAATATTTACCAAATTCAAAATAGTAATCAAGCTAGTATTTTAAATGAAGAAGCTCGTGATTTAGAGTATTATATATTAGCAAGAATGTTCTTGGAAAAATTATTTGAGGGAAGTAAAATGAAACCAAAAAGATGGGAAAACTATCGACCTTTGTGGTATGATTATTATGAAAATGAAAAAGTTCTAGATAATTCATATGGTCAATTAGAAAAAGTAAAAAAACTAGTTAAATAGGTGTGAAATGGTCGAAATTATAAAGCAAAATTATCCTGAAAATAAAATAAAATTTCATAAAATAAAAAAAGAATTACTTAAAATTCTCGATAATAAATGTATTATAAATCATGTCGGCTCAACAGCAATTCCTAGAATGAGTGGGAAAAATATTATTGATATTTTGATAGGTGTAAGCAATATTAAAGAACTAGAAAAGGTAAGTCATATTTTATCAAATAATGGTTATTATTTGGGTAATAGCAGTAAAAAAAGATATCACTTTCTAGCATCATCTAAAGAAGAAACTAAAAGTGGAGATATTCATTTACATTTAGCCATAATTAATGAAAAACGATATAATAATTTTCTTTTTTTAAGGGACTATTTACTTGATAATCCTAAAGTTTGTAAAGAGTATGAGAAGGTAAAAAAGAATATCGTATTAAAATATGATGCAAATAGAACAAAATATCGTAAAGTAAAAAGTAATTATGTAAAAAAACTAATTAAAGAGGCTAGAAATTATCATATGGATTGCTTTCCTAAAACACTTATATTGCTTCGTCATGGTGAGAATATTAATAATTCGCTACTAGATAATAATATGTTATCATTAAGTGACAATGGCAAAAAGCAAACTTTAAATATAAAAGGGAAATTAAATGATTCTTATGAGGTAATTATTTCGTCACCTTCCTTGAGATGTCAAGAAACAGCAAGAATTATTAATAGTGATATTCCATTAATAATAGATAATAGATTACTTGAGAAAGGCTATGGTAATAAAAGGCATGATGGTAGTGAAACGGTTTTTGAAACAACCATTCGATTTACTGATTTTTTACATGATTTAATAAAATATCAAAATCAAAAAGTTTTAGTTGTTACGCATGGTAGTTTAATTCGCCTAGCCCAAAATATTATTGAAGAAAAAAATATTCGAAGAAAACATATAGATAATTGTTCTTTTGTTAGATATGAAAAAGATTGATAATTAAATATCAATCTTTTTATAAACTCTTTTTAAATGAAAAACTATCTTCATAATTATTATTCATTTCGTATAATTTAATCGAATAATTGTTTTTATTAGCATATTCGATTATTCTTTGATAATCATTTTTAATATTTAATAACATTTCGTTATTAACTACATTTTCTATTATCTGTAAATATATTATTTTGTTTTTATCATCTATTTCATAAAGTGTATAATACATTTTATCCCTCACATATATAGTATTGTATCATTTTTCCTAAAATTGACAAGTGATACTTGCTTTTTTTGACAACGTTTTTCAATTGTATAAACTGTTATGTGTGGAAATAATTTATGGATGATAAATATCGTGTTGTAGTAGATGCTCTTAGGTAATTAGTGGAAATTTGAAAGAAAAAGATTTTAACTTACAGGTGGCTAACTACATGTACAATCGCTTTAAAGAATTAGGTGTGTGATACGGATAAAACTTTGAGTAGAGAAGAACGAATAAATACCATGAAGAGTTTAAAAACAGATTCTAATGTTATCATTGTTGTTGATGGTGAGTTATCTTATAGTAAGCAACTTTAAATTGCTGATATATGTATGTTTTAATAAATGGTTATTTATAAAATATTTAATAATATAATTAAAAGTAATTTAAACATTTTATAATATCTTTCAAAATATGCTATAATAATATTGATGTTATTTATTAGGATGTGGTTATTATGAATATTATAGATACAAGAATAGATCAAATAAATGATAAGTATCGTGTGTTTTTTAAGATATTAGGTAATTCCTTTTGTAGAGATTTTGATACTTTGGAAGAGGCATCTCATTTTCAAGAAGAATTTTATTTAAATGTTTGCCTTTTTCTCATGTATGGAACTGATGATGATAAAGTATTAGAAAATTATTCAAGAAAAACATATGTAGGGGCTATTAAAGAACAGTATACTTATGAACAGTATAAAGAATCTATCATTGGTCTTCTTTTTTCTAGAAAAATAGATATTAATTCAAATATAACTGTTGAGAGTGGAGGAGAACAATATAAAAAAATAGATGATATAAGAGATATTCATTTTTTAAGAAATAATAGTATTGATTATAAATATCTTCAACTTAATAAAATACGAAATGTACTGAGAAAAATTTTATTGCTTAAAGGTAAAAAACAAGGAGGCTTTAATTTAACAAATTTATATTGGGATTCTAATATTTCAGCTAAAATATGTATGTATTTGTTTTCAGAATTAACAAAAGAGTATTCAAAACAAGATGAAGAATCAATAAGAATATATACCAAGGCTGGATACGGATTTTATAATAATCTATTATATGGTAATATTATTAATATTAATGAATTAACTAAGAAAAATATTGATTTATTTTTTATAATGTTAAAGTGTTTTAGACCTACTCCACATGACTTATATTTATATAGGGGTGCAGGAAATGATAAAGAATACTTTAAAAAAGATGGTTGGTTTATATATAATCAATTCATTTCTACTAGTTTATCCGCTCCAAGCACACGTCCTTTTGCTAGCGAGCAATATCAAATAATAATTCCTAAAGGAACAAGAGTTATTTTTGTAGGACCATCTTTGGATAGAGAAAATAGTGTTGAAAATGAAGTTATATTATTACCTGGCAAATATTCGGTCGAAAAAGAAAAAGGTTCTGTTAGAGTGTTGAAGTATCGAGAAGGCATTGATCCAGCACAGCTTTTCCTAGATAACTTGATAAACAATAAAGATGCATATATAGAAAAAATAGGTGAAGAGGAATACGAAAGAATATATAATTATATTTATAAAAAAACATTGGAAATGAAAAAGCAGGAATTAGAGGGGTTAAAGGCGAATGAAACAATTAGAATGCCATCTATTATTGATGATATTTCATTTTTATTGCATTATTACGGTGTACATGTCCAAAAAGAAGATTATGATTTAGATAGTTATCGATTATAAATTTTTGCTAATTAGTTATAAAAAAAAAGATTATATGTATAATTGTCTTGTTTTTTTTATATATCAAATAATAATATTGCAGAGAGAATAGTTTTATTCAATTATTTTGATTCTTAACATAAACTATTATGGGTGAAAATAATTTATGAATGATAAATATCGTATTGTTGTAGATGCTGGTCACCTTGGTACGAAGTTCCCCAAAAATAAATGTGATGTAATGAACCTGGATTTATGTAATGTAAAGGTACTTTTAGAGTATCTTTTTATATTATATATAATTTTATAATATTGGTGTTAATTTCATTTATTTGGTGTTAAAAATATAGTATAATTATTTTGAGTGAGGTGAGCATCATGCGACGACTTAATATATTTGTTGATGAAACAGGTGAATTTGGCTTTGGAAAAGAATCATCTTTATTATATGGTGTTTCATTTACTTTTCATGAACAAGATGATGACATCATGCCAGAATTAAATAAATTAAATGCAAGACTTAATAAAATTGGTTATACTGATATGATTCATATGGCTGATTTGATAATGAGAAGAGAAGATTATAAAAACTTTGATATTGCAATGCGTAAAAGTATTTTTAATTCAATATATCAGTTTTCGAGAAGAATTCCTGTTAAGTACAAAACTATTATTATTGATAAGAGATATACTAATGATGCTAGAATATTAAGACAGCGCATATCTATTGAGATAAATAAAATGATTAAAGAACATGAAAAATATTTTAATCGATTTGATAAAATTGTAATGTATTATGATAACGGTCAAGAAACATTAGGAACTATTTTGGATTCAATATTTTTAAGATTTGAAGAATTTGAACATCGTGTTAATTTTGATCATAAGGAAAAAAGACTTTTTCAAGTATCAGATATGTTAACATTTATAGATAAGTATGATTATAAGTATAAAAATAAAATGTCATTTACAAGAGGAGAAAAATACTTTTTTAGCATAGAAGAAATAAGAAAAATATTAAAAGAACTTAATAAAAAACGTTTTTAATATATTAAAAAAGCAACCCGAAGGTTGCCTTTTTAAGCGGCGCTTGGCGCCAACACGGGTTTGATCCATTAATAAATTAATAGACCAAGATGTAGATATCTACATAAATAATATATCTACTTTACAAGAAAATTATACCAGATTTATTTATAAAAGTAAATATTTTTAGTATGTTTCCTCGTTTATGTGTTATTATTTTACACATATATTGCTAAAAAATCAAGTATAAAGTATACAATTGTATGCTTTTTTTCAACAATTTTTATTCTTCACATAAACTATTATGGGTGAAAATAATTTATGAATGATAAATATCGAATAGTAGTAGATGCTGGTCATGGAGGAGTAGATAGTGGGGCAGTAAGTGGTAATTTAAAAGAAAAAGATTTTAACTTACAAGCAGCTAACTACATGTACAATCGCTTTAAAGAATTAGGTGTGCCAGTAACTATTACGCGTGATACAGATAAAACTTTAAGTCGTGCTGAAAGACTA
>CACZNM010000100.1 GCA_902782535.1 uncultured Erysipelotrichaceae bacterium
GTTGTCGAAGAAGGCTATGATATCATCGATGTCAAGGAAATACGAAATATTTTTGAAAAAATACTTATTTATGGTAAAGATATTGGTATGCATTTGATATTCTCTACGAATGCTTATCTTGAAAAGTTTGTAAAGAATCGTTTTATCGATATGTTTAAATATAAGGCTACTTTTGATTTATCAAGCGATGAACAAGAGGGATTAATTAATCTAAAGAATTCTAATTGGTTAAAAAGTCCCGGAGATGCTTTAATTAAAGGATTTAACTCAAAAATATATCACTTTCAATCAATAGATCTTGAAGATAAAGATGATTGGGCATTATTACAATCAAACAATAATTAAAAGGAGTATAACTAATGAACTTTGAAGAAAAAGAGATTATTAAAAATGAAAAGGATGATAATAACAATAATTTAGTACTTACAACTAGAATAATTAGTATTGTGGCTTTGTTTGAATATATAGGTATATTAGTTTATATTTTAATAGCAACTTTCACTCTGGGTAGTATCGGTAAATTATCAACGATATGGAATGGGGAAGATGTAACAATAATCGCAAAAAAGATCTTAAACAGTTGTATTATGTTAGGATTATTCATTTTTTTATGTTATATTACATTTACAATAATAAATCACAAGATGAGTATTCAGAAAAATAAAAAACTTAAAAATTTATTAATTATTGAAATAGTTTTACTAATTATATTTATGTCATTGCCATTAATATCTTTATTGACATAATAATTAATAATTCTTTTTTGACAAATATTGTACAATAATAAAAAAATATAATTAGATTTGATAAAATTAATATGGAGGTAAATATGAAAACAGATATTGAAATTAGTAGAGAAGCAAAATATGAAAATATTAAAAAAGTAGCCAAGAAAATTGGTATTTCGTCAAGATATTTAGAATTATATGGTAATTATAAAGCTAAGATTAATTTAAACCTATATAAGAAATATAAAAATAATCCAGATGGTAAATTAGTATTAGTTACAAGTACTAATCCAACGCCTTATGGTGAAGGAAAAACTACGATGAGCATTGGTATTAATGACGCTATGAATAGATTAGGTAAAAAGAGCCTTGTTGTGCTTCGTGAACCATCCCTTGGCCCTGTCTTTGGAACAAAGGGAGGCGCAACAGGAGGAGGATATTCGCAAGTTGTTCCTATGGAAGACATTAATTTACATTTTACAGGAGATATTCATGCAATTGAAACATGTAATAACTTATTATGTGCGATTATTGATAGTCATATTAGTCATGGAAATAAATTAAATCTTGATACTAACCGTATTTCTTTTCAAAGATGTATCGATTTGAATGATAAAGCTCTACGTAATGTAACGGTTAAATACGATAATAAAGGTCTTGAAAGAGATGATAAATATAATATTACCGTTGCAAGTGAAATAATGGCCATTCTTTGTTTAGCAAGAGATATACCAGATTTAAAGAAACGTCTTGGTAATATTTTGATTGGATATACCAAACGAGGAAGAATGGTTTTTGCCCGTGAGCTTCATTGTGTAGATGCTTTAGCCCTTCTTCTTAAAGATGCTATCAAGCCTAATCTCGTTCAAACATTAGAAAATAATCCGGCTATTATTCATGGTGGACCATTTGCTAATATTGCTCATGGTTGTAATAGTGTTATTGCTACAAAACTCGGACTTAAACTAGCTGATTATGTTATAACCGAAGCTGGATTCGGTGCAGATTTAGGAGCAGAAAAATTCCTTGATATCAAGTGCCCTATAGCTAATATCGCACCATCTGCCATCGTTATTAACTGTACAATACGTAGTATGAAATATAATGGTGGTGTAAGTAAAGAAGATATGAATAAAGAAAACATTGAAGCCATCAAAGTTGGTATTGAAAACTTGCATACCCATATTTCTAATATGCAAAAATATACTAAAAATATCTTAATATGTCTTAATAAATTTTCACATGATACAGAAAAAGAAATTAAATTTGTAAAAAAATACTGTGAAGACTTAGGATGTGAATTTGATATCTCGGAAAGCTTTTCTAAAGGTGGAGAAGGGGCAGTAAACCTTGCTAAAAAATTAATTAAATTATGCGAAAATAAAGTTGATTATCATAAATTATATAATTATGAATTACCAATAATGGATAAAATTAACAAAATATGCAAAGAAATATATCGTGCAAAAGAAGTAGTTGTTAGCGATGCTGCCAAATCAAAAATTCAAGAATTTGAGAACAAAGGCTTTTCTAATCTACCTATTTGTGTTGCAAAAACACAATATTCATTAACAGACGATGCTAAAACGTTAGGTGCACCACGCGACTTTACAATGACAGTTACTGATGCTAGATTATCAAACGGAGCAGGGTTTATCGTTTTATTAATGGGTAATATTATGACTATGCCAGGTCTTACAAAGAAAGCAGCTTATTTGAATATGAGATTACATGCTGATGGAAAAATAGAAGGATTGTTTTAATAAAATATGGAAAATGATTTGAATATTTTTAGTGATTATGTAATGAGTAATTATGATATGCAAAACAAATTAATTAACGAGAAATACACCCACTCAATTAGAGTAAGTATGTTAATGATTGATTTAGCACTTCGACTTGATTTAAGTGACGAAGACGTACGATTAGCTTTTCAAATTGGACTATTTCATGATCTAGGTAGATTTAAGGAAGTTATTCGTAATCAAAAATTCAATAATTTAATCTTTGATCATGGTGCTTATAGCAATAAAATCCTTTTTAATGATGGTTTTATCAATAATTTTGATATCGATGAAAATGATTATTTAACAATAAGAAAAGCTGTTTATTTTCATAATAAGAAAGATCTTGATAACCATTTAACGGAACGTGAAGCATTGTTTGCCAATATGATTAGAGATATGGATAAATTAGACGTTATTAATGTTGTTTTAAAGAAAAAAATATTGTCATTTACTAAAAAGCACAATCGGGAAGTATTAGCAAATTATTTTAAAAGCGAAACAATTGATTTAAAAAATTTAAAGTCGCCTACAGATCGTGTTATTTTATATTTAAGTTTCTTAAAAGATTTACATTTCGATGAATCTAAAGAAATAGCTGAAGAAAGACATGATTTAAATAAAATGATTAGTGGTATTCCTGTATCTTATGATAACAAAGAATTGTTTGATCATTTAGTAAGCAAAATTAATACAGAAAATCATAATAAAGTCAAAATTAAACGTTAAAATGGAGAGTATTTCTCCCTTTTTTATTTGTTTTTTAGTAAATATATGTTAGAATAAATCTTGTTCAATTCATATTTTAGGAGGTTTATATGAAGAATAATAACGTTAATTTTAAGGATATGTATGATTATGTATTAAATTCATATCTAACACCACAAGAAGCATATTATTTTTTAAAGATGGAAGGTGCGGACAGTAATTTAGTTCCAAAAAGAATGAATGATCAAGAGTATTTTAATATAACATTACATTTTATCAAGGCATTATCTGCAGATAATCGCCTAAAAGAATTATCTGAAGCCTTTCTTTTGCAACTTACTGATATGAAAAACGAAGATGTTATAACACTACTTAATATATGCTATTTTCCTTTCGGATTAAAAAAGAAAGACTACATAAATAGTTTTAGAACATTTTATAATTTCTTTAAAAATACTAATATTAATTATGAGAATCATAAATTTGAAATTATTAAAAATTATTTACAAGATAATGATAATTTATCTACATTCTTTAAAACCCTTATGGTTATAGATATGAATTTATTAACTGATGATTCCATAAAATTAGCATTATTATTGGAAAAGTCTGATGTAAGTGATTTAGAAGACTATTTTCTAAAGAAAAAAATAAATATAGATAGTTTTAATAAAAGAATATTTGCTAATCAATTGAAATATATTAGAGATTTATATATTAATGAGAATATAAAGAAAATATAAGGATTATTAATCCCTATTTCTTTTATCAATAATATATAATAAAGTAGGTGATATAAATGATTTTAGAAAAAATTAATAATCCTAAAGATATAAAGAAATTATCTTTATCTGAAAAAAATATTTTAGCAGATGAGATACGTGAAAGAATACTAGATATTGTATCTAAAAATGGCGGTCATTTAGCGAGTAATTTAGGAATAGTTGAATTAACAATCGCTCTTTTATCGGCTTTTTCACTACCTAAAGATAAAATAATTTGGGATGTCGGTCATCAATGCTATCCATTTAAGTTACTAACCGGGCGAAATGAATTATTTCCATCGTTAAGAAAAATAGATGGCCTAGCAGGTTTTCCAAGAACAGAAGAGTCAATATATGATCTTTTTGATACAGGACACTCTAGTACCTCGATTTCCCTTGCGCTAGGATTAGCACGAGCAAGAGATTTAAATAAGACAAATGAAAAAATTATTGCAGTTATTGGCGATGGAGCTTTAACTGGTGGTCTTGCTATGGAAGCCTTGAATGACGCTGGTGTTAGTAAAACAAATTTAATTGTTCTTTTAAATGATAATACGATGAGTATATCTAAAAATAGTGGTGGTATGTCCAAGTTACTTGCTCATATGCGTACACAACGATTATACGTTAAGTTAAATAATAATACCAAAAATATTATTAATAAAATCCCTTTTATTGGTAAATATATATATAATTTTATTCGTTGGATTAAAAGACATATTAAAGGTTTATTTATTGCTAATATGTACTTTGAAAATATTGGGTTTACATACCTTGGACCAATAGATGGACATGATATAAATGAACTAGAAAATATCCTAAAAAGAGCGAGTAATATCAAGGGACCAATATTAATTCATGTTATAACAAAAAAAGGAAAGGGTTATATAAAAGCCGAAAATTCTCCATCAATTTACCATGCCGTAGGACCTTTTGATTTGGAAAAAGGAATAATTGAAACAAAAAAAGAAGATTATTCTAATATCATGGGAGAAGAATTAGTAAAAATAGCAAAAGATAATAAAAAAATAGTTGCAATTACAGCAGCGATGGAAGATGGAGTAGGGCTTTCTCTTTTTAAGAAGAAATATCCTAATCGCTTCTTTGATGTTGAAATAGCTGAAGAACATGCGATAACTTTAGCAGCAGGACTTGCTAAAGGGGGAATGATTCCTGTAGTTCCTATCTATTCTTGTTTTCTTCAAAGGGCTTATGATGAAATTATTCATGATGTAGCATTAAATGATTTGCATGTTGTTTTTTTAATTGATCGCGCGGGAATAACCGGAAATGATGGAACAACACATCAAGGAATATTAGATTTATCATATTTAAATACCATTCCTAATTTAACAATCATGGCGCCTTATAATTACAATGAACTTCGTAAAATGCTTAAATTTGCCATTAATTATTCCCATCCTATTGCTATACGTTATCCTAAAGGTAAAGAAAATCTATTAATTCAAAGTCATAATCCCATTATATTAGGTAAATGTGATATTATGGAAGAAGGAGATAGTGTTACAATTATTGCTATAGGTAAAATGGTGGAAAAAGCCTATAATATAACGCAAAGATTAAAGAAAGAGAATATTCATGCCGAATTAATTAATTTGCGCTTTTTAAAACCACTCGATGTTGAAACAATAAAAAAATCTTTTAATAAAACCCAAAAAATCGTTACCATTGAAGATAATGTCGTTACTGGACTTGGATCTACAATTAAAAGATATTTTGATACATCCCATGTGTTATCACTTGGCTATCCTGAAGAATATATTACCCATGGTAAAGTTGATGAAATAGAAAAACGATATAAACTAGATGAAGAAAGCATCTATAATGATATAATTAAATTTTTAAATAAAAGATAAAGAGAATGTTAATTACTTTTTAACATTCTTTTTATTTATAAAGATAAGTATACATTTATAAAATACATAAATATTTAATTTGTTTTTTTATTAATACCTAACATTGAACCAAAGGTTATACAAAATATTATAATTAAATAAAAGATAATTCTTGATATATCAATATTTTTAAAGATTATACCCATTACTATTATTATTAGGATTATTATTAATGATAACCTTAAACCATATATATAACCTTTAGAAGGACTATTCTTTCCCATATATAATCCTCCTACAAAAAATGTCACTAACGATAAGAGCATTTTAAAATATCGTATTATATTATTATCAATAATATCAAAATAATATAAAATATTAATTAAAGATATAGAAATTAATAATAAAATTAGAATAATTAATAAAGCTTTAAAAGTTTTCTTCCATATTATATTCATACTATCACCACTTAATTTTATGAAAAATACGTTATTTTAGAATTAAATACATTTGCTTTTTATAATATTTAGTGATATATTGAATGAGGTGATAAAATGGCAATTTATAAAGATAATAGAAGAGTTGTAGCAAGAGCGATTACTTTTATCGATAATAAAATATTATTAATAGAAAGATATCGTAAAGAAGGGAATGATTTACTCCACTATTTTACCATACCAGGTGGGGGAGTAGAAGTAGGAGAGACATATAGAGAAGCTGCTATTCGTGAAACAAAAGAAGAAACATGTTGTGATATTGAAATAATAAAAGATTTAATAATTGAAGAGTACCCAGGTGGATTATGTCATTGGTTTTTTGGTAAATATATCAAAGGAACACCAGAATTAGGTGGCGAAGAAAAAGAAAGAAATAATCCTGATAATTCATTTAAAGTCGTTTTAATAGATATGAAAAATATCGATAAGATAAATATATTAGGTAAAGGGAAAAATCTAATTAAAGAATGTTACGTAGAGTATAAAAAAGATTGAAATATAATCTAATCTATGTTATAATATGTACTTTGAGGGGGATTAATGGAAGAAAGAGAACTTAATGGACTTTTAATTGGTTATAAAAATTTCATTGATTTTAACAATTTATACGATGATAATAATCATCATACCTTTACTTTTCGAAGAATGAAAACTAAAGATAATTCTTTTCTTGTTTTAGTTTATCAATGGGCTGATAGAGCAAGAAAAACTTTTAATGATCAAGAAGAAGCCTTTTATATCGCTAATATAGATGCTGAAAAGTATGAAATGGCAGATGAAATAATGTTCAAAGTATTTGTAAAAATAAGAAATTCTTATTTTTGCGATAATTTTAAAATCTTTAATCTATCATCCTGCGTTGATGAAGTATTAAGAGATTATCAAAAACGTGTAAAATAAATAATTTAAACTCCACTAATTGGAGTTTTTATTTGCTTTTAAATTATCAATTTTATCTTTTATACTTTTTAAATTACGTTCATATTGACTTGTTTCTTTAGGAATATAATATTTTTTATTGCGTAAATTAATTGGTAAATAATCTTGTTTAACCCAATCATTTGGATAATCATGGGGATATTTATATCCATTAGCCGTTATTTTAATATGATCTGGAATATTACCACATTTACCAGTTTCAATATCGGATAATACTTTATCAATCGCTACAATAGCGCTATTTGATTTAGGAGATAAACTCATTTCAATAACAATTTCTGATAAAGGAATTCTTGCTTCTGGCATACCAACTCTTAAAGCTGCATTAATCGCTGCATCTAATTTAGGTCCGATTGTTGGATTAGCAAGTCCAATATCTTCATAGGCAATTACAGAAAGACGTCTTGTTAAGTTTTCTAAATCACCGGCAATTAATAAACGCCCAAGATAATGCAAGGATGCATCAACATCGCTTCCACGAATGGATTTTTGTAAGGCACTTAATGTATCATAAAACGAATCTTCACCTTTATCAAAAGAAAAGGCAGGCTTATCATTAATATTTTTTAATACATCAATATTTATTGTATGATCCTTATTAACATAATAAGCTAATTCTAAAAGATTATAAGCATATCTTAAATCATTCCCTGATATACTTGTTATATAGTCTAATGCTTTTTTATCGATTTTAATATCTTTTAAATATTCTGTTTTACATGCTCTTTTTAATCCATCAGAAATATTTTTCTCAGTTAAAGGTTTTAATTCAAAGATATGACATCTACTTCTAATTGCAGGATTTATAGAATGATATGGATTAGCAGTAGTCATACCAATAAGGGTTATCAAACCATTTTCGATATATGGAAGTAATAAATCTTGTTGGGCTTTATTCATACGATGTATTTCATCCATTATTAAGACAATACCCTGATATATTTTTGCTTCTTCAACTACTACTTCAAAATCATGTTTATTGTTAATCGTAGCATTTAAAAGACGATAACGTATACCTAATTCTTCTGGTAATACTTTAGCAATGGAAGTTTTACCAATACCTGGTTTACCATATAAAATCATACTAAATAGTTTCTTATTTTTAATTAAGTTATATAATATCTTATCTTTTCCAAGTAAATGTTCTTGGCCTAAAACTTCACTTATCTTTTTAGGAGCTAATTTCAATGCTAAGGGAGTTTCCATATATATCACCAAGATTATTTTATCAAATTTTGTCAAGATTGTGGATATTTTTATGTAAAATATAGATTTTATTTATTCTTTTTGATACAATTAATTAGGATAGGGGATTTAAGTGAGAGATAATATAGATGATTATATAGATTATTTATTATTAGAAAAAGGTCTATCAAATAATACAAAAGAGAGTTATCAATTTGATTTAGAGGATTTTTATAATCATTTTAAAGATTATGAAATAACAAATTTAAAGGAAAAAGATATAATAAATTATTTAGAATATTTAAAGGGTAAAAAGAAATTATCATCGCGAAGTATCGAAAGACATTTAACGACTATTAGAGGCTTTTTTAAATATTTAGCTAAGATGGAAATAACCCATGATATTACGAAAAACATTGATAATTTAAAACTAGGGAAATTTTTACCTGAAACACTTACAGAGGACGAAGTAAATAAACTAATGGATATCAAGTTAGATAGTCCTTTCGCTTATCGTACGAAGGCCATGCTAGAATTAATGTATGGATCTGGCCTACGTGTATCAGAACTTGTTAATCTATCAATTAATGATATTGATTTATATAATAATACTATTCTAATTAATGGAAAGGGTAGTAAAGAAAGAATTGTACCATTAGGGGATTATGCTAAAGAATATTTAAATTTATATTTACAAAATCGTTCCTACTTATTAAAAAGAAAAAATGGCAATCCAGATAAATTATTTTTGAATAATCATGGTAAACCTATTACACGAAATGGTTTTAATTTTCTTCTTAATAATATATTAAAAGAGAAGGGGATTAAAAAGAATGTAACTCCTCATACGTTAAGACACTCTTTTGCAACACATATGTTAGATAATGGAGCTGATTTAAAAGTTATTCAAGAATTGTTAGGTCATTCTGATATAGTAACAACTAGAATATATACACACGTGGCGAAAAAACAAATACATGATAGCTATGATAAATATGAAATGCGAGGTGAAGATAAATGAAATTCAAAAGAATCTTTTTATTAGTTTTAGATTCATTAGGTGTTGGGGAAGCGATTGATGCCGAAGAATATAATGATAAGGGATGTAATACTTTAGGACACGTAATGGATAATACGGATTTATTTATTCCTAATTTAAAAAAACTAGGTATATTAGAAACATTAACTATGAGTAATAAAGAAAGTGATGCCTATTATACCATCGCAAGACCACAGAATAAAGGAAAGGATTGTGTTTCATTACATTATGAAATGATGGGTATAAACTCTAGTAAATCTTTTGAATACTTTAATTATGGTCCGTTTCCAAGAGAACTATTAGAAACAATTGCTAGCACTCTTAGAAAGCCAATAATAGGAAATATTATATCTGATGTTAAAAGTGCAATTACAAGACTATACAAACGACAAATGGAAACTAAATCATTGATTATATATACAACAGGAGATTCAAATCTAGAAGTTGCTGCTGATGAAACAATTATTCCTGTTAATGAACTATATGATTGCTGCGAAAAAATAAGAGAAATTACTAAAGATGAGAAATGGAAGGTATCATGTGTAATAGCAAGACCTTTTCGCATTGATAATAATGAAGTCATTTTAACTGATGATGTACGAACATTTACATTAAATCCAGGAAAATCCGTTTTAGAATCGCTAAAAAATGCTGATTTACAGGTTATTTCAATTGGTAAAGTCACGGATTTATTCAATAATTATGGTATAACAAAAATTATCAAATCTGCTTCTAATACAGAAGGAATTAATAAATTAATTGATATCATGGAAAAAAACTTTGAAGGATTATGTTATGCTAATTTAACGGACTTAGAATCACTTTATGGTAATGCTCGTGATGTAGAAGGATATAAGAAATGTTTAGAAGAATTTGATGTCCAATTACCAATTATAATTAATAAACTTAATATCGATGATTTATTAATTATAACTAGTGATCATGGATGCGATCCAACAATGGAAAATTATAATCATACAAGAGAAAATGTACCTGTACTTATTTATTCAAGATGCTTTAATGGTAATGGACAACTTGATATATTAAATACATTGGGCGATATTGGTGCTACAATTGCCGATAATTTTAATGTTGAAAAGCCATGGCTTGGAGAGAGTTTTTTAGATAAACTTAAATAACGATGAATTAAATAATTCAAAATAAAAGGGGAGAGAAGGGAAAGGCCCCTTTTTTATATATACTAATTTTCTTAGTCACTTCCCCTCTTCCTATTATATAGAAAAAAACAGATATAAGAAATTATTAAAGATAATATTATACAGGTTATAAATTATTATTATGATATACAAATAACACAGTAATTTAACTATAGTTTTAGTTTTGTATAACAATTTATATTTATTATAGATAACCAATCATTTACCAATTTTCTGTGACAATTCGAGATATTAAAAGATGATGAATTATCCATCTCAAAGAAACTTAATCATTTAGTGAAAGCATTCGAGAATAAAAAAGACGGATAATAATCAATCTCAAATAAGATAATCTGTAGCAATTTGGGAAATAAAATTGTATACAAATGTTAAACTTAAATATAATTAAATGCTGTAAATTTAAATTTTAAATATTAATAATCAAATGATAAGTATATCTAATTAATTAGATAAAGATAAAATAATAATTTAATTGATATAATATTAAATGTATCATATAATATACATAGATATTATAATTTCTAAGATAATTTTAATGAAAACATCTCACTTCCTATAATATATATTATGTTAAGTTCTTTTAAATATAAAAATAACGACTAAATGTTTTGGTCGCTATTTTCACTTCTCTTCTCTTTTCGTTTATTTAATTCTTCTTTTTTCATTTTTCTAATTGTAATTATTGTTCCAATGGCTAATGAAAACAAAGCAAACGCTATAAATGTATAATCCCATGTGTTTTTAAAATTATCTAGTATAAACATCTTTTTCCCTCTCTATTCTTTTTTATACTTTTCTTGTTTGTATTTCGGCAATTTTTTCAAATACCTCTTTAGCATTTTCTTCCGTAATTGTTGTATATCCTAGTTCTTTTAAAGCCTGTAATTTTACTGTATTCAACTCTTGTGTACGAGAAAGTTTTTCTTCATGACGTTGTTCAATATCTTTAACGAACTTATCATGCTGATCTTGAACCTTTCTTGTCGAAGCTCCACCATTATTATATAATGTAAAACCACTATATATAATACTTTCAAATAATATTTGTTGATCTTGATTATATATAAATTCTCTTGGTTTAGTGAATCCTGTTAACTTTGACACAAAAGCTAAGATATATTTCATTTCTTTATTAGTTTCCATACTTTGTAGGAAATGGTATAAATAAACATATGTATTATAAGTATCTTTGGTTTTATCATCTTTTAATCGATCTTTTAATAATGTTGTTATGTCAGTTAGAATTTCAATTTCTTTTCGATTAAATCCTTTTAAATCGCCAAAGTTACTACCAGACAATGCAATTTTGACTCCTTCATTTAATTTATTATCAACTTTAATGATATAATCGCCATCAATTTTAATATCATCGATTTCTTTAGCAGATTTAACCTCAAGAAGTTGCATTAATCTAGTAGCTTTCTCACTAGGCCAATCTTCTAGATTATCGCATGACAAATAATTATATAGCATTTGTCTTGACACTCCTAAATATTTTGCTAAACGAACCTTTGATACTCCAAGTTCTGATAATATATCACTAATTTTGCTCATAAAGCCCTCCTATAATTTATTTTATCATGTCTTATATTTTTGTCAATAATTATGCCAAATTTTGTAAATCAAATTATAATAAATACCATAATTTCTGATCATTATATCGTACTTCTTTTATAATTCCACCACCTATACATTTATCATCCATATAGAATACGCATGCTTGTCCAGGTGTAACTGATTTAACATTATCATATCTCACAAGTATTTCGCCATTTGAAAGATATTCTAGTTTAACATCATAATCTCTTTGACGATAACGAAATTTTGCAGTACATTTTTCTGGTCTTAATTCACAGTTAAAATTAACAGTATCTATAATACAACTATTTGATATCAAATAATGATTATCTTCACCAAATGATACATACAATATATTCTTTGTAAGATCTTTCCCTACAACAAACATTTTATCTTTATTACCACCAATATTTAAGCCTTTCCTTTGACCAATTGTATAATACATTAGTCCTGTGTGCTCCCCCACTTTTCTCTTGGTATCAATATCAATAACATCACCAGATTTATTTGGCAAATAATTTTCTAAAAATTTCTTAAAATTGCGTTCTCCAATAAAACATATTCCTGTTGAATCTTTCTTTTTCGCCGTAATTAATCCATATTCTTCAGCGATTTTCCTTACCTCACTCTTATTTAAATGACCGATTGGAAATAATACATTACTTAATTGATCTTTAGTTAATTGACTTAAAAAATATGTTTGATCTTTATTATCATCTATTCCACGTAATAAATAACCATCCTTCATTCGTGCGTAATGACCGGTAGCGATATAATCAGCACCTAATCTTTTCGCTTCTTTAATAAAATAATCAAACTTTATATATTTATTACACATGATATCAGGGTTGGGTGTACGACCTTTTTTTAATTCATCTAAAAAATAAGTAAATACATAATCCCAATATTCTTTAACAAAATCAATTCTGTGAAGAGGTATACCTAATTTATCACATACGCTTTTAGCATCATTATAATCTTCTTCTTGCGGACAAATATCATTATTCAAATTAGGATTTCCTAAAAAATCATTATTGATCGTACTATCCCAATTACGCATAAATAGTCCAATTACATCATATCCTTCTTGTTTTAATAGAATAGCAGCGACAGAAGAATCAACTCCCCCACTCATTCCTATAACAACTCTTTTCATACTTCACCAACCACCAAATATTGTACCATAAAATCAAAAAAATTAAAGAAAAAAAGGATAATTTCTAATATTTTTCTTCTTTATATTAATAAAATATATTATTTTATAAAATAACTAAATAATTTTAATAAAAATGGTGTTAAAAAGGTTTCTAAAGTACTACTTATAATTAAAACAATTGCAGAGATTAATAATAATTTTAAATACTTTTTTATAAAAATTCCAACTTTAATATCTTTTTTTAAAAATAATAGATTAAATAACTTTAAAGATATATTATTTGCATAATAAACAAGCATAGTAAATACTAAGATATTTATTATTAATGAAGGAAATATATATATAATTGAAAGAATAATTCCATTAAATAAATAGATATGAATAATACTTCCGATGATAAAACCAAGAATAAAGCTTTTAAAAAACAAAATAAAATTATTAAGAAGTAACCCAATTATTGATAATCCTAAAAACCATATTATCAGTAAATATATAAAATTGTTCTTTAAACTATTAAAAAGATTACTTACATAATCAATTGGTATATCTTCTTTAAGATTATTAAAATAATTGGTTATCTTTAATGTAACAATCTTTTCATCATTAATACTTAACACATTAGAAAATATTATTCCAATAATTATTCCGACAATAACAATAATTGCTAAAAATAGTATTTTCTTCTTTACTTTTTCCATTATATCACCAATAAATTGTATTTAATGATGCTTTATTTATGAAAAAAATAATATGACAAATTATATCATATTATTCAATATTTTTAAGATAATCAATGATTCTTTTTTTGGCATGTGTGGTAACTGCTATTTCTAACCATTTAGTTCGATCAATATAAACGTTTTTATCACAGATAATTCTAATACGATCATTATTTTGTAGCTTATAATCAAAAGGCACTATTCCATCGTTAACAACCGCTGCTATCATGGTATTACCAAGATCAGAATGGATTTTATAAGCGAAATCAATCGGTGTTGAGTCAATAGGAAGCTCAATAATTTCACCATTTGTAGAACGCACATATACATTTTGCGAAAATAACTCCCTCTTAATTAATTTTACAAACTCAATATTATCCGCGATAGAACTATCAAGTTCTTTAATTGATTTAAAAAATTGAAAATTATTTTCTAAATCATTTTGCATAGCATTTTTAGCGAAATGACGATTTTTAAACCAATAAGATGTTAATCCATATGTTGCAATCCTATCCATTTCTTTGGTACGTATTTGAAATTGTACTAAATGATCATCGCAAATAACCGTTGTATGAATTGCCCGATACATATTAGTTTTAGGTTTTACGATATAATCTTTAAATTTATATGATACTGGTGGATATAATGCATGGATAATCATTAAAGCTAGATAACAATCTCTAACACTATTTACTATTACTTTAATACCAAGTAAATCATGAATATTTTCTATTTCGGAATGCGTTATTAATTTTTTATATACGCTATAAATATCTTTATATCGAATTTCTAAATTACATTTAATATTTTCATTAGCAAATTTACTTTTAACCGTATTAACCATTCTATTTAAGATTTTTTTTGTTTCAAATTGAATTTTATTAACTTTCTTTTCAATATCCTTATAAGTATCTGGTTTTAAATAACGAAAACTAATATTTTCTAATTCATCTTTTATTTTATAAGCTCCTATATAATAAGCAAGTGGAACATATATTTCAATCGTTTGTAGAGCTATTTCCTGTCGTTTTTCATTCGTTTTATATTCAAGAGTACGCATATTATGTAATCTATCAACTAGTTTTATAATAACAATCCTGGCATCATCCATCATACTTACAACAATACGTCTTATATTGGTAGCCAAGAATTCATCGCGATTACTAAAATTCATATGAGTAATTTTGGTAACACCATCAACTAAATTAGCTACTTCTAGGCCAAAATTATCTTTAATATCATTATAAGTTACAGGAGTATCTTCAATTAAATCGTGTAATAAAGCTGCACATAGAGTTTCTTCATCAGCATGCATTCCTGCTAATATGTAAGCAACCGTAAGTGGATGAATGATATATTCTTCCCCACTCTCTCTTTTTTGTCCCATATGATATTTTTTGGCATATTGATACGCTCTATCAATCATATCCAAATTTTTTTTGGTGTACTTACTTACTTTATTTTTTAATGATTCAATTGTTATTTCTTCAATCTTCTTCATATCGACACTACCCTTAACTTATATAAATATTATAGTTAAAAACCTTTGTTTAATCAATAAATTATGCTGTTTTTTTTTAAAAATATATGTATTTTATATGTAAAAAGAGGTTAATCCTCTTATAATTTAATAATTAACTTTCTACATTAGTATTTTGAAAATATGCTAAAACACTGTTTTTTAATGCTTTAACAAATTGATTTTGATTATTTAATATTAATTTTAAATCTTTACTATTGGATATATAAGCAAGTTCACAAAGATATGCTTCTACGGCCTGATTATACTTACGATATAAATTCTCTTTATATTTAGGATTGCGTCCATCTGAGAAAGCATTAGTAAGTATTCCTCCTGTTTCTCTTATAAAATAATAATATGTTGCATTATCAGGAATATCAAAAGGTTCATAATTGTTTCTTTTGGCCTCGTTATTAAGTACTTCGATATCATATTTAGAATATACACGCATATATACTCCTTTATCAACTTGATGCATGGTATTAATTGAATAGTTGATACCTACTTCATCAACAATATTTTTTGCGATAATTTTTGCATAATCATTATTATCATTATATGCTTTATATATTTCTACACCATTCTGATCTTTGCCATTTGAACTATTTAAATGAATAGAAAGCATTAATTTCGCTTTTGTTTCATATGGTATACCAGTTCTCGATCCTTCTCCGTAATGTTCAATAGCATTTCCATCTTCCCTTGTTAACTTAACTTTCAATCCTTCTTCAGTTAAGGCATCATAAAGCGCTTTCGAATATTCTAATGTAAATTTCGATTCATGATAACTACCGTTACCAGCACCTGTATCTACCCCACCATGACCCGGATCAATAACAACATCATATACATCACTTGGTAATTTTTCTTCCTTAATATTTATTGTCCAATAATTTATATCATTAAATGTTAACTCAGGAAAAGTTATCTTGTTATTCTTTTTGTTTTTCGTAATCGTATAATAAATATTATTATGATAATCCGTTTTATTAATTAAATTATAATAATCTTCATTAGTTTTATTTTTTAATAAAAATATATAATCCCCATTTTTTAATAATTCTAAATCTAATCCTTCATTAATATGTTTAGCAAGAGAAAATTTATTATCATTAACGATAGTATCAACATTTATCTCTTCTTCGTTATTCTTTAATACTAAAGTATAACTATCATTATTTGGTAATGTTCCTTCTAAATTTAAATGTTTACCATATATTGTAAATCTATCTACTTCTACTTTTTTATCGTTTATAGTATTTAATATATCTTCATATAAAAATTTCTCTTCAACAGATATTCCTAATTTCTCTTTAATAGGTTTATATAATACAAATAATAATGCAATAAATATAATAAAATAAATTATCTTTTTCATTTATTTACCACCTCTTCCATTATGTCATAAAATTTCTTTGGAGCATCAACTTCAAAAAAAAGTTTTTCATTATCTCGAGGATTATTAAAACTAATTTTTTGCGAATGAAGTAATTGTCCAAAATCTTTATCAATAATTTCTTTACCATATAATGGGTCATTTACAATCGGATAACCGATATAACTCATATGAACTCTTATTTGATGGGTTCTACCGGTATCCAAGTTACATTCAATTAAAGTATGATTTTTAAATCTATTTAGAACTTTAAAATGAGTAATAGCATTCTTGCTATTAATATCCGTTACCATCATTTTCTCACGATTCTTCGGATCACGTCCTATTGGAGCATCAATAGTACCGGTTTCATGATTAATAACACCAGAAACTAAAGCTAAATAAGTACGTTTAACTTTACGATCTTTTATCATCTCTGCTAATTTTCCATGTGTTTCATCATTTTTAGCTACAAGCATCAAGCCACTCGTATCTTTATCAAGTCTATGAACAATTCCTGGTCTTATTTTATCATTTGATAAAGAATATTTCCCAAGTAAAGCATTAACAAGCGTATTATGATAATTCCCAGGTGCTGGATGAACAACCATCCCACTTTCTTTATTAATAACTAATAAATCATCATTTTCATAGATAACATCAATAGGAATATCTTCAGCATCAACATGTATTTCAAAATCTAACTCATCATTTATTTGAATACAATCATTCTTTGTAACTAAATAGTTATTATTAACTTTTCTTTCATTTACTAAAATCTTTTCTTGTTTTATTAATTTTTGAACTTTACTTCGAGAAATATTCAGTTTTTCTGCTAAATAACTATCTATACGCATATCTATATTATCTTCTACTACTATTTCTATCATTACGTTCCTTCCTTATTTCTATTATAATTAATAATATTATTCCTACTACAATAAAGCTATCTGCAAAATTAAATATTGGGTAGTCATAACCAAATATTTTAAAATCTAAAAAATCTATTACATATCCATATATTAATCGATCAAAAAAATTACCTAATATTCCACCAATAATTAATCCATAAGAATAATTTTCTATCTTAGTCAAATTTTCTTTTTTTAATTGTTTATTAATAATAAATAAAACAAATACAGTTAATATAAGCAATAATAATCTTTGATCTTTTAAAATTGACCAAGCTGCGCCAGTATTTTTAGTATATGATATATAAAAGAAGTTTTTAATAATCGTAATGCTTTCTTGCAAAGATAGTACATGACTAATTATTTGTTTACTAATCAAATCGATAATAAAAAATAAAAATGCTATAATATATGGTTTCTTATTCATAAATTCACCATAATCATTATAACATTTTTTTAATAATATTTATACTAGTTTTTTTGTTTTTAAATCGTTTTCTTGACCAAAAAATTCATCAATTGAAAATAAATCAACATTATAATCTTTATATGCATTAACACTATAATTATTTATAGTATTAGATATATGTAATTTTTTCAAATTATTAGGTCCAATAACAAGGACATTATCACCTAAATTGACTAATTGATAAACGATTTCAATATCTTTTAGATGCATATTACCACAACCACCACTACCATGACTAGCTGGATAAGTTTTTCCTTTACCTTTTTCCCAATTATTATATGCTGCTTCAGATACGCTTTCAAAATATTCATCTTTCTGCCATCCTTTACCAGCATTTGCATCAGCAGGATGTAGGCCTATATTATCATCAAATTGTATCCAATATTCATTAAAGATACCACTTCTTTCAAAAACATGGTCCGTAATATGATGTCCGATTTTAAAACAACCTATGTTAGTTTGACTGTCTTCTCGTCCACTTATTATTTTAGCTCGATATACCTCTCTACCATTACTATATACTTTAAGTATTTGTCTTGGTAAATCAACAACGACACAGTTTCCTGATAAGTTTTCTGTATCGTTCATTTTGATATATCCGATAACACCTTCAATATTTACTTGATAGTATCCATTTGCTTCATCTATTACTTGAGCACTTTGATATTCAGGAAGATATGTATAAATATTTCCATTTAAATCTTGATAAAATGCTGATTCTTTCGTTAAATAAACAACTTTTTGATAAGTAATAATACTTGTATCAATCATTTCTTCTTTAACATAACCTTTATAGATATATCCATCTTGATTTAGATACTTAACATGATACCAATTATTATCTATATCTATTATTTCAAAGCAATCTGTTGAATCTGCAAAACCAATCGCTGTAAAAGATGTATCTGGTCCACTTCGTACATTTACATTATTACCAGTTATTTTCGCTGCTAATACTTTTTCTGACTTGTTTTTCTCAAGAAACTCCATTTGCGAATATTTTTTACTTACATAAGCATATGAGTTTTGATATTGTATTTTATACCAATCACCACATTCTTCAACAAATTCAAAATAATCATTAGTATTACATGATCCTATAACTGCTGATTCCATTCCTGGACCTTTTCGAATATTAACGCTATTTCCTTTTATTCTAACAATTGCTATTTTCTCTTCCTTTGGTTTTAAGTTTTTCTCATGAATAAAACCAATAACAGATCCATTAATAGAGACATTATACCAACCAAAAGAACTCTTAGCCATAACATCAAATACCATTCCCGTATTTACTTTTTGGACGATATAATTATTATTTTCTTCTGGCATAGAATACATATAACAATCATTAATCGCTTCCACAATTCCCGTTTCTTCTTGATACATATCGTTAGTATCCAACTCATAATAATTAACACAACTTGGTGCAGCATATAAAACTTGATTACCAAGGGTAACTACTGCAAGGGAATTATTTCCATTATCCGTAATATAATGTAATATAACTTTTGTTCCATCAATTAGTGTTGTTTCATTCTCATATGATTTTACATCGGCTTTACCTGGTGTTGAACAAAATAAAAGATTAAAAGCAAGTAAAATACTTGATAATTTTTTCTTATTAATTTTCAAATTCTTTATTTTCATTTTTACCCCCTATATGAACGAAAACGATTTGTATTGTAACATAGATGAAGATTAAAGTCAATTATTATGAACAAATTGAATAAAATACAAAAAAATACTGTTTTAAAACAGTATAGTTTTTTAATTATCAAATTTTCGATGTGTTTTTAGTCTAAAACATCTTGGACAAGCAACCGTATAAGTTACGTTTTTCTCACCATCAATAGCAACACTATCGCCTTCTGTCTGGACCTTACCATCAACAAGTCTTACATTAAACATCGCTTTATGACCACATTCACATATCGTTTTAATTTCAGATAATTCATGGGCAATATCCAAAAGTCTTCTTGCACCTGGGAAACTATTTCCTAAAAAGTCTGTACGTAAACCAAAGCACATAATAGATATATTAAGATCAATAACAACATCCATTAATTGATTAACTTGTTTTTCCGTTAAAAATTGGGCTTCATCAATGATTATTAAATCAACATTAGTATAACTTTCTACAATAACATCATAAACATTAGCTTTTGGTTCAATTAAGTAATCAACTTTTCTTTTTGCACCAATCCTTGATACTATTTTATCATCACCTTTTGTATCAATTTTAGGTTTCATAATAATAGGAGTCATTCCTTGCTCCTCATAATTATAAGCACACTGTAGTATTCTTGTTGTTTTACCACTATTCATCGCCCCATAAAAGAAATATAGTTTTGCCACATCTACCATCCTTAATTTAAGGATATCAAAAAAAGAAGATAATTTAAATCTTCTTGACAATATTTAACTTAAAATATGGCTTATTAAATTATTAAAAATTTCATAATTAAATCAATAAGTATTTCTTTTTCTTTAGGATTTGACTCTGCAATCATTTAATTATAAAAATATTATTAGTCAATATATTTGAGAAAAAAGAATGGCTAATTTCCATTCTTTTTAGATAATACTTTTGTTTTAAGATCGAATTCATAAACAAGCATTTTACTAGAATCATTTTCACAATTAGCGTTATCAAATTGACATTCATTTGGATAAAAACTTATTTCTATTATATTGGTTGATTTATTTAAATAAAATCTATATAAATAATAATCTTTTGTATCCATTTCATAGTCCTTGTCGTTCATTCCATCTACAAGAATATAACTTGCTTTTGGATCATCATCATTGTGATACATAAAATAGATATTATCATTTGTAATAATCGGTTGTAAATCAAGTGCTTCATTATAGAAAATAATATAATAATCGATGTAATGCGCATTTTCTGATCTTTTTATTGTTTTACCATCTTTATCATATTTTACAACATGTCCGTTATCTAAAACGTAAAAATTATTGTTACTGTCTTTACCAAAATATGAAGAGCCTATTTTTTTCAAATTTTCTGTATAAACACCACTGCCATGACTAAGGGCTAAGCATGATCCACCCTCAAGAAAATAATAATTATTACCTATTTTTTCTACAGCAAATCTCTTATCTGCTGAATAATTAAAATCAACGAGTGTGTTATTTTGATTATTTACAATATAGAAATAAGTTCCACATTGTCCTGTATTAGAAGATAATATCGTATATTTTCCTTCTTTATGTTCTTCTATAACGTAATCATCATCTCCATAAGGTATTTGTATGACATTATCATAATAGAATTTCTTGTTCTTTATTGTTAATGTATGTTTTCCATCAGAAGTTTTATAAGTATTTTTATCCTGCACTTTATTATCTTGTGGCTTGTTATCAGTTTCACTTGGTTTATCATTGTTTTCCTTTGCAGGCTCTTCTTTTTCCGTTGGCTTTTCTACTTCATTTGTATTATTTTCTTTATTATCATCTTCTTTTGGTTTATCTACTTCGTTAATCTTCTCTTCTGGTTTCTTTAATTCTTCATGGTTATCATTCTTAATAAAGACAAAATAGATTAGCAAACCAATCAACACTATGATTATTGAAATTAACGTAATAATCAATCCCTTATTTGTATTACTATTATTCACTTGTTGCTTTACATTTTTGACATTTGAATTCTCATCCATATTCACACCTCTTTCAAAAAAAATTATATACATATATATATTATTGTCAATTATTTATTATTAATATTTTTTGCTTGTTGACACGTTTTTACATACTCATATACATCATTAACTGTATTATTAAAGTTATTAAAATCAACCATAAACCATTTAGTATTCATTTGATGATTAAAAAATGTATATTGCCTTTTAGCATAATTACGAGAATTCTTTTTAATTAATTCAATAGATTCATCAAGAGTTATTTCACCATTAAAATACTTGTATAACTCTTTGTAACCTATTCCTGTTTCAATTGCTTTGCTATCAACACCTTTATCATACAATTCTTTAACTTCGTTAATTAAACCTTCTTCTATCATCTTATCTACACGATTATTAATAATATTATATAGTTTTTCTCTTTCTGTTGTTAACCCAATTACAACAATATCATAAAGTGGATTCATAATATTGCTTATATTAACACTGTTATTTTTTATTTTATTAAGTTCTCTTACTAATCTCTTGCGATTATTAACATGAATATCTGTTGGATGATGTCTCTTTATTTCTTCTAATAATTCTTCGTTAGTAAACTCATTGAATTCAGAATGAAACTCTTCATTAACTAATTTATAATCATATAAAGCTGCTTTGATATATAATCCACTACCACCAACAAAGATTGGTATATGTCCTCTTTCTATTATTTCATTTATTTTTTTTCTTGCATCTTTCTGATAATTAAAGATTGTATAATTATCCATTACATCACATATATCAAATAAATTATGAGGAACACTTTCTTTTTCTTTCTCTTTTATTTTAGCCGTTCCAATATCAAGTCCTTTATATACTTGCATACTATCAGCATTAACTATCTCACCATTTATTTTCTTTGCAAGCTCAACACTTAATTTTGTTTTACCAACACCTGTTGGTCCTGTTATAACAATTATCTTTTTCATATTAATCAAGAGCCCTCTTAAACATTTTTTCTAAATCATATTTAGAATAGCTTATAATCGTTGGTCTTCCATGTGGACAAGTATAAGGATTATCACAACGTATTAATTCATTTAATAAATATGTCATATCTTCAATGGTAATCGCTTCATTTCCTTTAATACTCATTTTACAAGCCATCGTCATACTTACTCGATCACTAAACTTAAGTTCAGAAAAATCTTCTTCAGTAACAATAATATCAATAATCTTCCTTATCGCTTCATCCAAAGCATAATTAGGAAGCCACACGGGATGTGCCCGAATTACAATAGTATTCATACCAAATTCTTCATAAACAAATCCTAATCGATCTAGAATATCAAAATGTTTTTTTAGAATAATAAATTCATTATTTGGCAATTCAATAGTAATTGGAACTAATAGATCAATAATGTTTTTAGAATGACTGAGTATCGCTTTATAACACTTTTCATAATTAATTCTTTCTGCGGCTGCATGTTGATCAATCATATAAATACCATCTTCATTATCACCGATAATATACGTTCCAAGA
>CACZNM010000101.1 GCA_902782535.1 uncultured Erysipelotrichaceae bacterium
AAGCATTATCTATGTTATACTAAAGCATGCAAGGATGAAAAAAAGATAGGTGAGAGAAAATGAAATGTATTATATTAGCAGCAGGATATGCTACAAGACTTTATCCTCTAACAGAGAACTTTCCTAAGCCTTTGTTAGATATTAATGGTAAAACAATAATAGATTGGTTAATTGATGATGTAAATAGTCTAAATATCGTTGATGAATATGTTATTGTATCTAATCATAAATATGCTGATTTATTCAATAAATGGCAAAGAGAAAAAGGTATGTCCAATATAACTATTCTTGATGATGGTAGTATGAGTAATGAATCAAGATGTGGAGCAGTATATGATATTATGTTTGCCATAAAAAAGAAGAATTTAGATGATGACTTATTAATTTTAGCAGGAGATAATGTCTTAGATTTTTCCCTTAATACTTTTATTGATTATTTTAAAACAAAAAAACATAGTGTAATTATGCGTTATTATGAGGAGAAGAAAGATAAAATAAAAAAGAGTGCATGTGTCGTGTTTGATGAAAATGATAAAGTATTAAAGATGATTGAAAAGCCAGAAAACCCAATATCTAATTGGTGTGTTCCACCATTTTATCTTTATAGTAAAAAAGATTTAGAAGAGATTTTAAAAGCTTTAGATAATGGTTGTAATAAAGATGCACCAGGTTCTTTAGTTAATTGGCTTTATGATAAAAAAGAAATTTATGCCATGGAAATGCCTGGACGTCGATATGATATAGGAACTATTGAAAGTTACGAAAAGATTAAAGAAATATATCATGGAATTAATAAAGAATAATTATTGATTTCAAAGGGAAAGGGGAAGAGAATGTTACTCTTTATTTTCGGTTTTTTATGTGGTATGTTTGTTATTTGTACATTAAATATGTGTAAAGTAGATGTTAAGGAAGAAAAAGAAAAAAACAAGTAAAAATATATTCAATAAATATTTGCTTGTTTTTTTTTATACTAAAATATAAAAATGATTGAATTATAAAATGGATTGTGTTACAATCTTAATGTATACGGTAGTAGGAAGTGATAGAATGAATGATAGTACAATAGATAGTACATATTTAGAAACGGTAGAGAAGGTAAATGTTGAAAAAAAGAAAAGTTTAACTTTCTTATTTATCAAAAGAACTTTTGATATATTTTGTGCATTATTAGGAATATTTGCGATGATTCCTGTAACAATTATTGTTAAGATTAGTTATATGTTATCAGGGGATTTTAAAAGTATCTTTTTTGTACAAAAACGCATAGGTAAGAATGGAAAAGTATTTTATCTATATAAATATCGTACAATGGTTCCTAATGCGGAAGAAGTATTAAAAGAACTATTAAAGAAACCAAAATATAAAAAGGAATGGGCGGAGAATCAGAAATTTGATAAAGATCCTCGAATTACTAAAGTTGGGAAAATACTTAGAAAAACATCACTTGATGAATTACCGCAAATGTACAATGTATTGTACGGTGATATGAGTATGATTGGTCCTCGTCCTTTAGTTAAAGGTGAACTTGATGCTCATAATGGTAACCATGCTGTATATGAAAGTGTGAGGCCAGGGATATCTGGATGGTGGGCAGTTAATGGACGTAGTGCTACAAACTATGATAAAAGATTAGAATTAGAATATTATTATTGTAATAATTGTAGTTTATGGTTAGATATCAAATGCATATTCTTAACTATTAAAGCCGTTATATGTAAAACTGGTGCTAAATAAGATGAAGAGTAAATACTCTTTATTTTTTTATTATATTTGAACGTAAAAAAGTGTGTAAAGTAGCTTAAAAATATTGTAGAATTAACGATAATAATATATAATTAAATAGGTATAGCATCTGGAGGATTACAGGGCTTTAATTACAATAAGGAGTAGTGATTTTTGTGAATAAGGAGAAAATTAATTTAGAAAATAAAACAATTTTAATAACAGGATGTGCGGGTTTTATAGGTTCTTATTTATCAAAAAGACTATTAGAAGAATTTAATAATATTAAAATAATTGGCTTAGATAATCTTAATGATTATTATGATGTTTCATTAAAAGAATATCGATTAGCTAAATTAAAAAAATATGATAATTTTTTCTTTATTAAAGAAAATATTGCTAATAAAGAAGCTGTAGATAAAATATTTCAAGAATATAAACCAAATGTTGTGGTTAATTTAGCAGCTCAAGCCGGTGTTCGCTATAGTATTGATCATCCGGATGTATATATGGAAAGTAATGTGATGGGTTTTTATAACATTCTTGAAGCATGTCGAAATTACCCTGTTTCTCACTTGGTATATGCATCATCTAGTTCTGTATATGGTGGGAATATTAAAATACCGTTTAGTGTAGATGATAAAGTTGATAATCCAGTATCACTTTATGCTGCAACAAAGAAAACTGATGAGTTATTAGCGCATTGTTATAGTAAACTATATAATATTCCATCAACAGGATTAAGGTTTTTTACCGTATATGGTCCAGCGGGAAGACCAGATATGGCTTATTTTGGTTTTACTAATAAATTAATTAATGGTGAGAAAATAAAAATATTTAATTATGGTAATTGTAAAAGAGATTTTACTTATGTTGATGATATAGTAGAAGGTGTAATAAGAGTAATGCAAGGTGCTCCTAAAAAAGAAGTTGGGGAAGATGGATTACCAATTGCTCCTTATGCAGTATATAATATCGGAAATTCTAAACCAGAAAACTTATTAGAATTTGTTAAGATATTGCAAGAGGAACTAATACGTGCAAAAGTTCTTCCTAGTGATTATGATTTTGAAACGCATAAAGAATTAGTTCCAATGCAAGCAGGAGATGTCCCTGTTACTTATGCTGATTCAAAAGCCTTAGAAAAAGATTATGGCTTTAAACCAAGTACATCCTTAAGAGATGGTTTAAGAAATTTTGCTAAGTGGTATAAAGAATACTACATTGATAAAAACAAGGGGGAAGCATGACAAAATCTAATAAAATAGATATTATCTGTCCTTTATATAATGCAAGTAATTATATTGAAAAGTTAGATAAATCTTTAAAGAAACAGAAAAATGTTAAGATAAATAAAATAAGATATGTTTTAACTGAATCATCTGATGATACAGAGAAAGTCTTAAAAAAATTAAAAATCGATTATAAAAAGATTAAAAAATGTTGTTTTTCGCATAGTTTAGTAAGAGAAAAGGAAGCTTTAGAAAGTAAGGCTGATATACTAGTTTTTATTACACAAGATATTGAAATTAATGATGATATGTTCTTATATAAATTAACGAAAGATATTAATGATGATGTGGTTGCAACATATGCAAGACAAGTATCTAAATTTAATAATATCGAAAAATATACCAGAGAAGCGAATTATCCGGATATTGATATTATTAAGTCTAAAAAAGATATTGATAGTTTAGGCTTAAAAACCTTTTTCTTTAGTGATGCAGCGAGTAGTATTAAAACAAGTGTTTTTAAAGAATTAAATGGTTATGATAATAAAAATTTACCAATAAATGAAGATATGTACATCGCTTATAAAATAATTATGAATGATAAAAAAATCAAGTATTGTAGTGATGCTATTGTATATCATTCCCATAATTTTACTTTAAAAGAATTATATGATAGATATAAATTGACAGGGAAATTTCTTAAAGAAAATAATTATTTAGATAAGTATGGAACTAATAGTAGTGGAGC
>CACZNM010000102.1 GCA_902782535.1 uncultured Erysipelotrichaceae bacterium
ATTTATTTTTTTTGTTAAATCATCAATAATATTAATATTATTACTTTTATTACAACCAACTGCAAATATACATATAGTCATTATAACTAAAAATAAATATTTTTTCATAAAACCTCTCTTTTCATTAAATTATATTATGCAAAAAAAATTTTATTCATGAATATTTTTATATTTTTTGTTTAAGATATTAATAAAGGAGGAATTATGCATACATTACAAAAAATATGCCTTGTTTTAACTATAATTGGAGCTATTGTATGGGGACTAATTGGTGTATTTGATTTTAATCTAGTTGCAACAATTTTTGGAGATGGTAGTATATTATCTAGAATAATATATTTTCTAGTTGGTATTGCAGGATTAATAAATATATATCTTTTATTCGAAGATTTTAAAGACTAAAAAAATATACCGCGCGGTATATTTTTATTTTATTTCCCAATTAATAGGTTTTATTCCTTTACTTATTAAAAAATTATTAGTTTTAGAAAATGGCTTACTTCCAAAGAACCCATTATAAGCTGATAATGGACTTGGATGAGCAGACTCAATTATATAGTGAATAGGATTAGTTATTAAGTTTTTCTTACTTCTTGCATATCTTCCCCATAAGATAAAGACAACTGGTGTATCTTTTTCATTAATTAATTTAATAACATTATCCGTAAATGTTTCCCATCCCATACCTTGATGAGATGCTGCATGATCCTTAATAACCGTTAATACGGCGTTTAAAAGAAGTACCCCTTCTTTAGCCCAACTATGAAGACTACCATGATTAGGAATAGGAAGATGCATATCATCTTGTAATTCTTTAAAAATGTTAACAAGACTAGGAGGTTTTCGAATATCCATCGGTACAGAAAAAGAAAGTCCTTCTGCTTCACCAACACCATGATACGGATCTTGCCCTAATATAACAACCTTAACATTTTTATAAGGAGTATAACGAAAAGCATTAAATACTTGCTCTTTTCTTGGAAAAACCGTTTTCTCTTTATATTCCTTTCTAATATTATTCATTAATTTAATAAAATAATCTTTTTTTAATTCTTCTTTTAAAATTTCATCCCAATCATTTCCTATCATACTACATCTTTCTCTTTTCTAAGTTCACTACAAACTTCTTTTCTTAATAAAATCATTGCAATCGTATTTATTATTGCTAATAAAGCTACGCCAATATCAACTATATTCCATAAATTACTAGGACGTGCAATAGCACCATATATTAAAACAAAAACAATAAATATATTTAAATAAACAATATTCTTACTACTAATTCTTTTACACAAATATTTTAAATTACTTTCACCATAATAATATCCAGAGATAATGGTGGAAAAAGCAAAAGCTAATAGAGAAATAATTAAAATAATTGTTCCAAAAGATCCTAAATGACTATTTAAAGCCTTTAGTGTTATTTCAATACCATTAGGATCACTAAAAGATGCCATATCTACATTACTAGTTATAATAATAAAAGCTGTTCCTGTACAAACAATAAAAGTGGTAAAGTACACTCCCAACATTTGAATGTAACCTTGTTTAACAGGATATTTTGTATCACTTGTTCCACTTGCAATCGCACCAGTTCCTATTCCTGCTTCACTGGAAAATATACCTCGTTGAGTGCCTAATATTATACTACTAATTATCCCCCAACCTAATGCTTTATAATTAAAGGCCTCTTTAATAATTGATAATAAAATGTCTGGTATACTACCAATATTAATTATAATTATTATTAAAGAAGTAACCATATATATTATTCCCATTATTGGAACTAAAAGAGATGTAAAATTAGCGATTCTTCCTATTCCATGAGAAATAATAACATACGATATTAAAGCAACTGTTACCCCAGAAATAATTGGAGGAACACTTAAAAATTCTTTCATGCTTGAAGCAATAGTATTAGATTGTATAGCAATAAAACCACCTAAATAACACAAACATATAATCAAAGAATAAAGAAATGCTAATTTAGATAAACCAAGCCCTTTTTTCATATAAAAAGATGGTCCACCACGAAAATATTTACCATCCCGCTCACGATACATTACCGCAAGAGTGCTTTCAACTAATGAATTAGGCAATGTGATTAAACAAGATAGCCATATCCAAAAAATTACTCCTATCCCACCTTTATAAATGCCTAATGCAATCCCAGCAAGAGAACCTACCCCAATTCTTGCAGCAAGAGCAAGTGTTAATGTTTTAAAAGGAGAAATACCTTTTTCATTATTCTTCTCCTTTTTTAATCCTTTGAGCATTCTTTTAAAATTAAATTGTGTAAAATTTAACTTAAATGTAAAATATATACCACAACAAACCAACATAAATGTTGCCAACATCCACGAAATATTATTTATTTGTGTCATACGACCTCCTATTTATGATATTCTTCATGATTAATAATTTTAAAAGCTCTGTATATTTGTTCTAATAAGATAATTCTAAATAACTGATGAGGAAATGTCATCATCGAAAAAGATAATCTATAATCACAGATATTCTTTAATTCTTCATTAACTCCTAAACTACCACCAATAATAAACGTTATATTACTATTAAATATTAAAGTATCTTCGATTTTTTTTGCAAACGATATACTATCTAGCATTTGACCATGTATATCCATAATAATATTATAATCATTTTTATTAATAACTTTCATTATGGCATTAGATTCTTCTCTAATTGTTTTTATATTATCATAATTACAATCTGGTATTTCAAAAATTTCTATCCTGGTATACTTACTAATTCTTTTTTGATATTCCTTAATTGCATCTACAAAGAAAGACTCTTTTATTTTACCTACACAAATTATTTTAATCATTTACATCTCCAATATCCATACTTTCATTTTGATATGCTGCATCTAAAAACACTTCATTACCAATAATATCTCTCACTGTTTTAATCGCTAATTCATGGGTATTATTAATCTCTGATAAATGCGCTAATATTATTTTTTTTGTGGCATCACCTATTATTTCTTTTAAATAATTCCCTGCCATTTCATTTGACAAGTGACCCTTATCTCCTACTACTCTTTGTTTTAAAATATAAGGATATGGCCCTGTCATAAGCATATTGATATCGTGATTGCTTTCAAAAATATAGATGTTTTTATTATGCATTTTAGATAAATTTGTCTTATTTATATAACCCGTATCCGTTACATAAACTAAACTTGATAAATCATCATCAATAATAAAACCACAAGATCCTTTTGCATCATGGGATGTAGGAAATGGATTAATATTAAACTCCCCAATACTATATGATTCATCATTAATAATTATTTCTTCTTCATTTACTATTTTGGAAACTTCATCAAACATTAAACTATTGGTATATACTTTTACATGTGTTTTTTTGGCAAAACTACTTAATCCTATAACATGATCTTTATGGGTATGTGTTACTAATATGGCATCAATATCTTTAGGATCTATTCCATATTTTAATAAATTTTTCGTCATTTGTGGATAAGAAAATCCAACATCAATTAATATTTTCTTATTATTTCCTATTAAAAGTGTTGAATTTCCTTTAGAACCACTACCTAAAATAATTGCACGCATTAGTAGAATAACAATGGGTTAAAACATTGTGCAACAAATGGAACACCATCCCATATTTCAAAATGCAAGTGAACACCTGTACTTCCACCTGAACTACCCATTTCTCCTATTACATCATGCGCATTTACTCTTTTGCCAACATAAACATATTTAGTTGCAGAGTTTGTTAAGCCTAACCTATCATTACCATTAGTATTTTGTAAATGTGCATATCTTGTATAATAACCATTATCATGCTTAATAATAACATAATATCCTGATGAACTATCAGATTTAATATCTGTAACTACACCAGCTCTGGCTGCGTATATTGGTGAACCTCTTCCTGTACCACAAATATCAACTCCACGATGCATTCTTCCCCATCGCCATCCAAAACGACTTGATATCATATAAGGGAAATTTGTTGGCCATAGCCACTCTCCATCTCCTCTTTTTACTTGCTTACCACCTTTTACAACAATACGATTTACAACTGGAGATAATTCTTCACTTGATACAATGTATGCCTGAGAAACTTCTCCATTAATCATTTTAACCTTTTGAGTTACACGCGTTAATCCATTTTTACCTTCTTGCTTAACTTTTTGTTGACCTTGATACATTTTATTATCATATTCATAGTTCGTTTTATACTTAACTGTCTGATCTTCAACAACATGTTTCTCCACAATTGTTGTGAATACTGGATCCAATGTACCAATAGATAATTCTTGACCAACATAAATAAGCGATGTTTCACTTGATAAATCAGCATTAGCGATTAAAAGTTCATTGATACTCATGCTATTTTTTTCAGCAATTTTTTCAAGATCATCACCATTTTTTATAATATACTTTTTATCAGATGAATTATTACCAAATACTAAATATTTTGATAGTGAATCAACATCCATATATATTTTTTCATTAACAGGTATATTAGCTTCTTTAATCGTTATATCATCATCAATATAAATATTTTCGATTACTTCACCAGTTGTTTTTATCTCTAATTTTTCACCATTAGCAAAAGCTTGATATTGTTCATCAGTAACAAATGATAAAATAACATTCTCAGTTGCCTTTGTAAAAACTTCTTTATTAAGGACATTTACTTTAATTACTTTAACTCGATTTTCATCATTTTCATTTTCATCGTTCTTATATTCCTCAGAATTAGTCCTATCAATTATTACTTGATATCCTTTTATCGTAAAAGGTGATATAGCATTAATCATATTATAAATATTCTGAACGGAATCAATCTTATTTTCATAAGTTAACTCTTTTACTATATTAATATCGTTAGGTATATAAACAGTATCAACATTATATTTTTCTTTTATTTTCTCTTGTTGAATATTAATGTATTCATTAAGTTCATCACGTGATTTAATTAAACCTATTGGTTTTCCTTCCAAATAAATACGATATCCAACAATTGGTTCATTATATTTTGCATTTTCATGTTTTACCATTATTACAATTAATCCACTAATTAATAAAGCGACAAAAAGAATAACTATATTTTTTATTTTCAATTTTCTTCACCCTTTTCTTTCTCATAATTTAAAAATGAACATGTATCACCTTTAAAAATTAAATTAACTGTCCCAACTCTTCCATTACGATGCTTCCCAAGTATTAATTCACTTATACTGGCATTTCCTTCACTTACCGCTTCTTTTTTGTAATATGAATCACGATATAAAAATGCTACAATATCAGCATCTTGTTCAATAGAACCAGACTCACGTAAATCACTCATTAATGGACGCTTATCTTCTCTTTGTTCTACTAATCTGGATAACTGTGATAAAGCAATAACTGGTATATGAAGTTCTAGAGCCATTAATTTCAAAGCACGTGATATATCCGATACTTCTTGTTGACGATTCGTCCCATAACTTTTACCACCACTAATTAATTGAAGATAGTCAATAACTACTAAATCGAGTCCTGCATCACTACTCGCAAGACGACGACATTTACTTCTAATTTCGCCTATAGTTGCTCCTGGTGTATCATTAATAAATATTTTTGCATCAGAAAGTTGACTAATTGCTTCATTAAGTCTTACCCAATCATTATTATCAAAACTTCCTGATAAAAATTTCCTTCCCTCTATTTGACCAACACTCGATAATATTCGATTAGCAAGTTGAACGGCATCCATTTCCAAATTGAATATAGCAACACTTTTTCCTTTTAAAGCCGCATTAACCGCTAAATTAAGAGAAAAAACTGTCTTTCCCATCGCTGGACGAGCTGCTACTATTATTAATTGATTTTCATGAAAGCCAGACGTTATTCGATCAAGATCAGTAAACCCAGATGGTATACCAGTTACTTCTCCTTTGTTTTTTGATAAATCTTCTAGGTTCTTTTCTGCATCATATAATACATCTTTAAATTCACGGAATTCTGTTGTTTGTTTATTTTTAACAACACTAAGTATTTTTCTTTCTGCTTCATCTAACACTTCATCTACTTCATCACTTGATTCGTATCCTAAATTACCTATTTCTTCTGATACTTTAATTAATCTTCGAAGAAGTGATGCATCACTAACCTTTTTTATATAGTATTCACAATTAGTCGCAACTGCTTCACTATTTAATACTTCTGTGATATAAGGTATTCCTCCAGCTTCATTAAGTTTATCACTATTTTTTAATTCCGTAATGATACTTGTCATATCAATAGGAGAATTCTTACTATTTAAACCTACTAACGCACTAAATATAACACGATTATTATCATAATAAAAATCATCAACAGATAATAAATCAATAGCCTTATCTAAAGCATATTTTGATAAAAACATTGATGATAAAAGTGATTGTTCTGCTTCCTGATTATTTGGTATACTTCTTGCCATATTTTATCCTTTCGTAACTTCTACACGTATTTTTCCAGAAATATTTTTATATAAATTAATCATAATATCATGATAACCAAAACAATTAATTGGTTCCATAATAATTTGTTTTTTATCAAAATTATATCCTAGTTTATCTAATTCTTCTTTAATCTGCTTACTAGATATACTACCAAACATTTTATCCATTTTTCCAGCTTTTGCAGTAAATTTTAAAGTAATCTTTTCTAGTTTTTTGACCATTTCATGAGCTTTCTTTGTATTTTCTTCATCTAAACGTTTATTCTCATCTTTTTCCTTTTGTAACTTATTTAAAGAAGTCTCTGTTTTCTTTACTGCATATCCTTTAGCGATAAGAAAATTCTTTGCATATCCATCACTAACTTCTTTTATTTCACCTTTTTTACCCTGACCTTTTAAATCTTTTAAGAATATTACTTGCATAAATCCTCCTAAAACTTAAGTATATTATATCATTATGTAAAGAAAATATAAAGGTCTTTTCAAAAATTATTGCATAATAAAAACCTCTTGCGAAATTAATAGTTATTATTTACTTTTCTTTGTCTTAGGAAGTAATAGATTTAATATAATTCCTGTTATAGCAGCAAGACTCATACCAGATATTGACATATTAACATCACCTGAAGTTATAGATATTACTGCACCACCAAGTCCTAAAACTAGCATTGAAGATACAATAACAACATTTCTAATATCATCAAAGTCCACTTGATTTTGAACAAGAACTTTAAGTCCATTTACTGCAATAAAACCATATAAAAGTAATGATATACCACCTAATACTGCACTTGGTATTGATGAGAAAATTGCTGTTATATGTCCAAAGAAACTAATTACAATTGCGAATACTGCAGCAAGTCCAATAACTTTAACAGAAGCTACTTTTGTCATACCTACAACTGATGTATTCTCTCCATATGTTGTATTAGCAGGTCCACCTAAAAGTCCTGCTACACTAGTTGCAATACCATCACCCATTAAAGTTCTATCAAGACCTGGATCTTTAATTAAATCTTTTTTGATAATTGTACCAAGAGCCATATGATCACCCAAATGTTCAGCAATAGTAACTAAAGCAATTGGTACAATAGTTAATACTCCTTTAAAACTTAAAGCATAATCTTTAAATGGAAGAATGAATTTTGGAACACTAAATACTGAAGCATTAGAAACATTAGAGAAATCAACCATTCCAAGAATAATAGATAATACATAGCCAGATATTATTCCAATAAAGAAAGGTATAATCTTTAAAAAGCCTTTAGCACGTGTAGCCATGATAATTGTTATTATAAATGATGTTAATGCTACAACTAATGATTTCCAATCAAAGGCACTACCATCTATACCAATACTTTGAATAGCACTAGGTGCAAGTCCTAAACCAATAACCATAATCATTGGTCCAATAACAATCGGTGGAATTAACTTATCAATCCACTTTTTACCAAAGAAATGAATTAATAAGGCAAATAATACATAAACCAAACCAACAAGGAATATTCCCATACCTACCCCTGATGAGCCACTCGCTAAGTATGCATAAGCAATTGGTGATATAAAAGCAAATGATGAACCCAAGTAAACAGGTGATTTACCTTTCGTACATAAAAGATAAATCAAAGTTCCTATACCACTAGTAAATAATGCAACTGGTATTGTTAATACCTCTGCTTCCGCAAGATCATTAACTAATATGGGAACTAATATTGTTGCTCCAAACATAGCAAGTACATGTTGAAGTGCCAATACAACCATCTTTCCTTTTGGTGGTGTATCAGCTACATCATAAAGTAAATAATTGTCTTTTTTCATACATCCTCCTTTTAACAATTATTTTAATTACAAAATAAAACACCAATTATAAAAAATAATTGATGTCATTTCATAATTAATAAAAATAGTAAAAATAGAAAAGAAAACTCCTTTAAATCAATTTCTCTTAATCTAAATAGACTCTCCTGTTCTCTCATTTTTACCACCTTTATGATAATAACATATCATTTGTATCATTGCAAGAGTTTTTCCATTAAATTTTTATTTTGATCTGGATTTCTTTTTTAATTCTTCTTCCTCTTTTATCTCAGCATAAGTTACTATAGGATTATTTTTATCTTCTAAGTGCTCTTTAAATCTTTTCATCATTTCAATAACCATTTCTTGCTCACTTGATATACTTCCTCTAGTTTCATACATATACCATTTTTCATACATTTCTTTTAATTTCTTTAAACAATCTACATATGCTTCTTCATACTGTTTTTTACTTTCAATTAATTTAATAATTGAAACAAGTCTAACGATATCATTTTCTTGAAATCTTAACCATATATTACTTTCTGATTCATCCCTTGCAACTTTATTCGTTATTTCTTCTCCTAACATCGGATAATCTTCTTTTAAACGTTCCGATTTCATTTTAATGTCCTTTTCATTTTGCATTATACGAAGCTCCCTTTTTGCTTCTTTAAAAGTTATCAATGGTATTTTTTTATCTTTTTGATGTTCATAAAAACGTTGCATTACGACATATGCAGACTGTTCTTTGGGATTTGCATAAGGAAAATTTCTCTTCCAACTTTGATAACTTTCTTCTAAATCATTACATGCCTTACGATACTCTTCTTGATATTCATCTTTGCCTTCTGTAACAATTACTATATCAATTAATCTATTTATTTCATTTTCTTGATTACTAAATAATTCATAATCTTCATGAACTCTTCCAAATGGTTCTTCCATACTTGCTGCAACCATTGCTAATTCTCCTAATCTTGGATAATCACTTAATATATCCTCTTCTATAGCCTTAATTCTTTCATCGTCTGTTTTATGATAAGCTGTATAATTATATTTCATACCATTCACCTCTCATTTTAATTATATAATACATCATTATTATTGACAAGTATGAAAAAAAGAAGATAACATCTTCTTATAATTGATGTCATTTCATAATTAATAAAAATAGTAAAAATAGAAAAGGAAACTCCTGTAAATTAAAAACCTTTAACTTAATTAGAGTATCCTGCTTCTTCATTTTTACCACCTTTATGATAATAACATACTATTAATATCATTGCAAGTTTTTTTTGCAATTAATATTTCCTCATCTAAGTTATCAATACCTTTTTATTCTCCTTGTTGGTACACCAATTATCGTTTCATCTTCAAAAGCTGGTTCCTTATCATAATCAATTATTTTTCTAAATCTTTCTAATATTTTTAGAACCGGCATAGGTTTACCATTAAAGCATATTTCTAATCCATAAACTTTTTGACATAAAGCAAAATCTTCTGCATAATCACTAAAAAATCTTTCAAGTGATTCATATTGTGATTGTGTTATCCTCCTTTTCCTAATAGCAAAATTAATATATGGATATTTTCCACAATCAGCAACTAAACGACCAACAATCTGCATATTATCTAAATAACAACTAATTTTTAATTCTTCACAGTCATTACGAAAATAATAGCTTCCATAATTTAATTCATCTCTACTTTTTTTATCAATAGCAACAAGTATTTTCCCACTAGTAAGTGCATGCGAGCCTCGACATTGTTTAATATTATTCGCAACAATATATTGATTATCAGTTATAACAATTAAACCACCATAATCTTCACCATATGAAGAATTTTGTTCTGCTAACATCAAAAATTTTTCAAATCCTGTTATTACACGACCACCTGCTAGTCTCACGTATGGTTCATTAAATTCCGCAATTAACTCATTGATGTCTTGCTCTAAATCATTCCGTTGAATACGTTCTCCTCTTGTTATTGACTTTTTTAACATATCTTCAGTTGATATACTATTAGCTCTTCTTACAATTTCATTATTAGAATTATTATTTACATTAGACATTTTCCCTCCATACTATTAATACATTCTATCACAAACAAATACTTAATTCTATTATTTTACATTGTTTAACTAAATGTTTTAAGTCCTGCTTCATCTTATTCATAAAATTTATATTTCCTTAGATGCAAAAAAGCATCATTACGATGCTCTATTATAAATAATTTTTACTCACTTCTTAAAGCTTCAACAGGATCTTTTTTAGCAGCACTTCTTGATGGAATAAAGCCACCTATTAAAGTTAAGATAACACTAAGTGTAACTAATATTGAAGCATTCTTTATTGATAAATAAGCATTTAAAGGAATATTTCCAGTAAAATGATGAATTACACCATTAATAATTGGAATTAATATATAACTTATTCCTATACCAAACATTCCAGATAATAATCCAATAATAAAGGTTTCTGCATTAAAGATTGATGAAATATTATGTTTTGATGCTCCGATACTTCGAAGTATGCCAATTTCCTTGGTTCTTTCAAAAACCGAAATATATGTTATTATTCCTATCATAATACTTGATACAACTAGTGAAATTGAAACAAAGCCAATAAGTACATAACTTACTGCATCAACAATCGTTTTAACAGAATTCATAAGTATTCCTGTTGTATCCGAATAATTAATTACCTTATCTTTATTAACTTTTTCTATTTCTTCATTATAATTATCTAAGAAATTAAGAAAGTTTTCTTTTCCTTCAAAACTATTAAAGTAAAATGCTATTAACGTTGGTTCTTCAACATCTTGGTAACCAAAAGATATTAAATTACTTTTTGCACTTGCTTCACTATTTGTAAGCATTGCTGTAATTATTCTTCTTATCTCTTCTTCGGTATATTTAAGTTTAAATGCACTAGATATTTTACTTGGATCAACATTAAAGGATTTAGAAAAAGTTTTAGTAAGATTAGTAGTTAATTCCGATACTTTAGTTAGTATTTCCTTATTCATCTTAGCTTCAGTCATAGCACTTCCCATTTGTTTAACTACTCCCGTTAGTAAAGCATTATTACTCATCCCACTAATATAAGTATTAAGCATTTCCTTATTAACTCGAGCGATTGGATTAGTTTCATCTTCAGTCAAA
>CACZNM010000103.1 GCA_902782535.1 uncultured Erysipelotrichaceae bacterium
AAAAAATGGCGCCTCAACTAGGACTTGAACCTAGGACCCCTTGATTAACAGTCAAGTGCTCTAACCAACTGAGCTATTGAGGCAAATATGGTGGGCCTGGATGGACTTGAACCAACGACCTCTGACTTATCAGATCAGCGCTCTAACCACCTGAGCTACAAGCCCATTCTGCTCGGTACTTGATTATTTTACTATAAACTCATCAAGATATCAAGCATTTTACAAATATTTTTTCAAAAAATGGTGTCCAGCTAGGGATTCGAACCCTAGACCCACTGATTAAGAGTCAGTTGCTCTACCAACTGAGCTAGCCAGACATATCAAAAGCAATATTTATTTTATATTAAAATACTGCTTTATGTCAATATTTTTTTATTTAATTGATGTTATTTCAACTTTATAAACACCATTAGGACTTTCAACATCTACAATGTCGCCTACTTTTCTATTTAATAATGCTTTAGCAATTGGGCTTTCATTAGATATCTTAAAAGCAAAAGGATCTGCTTCTTGACTTCCTACTATCTGATATTCTTCAATATCATCAGAATCATCCATATATTTAATTTCCACGGTATTTCCAATATTAACGATTCCTTTATCTTGTTTTAAACTATCTATAATTTCAACATTTTCTAGTAATTTTTCTAATTGTTGTATTCTTCCTTCAATTTCAGCTTGTTCATTACGAGCAGCGTCATAATCCGCATTCTCAGATAAATCTCCAAGACTTCTAGCATCTTTAATAGCTTTAATATTTTCTGGACGTCTAACATTAATTAAATAATCAAGTTCATCTTTTAATTCTTGATAACCTTGATGTGTTAATAGTGTTTTATTCTTTTCCATTATGCACCTCTTCTTAAAATATACTCATACATTATATTATAAACACTTTTAAAAGTCAATTATTTTTTCTCCTCTATTTTATGATATTCTTTCATAAGATATTCATCAGTCATTAATGAAATATAATCAAGAATCATTCTTCTTTTATCTGTCTTTAAATATTCATCTGTTTTACTAACTAAATAATCCTTATAAATACTACTTTCCCTATTATTATTTTCAATATCTTTTAAATAATGATTATATAAATCATTAAAAACTTTATCATAAAATGCTAGTTTTTCTTTCGAATTAGCACGATTATAAATATATTTATAATTAAAGTTTACTAATTCTTTTAGAGCTTTAAAGACATTATCACTTAATTTTATATAGTTTTTTCCTTTACTATTTTCGATAACATCACAAACTAAGGTATTAACAATATCTCGATTATTATCACCTAAAACTTTAATTATATCCGAAGGTATATCTTCTCTTTTAATAAAATCAAGTCTTATAGCATCCTCTAAATCTCTACCAGCATAACTAATAACATCCGATAGTTTAACAACACAACCTTCTAGTGTCATAGGGTTAAAGGATACCTTTTTTTCATGTATTTTATAGGCATCATAGTAATTTTTTAAAAACTCTTCTTTATTTTTTTTCTCGGGATAATATATATTATTCAATATTTCCCCATTATGACACAAAATACCATCCATTACTTGAATAGTCAAATTAGCGCCCTTTCCATCGTGTTCTAATACTAAATAATTTCTAACACCTTCTATATTATGCATAAAAGTCTCATTTAATTCACGAAGACTTATTTTATTTAATATTCTCTCCCCTACATGTCCAATAGGTACATGACCAATATCATGTGCAAGAGCGATAGCTTCAATCAAATCTTCATTAAGGTTAAGACTTCTTCCAATAGTTCGTGATATTTTACTAACTAAAAGAACATGGACAAGCCTTGTTTGAATATTATCATTTTCTTTAAAAGAAAAAACTTGTGTTTTATTCATATAACGCGTAAAAGACGAATAATTAATTATTCTATCTATATCACGATAAAAACTTGGTCTAAAATCTTCTTTTTCGTCTACTAAACGTATAGCATCTTCTGATTTAGTAGCATAACTGCTTAAATTATCTTCTCGGATAATCTTATTCATAAACTCTCCTTATCATTGAAAATGGTTCAATTTCTTCATCAATATAAAAAGATAATTCTTCTTCAGCATGATTAGCTTTATCAACTATTTCATTATCTTTATTATATAATTTATCTATTTTGTATCTAATTCTCTTTCCATTAGGCATAAATATTTCTACAGTATCACCAACACTAAAATAATTTCTTTGATTTATGGTACAAAGATGACTCTCTTTATCATAATCTTTTACTAAAGCCAAATAATCTTGATTAGACACTTCCCAATGACCAGAATAATATTGATCACGAACATCTGCTTCCCTATTAAAAAAATGAGTACTATTATCACGATTAGAAACACGTGATAAGATTTTATTTTCTTCTTCTATTATTTCATCATTTAAAGTATTATCATAATAACTATCAATAATTCTTCTATAACTAGAAAGGACAGTTGCTAAATAATATGGGCTGCGCATTCTACCTTCTATTTTCAAACTTTTTACACCAATTTCAATCATATCTTTAATATATTTAGACATATTAAGATCTTTAACCGCCATGGTAAATGGTTCATCATCTAAATTAAAATTAAACCTGCATACTTGGGCACAACCACCACGATTAGAATCGCGATTGGTAAAATAATTCGATAAAACACAACGTCCACTATAAAAAGTACACAT
>CACZNM010000104.1 GCA_902782535.1 uncultured Erysipelotrichaceae bacterium
AACAAGGAGAAATCATCCTCAAATTAATTCGTTAATAAAAATATTAGCACCATTTGGTTATACATTAAGCATTACGAAGATAAAGGAGGAGGAAAATGAATCAAGATAAAATGCATTTAATTAATAAAATATTTAATAATGAAACTATTAGAACCGTTTGGGATAATGAGCAAGAAAAATACTATATAAGTATTGTAGATTTAGTTGGCGTTTTATCTGAAAGTGATAGGCCAAGAAAATATTGGATTGATTTAAAAAGTAAATTAAAACAAGAGGGTAATGAAGTGTCCGAAAAAATCGGACAGTTGAAATTAAAGTCTCAAGACGGTAAATATCGTTTAACTGACGTCTGTGATATCGAGGAAATGTTTAGAATTATTGAATCAATTCCTAGTAAGAATGCTGAACCAATAAAGCAATGGTTAGCAAAATTAGGAAGCGAAAGAATTGATGAAACTTTTGATCCATCGATAACAGTGGGGAGAGCGATTGATACCTATTGAGTAAAAGGATATCCAGAAGAATGGATTATTAAAAGAATTAAAGGTATTCAGGATAGAAAAAAATTGACTGATACATGGAATGAGAACGGCATTTATACCGATAAAGAATATGCAATATTAACAAATGAAATATATAAAGAATGGTTGGGTTTTACTGCCAAGGAATATAGCTTTGAAGAAAATAAAAAAATAGCTAAGTTAGGTGGACATGCTGCTAAATCTACAAAGGCTGACTTAGAGAAAAATCCAGGTGAAACGATAATATCGTCAAATAATAATTTAAATTATCAATATATTGACGAAAAAGAAAAGATAGAAATAAATAACTGAATTTGTCAAAAAAAACTATTATTTTTATTAAAATAATAATTTTCCAATAAAGATTAAGATACAAGCTCCTATTAAACTTGTTCCAATTGTTCCTAATATACCATCCCATGATATTCCAAGCAATCCTAGTACATAAGAACCAATTATTCCACCAATCGTACCAATAATGATGTTTCTTATTATTCCTCCTTTGGAATTCATAACAAAACTTGCAAGTCCACCAGCTACTGCACCTATTAAAAGACTTATTATTATCGCTTCTGTAGTCATATTATCCTCCTTCTATATAAAATAGTATATCATGTTTTTATTCATGTGCGACATTAATTTGCAATTTTTTTTAAAATATGTTATTATCATTAAGTCAGAAAGGTGATATAGATGGTCAAATTTGATGTTATTGCGAAAGATATAATAGAAAAAGATAAATTTCAGTCATTAAGAGGCGAACCACATCATGGATTATCTAGGTATGATCATGTTCTTCGAGTTGCTAAGAATACTTATCGAATTTCTAAATTACTTCGAATAGATTATGTATCCGCTACTAGAGGAGCACTTTTACATGACTATTTTAATGATGATGATTATAATAATACTAAAGGATTAAAAAAAGGAAGTATGCATCCTGTTATTGCACTTAATAATGCTAGAAGAGAATACTATTTAAACCAAAAAGAAGAAAATATTATTGTTAGTCATATGTTTCCTTTAGGGAATGTAAAACCTAATTGTAAAGAAAGTTGGGTTGTAACTAGTGTTGATAAAAGTGTTGCACTTTATGAGTGTGCAAGATATAAATTAAAAGAGAAATTTTTTGTAATGGTAACAGTTGTTATTAACTTTATGTTGACTTAGAATAAGTTTGTTTATATAATATCAATAAGAGACGTTGAAAAAGAATAGTAATTTATTAATTATTTATAGAAAGATGTTGGTTGATGAAAAACATTAATAATTGTAAATGAACGTACTTTTAAGTCTCGTCGTTAATCGCGTTAAGATAATGAGATAGATTTCTATGAAGTAGGGTGGTACCACGATATTCGTCCCTATGTTTATAGGAATTTTTTTATAAAAAAGGAGAGTTTATGAGTTTAATTAAAGAGACAGAGAAATATTTATGTGAGTTAGTAAGAAATATTGGATATGATATTGATAATATTGAATTAGTTCCAAGTAGTAGACCAGAATTTGGACAATATCAAATTAATGTTGCTTTTTCACTTGCTAAAGAAAAACATGAAAATCCACGTGTAATTGCTGAGAAAATTGTTAATGCATTAGATAATCGCTTTATTAATGTTAATATTCAAGGAGCAGGATTTATTAACGTATCTTTTTCTAATGAAGTATTAAAAGAGTATTTAAACAAATGTTTAGATGGTATTGATAATTTGATAGATAAAGGTGATAGTAAAAAAATAATTATCGATTATGGTGGTGCTAATGCGGCTAAAGCACTTCATGTTGGGCATATGCGTAGTGCTAATATTGGTGAAGCGGTTAAAAGACTTTTAAAAGTATTAGGACATGATGTTATAGGTGATGTGCATTTAGGAGATTTAGGAAGACAATCTGGTATGTTAATTTCTGAATACAAGAGGATGCGACCAGATTCACCATTTTTTGATCCGAATTTCGAAGGAGAATATCCTAAAATAGAATTAACAGCACAAGACTTAGGAGTAATGTATCCTAAAGCAAGTGTGGATGCGAATAACAATCCTGAAAGAATGGATGAAGTGCGCGAAATTACTGCCTTAATTGATAAAGGTGATAAAGCTTATACTTCTCTTTGGAAACAAATGGTTGATATATCTAGTGAAGTAATTAAAAAAGTTTATGATAAACTTAATTGCCATTTTGATTTATGGGAAGGAGAAATGGATGCATTTAAATATATTCCTGATGTATTAAAAATAATGCAACCTTATCTTTATGAATCAGAAGGAGCTTTAGTTTGTGATGTCATAAAAGAAGAAGATAATCGTCCTATGCCACCTTTGATAGTTATTAAAAAAGATGGGGCAAGTATTTATGGAACGAGAGATTTAGGTACTATTTATTCACGTATGGAAAGATTTAATCCTGATGAAATATGGTATTTTACTGATGAAAGACAAAGTTTGTATTTCGAACAAGTATTTCGTGCATGTTATAAAACTGGTCTAGTAAAAGAATCTTGTAAATTAAAACATTTTGGTTTTGGAACTATCAATGGTAAAGATGGTAAACCATATAAAACACGTGATGGTGGAGTTATGGAACTTGATAGTTTAATTAATATTATTCGTGATGAAGTAGAAAAAAACATTAAAGAAGAAATAACTGGTTCGGAAAGAGAACATATTGCCGATATTCTTTCTATTGCAACTTTAAAGTATGCAGATTTATTATCTTTTAGAAAAACAGATTATGTATTTGATCCAGAGAAATTTGCATCTTTAGATGGTAAAACAGGACCATATGTATTATATACTTTAGTACGTATTAAATCATTATTAAAAAAAGCCAATGATAAAGAATTTAAACTTTTAAATATTGATAACAATGAAGTTCTTGATATATTAATTAAAATACTAGAAGTAAGCAAAGTACTTAATAAATCATATGAAGAGGCAACACTAAATTATATTGAAGAATTAATTTATGAAGTATTAAGTCTATACAATAAATTTTATAATAATAATCAAATATTGAATGAAAAAGATGATGATTTACGTAAAACATATTTAGCTGTATCAAAACTTGTATATAATGTTATTCATAATTTACTTGATATACTTGCCATTGACGAAGTAGACAGAATGTAATTGACATTATTTGACACGTTGCTATAAATTAGATAAAAAGGAGAATTTATGGAAGTTATTAAATTATATGTATTATTCTGGATTTTTGCTATTTCTGGTTGGATTATTGAAATGATTTATTGTGCCATAATTGATAAAAAAATAGTTAATCGTGGTTTCTTTATTGGACCATATTGTCCAATATATGGTTTTGGTGGTGTGAGTATGCTTTTATTCTTGCCGTATAAAGATTACCCGATAATATGTTTCGTTTTATCAATGGTAACTTGTACAATTATTGAATATTTAGCAAGCTTCTTATTAGAAAAAGCTTTTAAAGTACGTTGGTGGGATTATTCGAATGATTCTTTTAATGTAAATGGTCGAGTTTGTTTACAAAATGCCCTTGCTTTTGGTGCTTTAGGGGTATTGGTAACTAGATATGTATATCCCTTTTTCAGTGATATATTAAATAGTCTTGATGATTCTACTATTAAAATAATTGGATTTATTATATTAGTTATTACCTTAACTGATATTATTGTATCATTTAAAGCGATGAGCAAAATTAAGGGTATTATTGATAAAAATATAGAAAGTTTAAAAAATATTGATGCAACAGAAAATATAAAAAAATTAATTAAAGAAAACTTAAAACTTGGCTATTTGGAAGAAAGATTAATTAAAACATATCATTTATTAGAAAAAGGAATTAGTAAAGTAAAAAAAAGTGAATATTTAGTAATTTTTATAGTAATTGTTATTAGTATTATTATTGGGATTATTTTAAGTATGGTATTTAATAATTACTATTTATTACCATTAGTTATTTCAATTGGAATCCTTGTTTCCTATATTATTTCGAAAGTGGTGAATAAAGTATGGAAATAAATTTACGTAATGATGAAATAATGGGAACAGATAAGAGTTTTATGAAAAGAAGAGCTAATGGTCTTATGTTATCAGATAATGATATTGCTATATTAGAAAGAAATGATATTGATTATTTAAAATATCATAATTTAAGTGAATTATTATTTCAAATAGAAGAGGTACAAGAGGAAAATGAAGATGAAGAACTTGAAGCATTATCTATTAAATTAGGAGAGTATAATTATTATAATTATACTAATAAATAATGATATACTATTTAATTATAATTAATGTCATTGCGTTTCTTTTATATGGTATTGATAAGTATTTGGCGATTAAAAACAAAAGAAGAATTAGTGAATATCATTTGCTTGTTTTATCACTATTTGGTGGATGTATTGGATCTATTTTAGGAATGAAAGTATTTCATCATAAAACGAAGAAATTAAAATTTTGGATTATTAATATATTATTCACTATTTTGTGGATATTATATTTAGTACCGATAAATTAAAGACATACGTCTTTTTTTTTGACAATTTTTTCTTTTTTATAATGTTATATTAATACTGGTGATAGAATGATAATCTATGTTGATATGGTATGCATTTTAAATATAGTATTAGATTTCATTTTATTAATGAGTGTTAGTGTTATCTTAACAAGAAATGCTAAATTATTAAGAATTTTTTTAGGTAGTTTATTAGGAGGTGTATCAACATTAATATTGTTTGTTAATATTAGTAATTTTTTTCTTTTCGTATTAAAAATAGTTTTAGGTATTTTAATGGTTATAGTAACTTTTGGTTATAAGAATATTCGTTATACTTATAATAATTTATTTTATTTATTGACTATTAGTTTTAGTGTAGGAGGAATACTTTATCTATTTATGGATAAAATGATATATAACTATTTATTTATTCTTGTTGGCTTTATAATAGTATGTTTTTTTTATATTAAGCAAATAAGAAAGATTAAGGATAATTATAGTAATTATTATCATGTAGATATATATTTAAAAAATAATAGATTGTCTTTTACAGGTTATTTAGATACAGGAAATAAATTATATGATAATTACAAGCATCGACCGGTTATTTTAATTGATAAGAAGATTAAATATCATGAAGAAGATATTATATATGTACCATATGTATCTTTAAATGAAGAAAGTATTTTAAAGTGTTTAAAAATAGATAAGATTATTATTAATAAGCATGTTTTTAAAAATTATTTAATGGGATTATCTAATAAGAAATTTAAAATTGATGGAGTTAATTGTATATTACATAGTAAAATGAAAGGAATGATATAGTGATTAATATTTTAAAAATAATAAAAAAATGGTTTTCAAATATTAATGAATTATTTTATGTAGGAAGTACTGATAAATTACCACCACCTCTTTCTCGTGATGAAGAAGAATATTTTGTAACTATGGCTATGGATGGAGATTTGTTCGCACGAGATAAACTTATTGAACACAATCTAAGATTAGTAGTTTTTCTTGCAAAAAAATATGAGAATACTGGTGTTGATTTAGAAGATTTAGTAAGTATTGGAACGATTGGATTAATGAAAGGTGTTAAAACTTTTAGTAATGATAAAAATATTAAATTAGCAACCTATGCTTCTCGTTGTATTGATAATGAAATATTAATGTTTTTAAGAAAAAATAAAAAGGTTAAAGGAGAAGTTAGTTTTGAAGAAAGTTTATCTTTTGATGCTGATGGTAATGAATTACATTTAGAAGATGTTTTAGGAACGGAATCTGATATTGTTACAAAGCCTTTAGAAGATGCTTTAAATAAAAAATTGATGATGAATGAAATAAATAAATTAAGTGAAAGAGATAAAGAAATTATTATTATGCGATATGGATTATTCAATACAGAAGAAAAAACACAAAAAGAAGTTGCAGATTTATTAGGGATTAGTCAATCATATATCTCAAGAATTGAAAAAAAGGTGATAAAAAGATTGAAAAACGTTGTTAAATGCTAAATACTTTGGTATAATTAGCACGTGCCCTTTTAGTTAAATGGTATAACGAAGCCATGGTAAGGCTTAATCGCAAGTCCGATTCTTGCTTAGGGCACCAGATGGAATATAAGAACTTTTAAGAAGTTCTTTTTTTTATCATCAATTTGTTTTGTTGAAAGTATTCTAAAAATATGATATGATATGCGTATATTTTTGGGGGGCAGTGATGAAAAAAGAAAATGGAAAATATTATCGATATATTGATAGATTATATCGAAAGTTAAATGATGATACTAGTTTACAAAAGATGTTAGGAAAAGTTTCGTTGGATGTTTTTAATAATCCACTAATGACAAATATTATGCCAAATAATGAAAGAAGAATTAGACTTAAAAGTCAAGATACGATGTTTATTGTAACAGATACTT
>CACZNM010000105.1 GCA_902782535.1 uncultured Erysipelotrichaceae bacterium
GATTCAAAAGAAGCAATTGATGTTGATAATAATATTAAAGAAGCATGGAATCTTCATCCTAATTTAAAAGTTGTTCCTGTTTGTGAATATTTAGAAGATAAAATTGAACTTGCTATTAAATATGTCGATGAAATATTAAATGAGAAAGAAAGAAAGTCTGAATAAAGGCTTTTTTTGATTTACAGAAAGTTTAATAAATGATACAATATTAAAGAAATGGGAAATAGTATGAAAAAAGAAAAAAAGGAAAAATTAAAAAGAAAAAATCGTGTTTTACCTGAAAAAGAATATGATGAACCAGTAAAAAAAGAAGAGTTTCTAATGGAAGAAGAAATTGAAATTTTAGATGAAAGTAATCCTTTACCAATTAAGAAATCACCGTTAAAACTTGCAAAACATAAGAAAAAAAAGAAAAAGCTAAAGAAATGGGTTTATTTAATTGTATTTTTAATAAGTGCTATTATTGTTGGTCTAGTAGTTTATCTCTTAATAAATAATGCTAACAAGAAACGTCTAGAAGAAGGAAAAAGAATAAATGAAGAAAGATTAGCGGAGATACAAAGTCATTATAATAATGTTGTTAAAGTAAATGATAAATCAAATTTATACGTTAGAAATAATGATAATTACGAAATAATAGGTTATGTATATAAAGATAATGTTTTTGAATTAGGTGAAACAACGATAGATATCGATACAAAATATTTTAATATCAAAGATAGTGATTATTATATTGAATATCAATATGTTGATAAAGTAGAAAAACAAGAAGAGTATTCCTCTCGTTATAAAAAATATTTACCATTTAATAAAAATGTCGTTACAAAAGATGGATTTACTTTATATGATGATGATAAAGAGGTTATATCTTTTAATAAAGGTATGGAATTTCCTATTATAATTAATAATTATGAAAATAAGTATTATGTTGAATATAATAATCGTCTATTAAGTATCAAAAAGGATGATGTAAAAGAGATTATTGATAAAAAGAATACTGATAAGAAAAATAGAAAATATATAACGACGCTTGCTTATCATCGTGTATACGATACAAATGAAAAGTGTAATGATGGCTATATATGTCTTAAAAAAGCTTCTTTTGATAAACAAATGAAATATTTAAGTGATAATAATTATTTAACTTTAACAATGGATGAGATGTATATGTATTTAAAAGGATACTTACAAGTTGAAAAGGCCGTTACAATTACTTTTGATGATGGATATTTATATAAGAGTGCAGAAGATGTTTTAAAAAAGTACAATCTTAATGGTACGATGTTCGTTATAAGTGGAGATTTCAAGGATTTAACCCAGTTTGATAATTTAGAAATCATTGATGTACAGTCTCATACGCATAAAATGCATAAAAATTATGTTTGTAGTGGTGGAAATCAAGGTGGTGCGATGCTTTGTGCTGGTAAAACAAAAATCATGGATGATTTAAAGAAATCTTTAGAAGCATTGAACATTAAACCTGTTGCTTTTGCTTATCCTTTTTATGATTATAATGATACAGCGATTAGTGCTTTAAAAGAATTAGGCTTCAAACTTGCTTTTATTGGAAGAGCAGGAGTATTAGGAAAAGCTTATCCAAAAAGTACTAATTTATATAAAATACCACGAATGACGGTGTGGGAAGAGAGCTTAATGAGTTTCAATGAATGGAAGGGTTATTTATAGGATATTTAATCCTTTTCTTTTTGTCTATTTAATTGATAAATCAATAATCGTATGATATAATATATTATATAGAGATGGTGAAGATGAAAGTATCAGTTATAGTTCCTGTTTATAATGTTTATAATTATTTAGATAAGTGTTTAACTAGTTTAGTTAATCAAACTTTAGATGACATTGAAATAATTGTTGTGAATGATGGTAGTCCTGACAATTCACAAGAGATTATTGAAAAATATCAAAAAAAATATCCTTGTATTAAAGCTTATAAAAAGAAAAACGGTGGTATGTCCTCTGCTAGAAATTATGGTCTTAAACATGCTAGTGGAGAATATATTGCTTTTGTAGATAGTGATGATTATGTGGAATTATCTTTTTTAGAAAAAATGTATGAATGTGCTAAAGAAAATAATAGTGATGTCGTTATATGTGATTATTATGCAGTAAATGAAGAAGTAAAAAGATATATGAAATGTCATATGAACTATTCAAATGACGATAAAAAAGAATATTTATTATCACCACCAATGGTATGGTCAAAATTAATAAAAAAAGAAATATTGGATAATGAAAAATTTACAGAAGGAATATTTTATGAAGATTTAGATATTTGTGTGAGAATGTTACCTTTAGTAAATAAAGTATCTTTTGTTGAGGAACCTTTATATAATTATTATTTACAACATTCTGGATCAATAATGACGCAAAAAACTTTTAATAATCATTTGTTAGATATTTTTGATGTTCTTGATAATACCAAAAAAGTATTAGAAAAAGATTATTCAAAGGAACTAGAGTATCTTTATATTACTCATTTATTAAGAACAACGACATTACGTTTCTTGGATTATCCAAATATGGAAAAACATTTGGCGAGAATAAATGATACCATGCAAAAAGAATTTCCAAAATGGCGAGATAACACATATTATAAAAAGTTAAGTTGGAAGGTAAAGTTGATATGCTTTTTAGCGATACATCGATTATATGTTTCTTTAAAATTATTAAAAAAAATGACAGGAAGGCGTTAGTATGAAAGTAAGTGTTATAGTTCCTGTTTATAAAGTCGAAAAATATTTAGATAAATGCCTAGATTCTTTAGTTAATCAGACACTTAAGGATATTGAGATAATTGTTGTGAATGATGGTAGTCCAGATAATTCTCAAGATATTATCGATAGATATCAAAAAAAATATCCTATTATTAAGTCCTATAAAAAAGCTAATAGTGGTCTTTCAGATACAAGAAATTTTGGCCTTAAATATGCTAGTGGTGAATACATTACATTTGTTGATAGTGATGATTATGTTGAACTTGATATGTATGAAAAAATGTATAATAAGGCAGAAGAAGAAAATTTTGATATTGTTGCATGTGACATTAATTATGTTTATCCTGATAAGACAGTAAAAGTTTTAATTGATCCTAAGAAGGA
>CACZNM010000106.1 GCA_902782535.1 uncultured Erysipelotrichaceae bacterium
TTAACATAACGAATATTACTTGGATGTCTATTATCTAAATAATTATCTTCTTCTCTAAATGTCGTTATATCAAATCTTACATTCTCATAAATAATTCTAACAGAACCATAGCTTGTCGAAGCAATTTCTAAAGTTGGAAAAATATTCTTTAATTCCATGGGTGTAGCATTCGTAGTAATATCAATATCATTCGTTTCTATTCCTAATAATTCATCACGAACAAAACCACCTACAATATAAGCTTGATATCCATAATCATAAATTTTATTTAATATTTGTAAACCTAATTCTTTCATTATCCCTACCCATTTTAATGATAAAGAAATCAACCTATTAAGTCAATAGTTTTCATATTTATTTTAAAAAAATAAAAAAGTGATATAATCACTTCTTTATCAAATTAATAATTTACTCTGTTTTTAAGAGCAGTTCCAGCTTTGAAACTAACTGCTTTTCTTGCAGGAATCTTAATAGTTTCTCCAGTTCTTGGATTACGAGCAGTTCTTCCTTCTCTTTTTGAAACTGAGAATGTTCCAAATCCAACTAGTGGTACTCTGTCTCCCTTTTCAAGTGCTTCTGCAATAACTTCGAATGTTACGTCAAGAGCACGAGTTGCTTCTGCCTTTGTAACATTTGCTTTCTTAGCAATAGCATCAACTAATTCAACTTTCTTCATTTTGTCCTCCTTTAAAAGTCAAATACTTATTAAGCAATCTATGCTTACATATACAAGATAGCATAGTTTAATAATAAAAATCAACTGTTTTAACACAATTTTTACCTTATTTGTCAAGAATAGTCATTTTTTTCTCCCTTAAAGTTTACTTTTTACATTTTTTTTGATATGATTTTATCATAGGAAGTGGTGAATATATGGATATACTAATTATATTTATTGTTTTATTAATTGTAGCATTAGTCTTTAAGAAAGCTAGTAACGTTGTAATCTTTTTTGGACTTATTGATGTTTTTTTAAGAATACTAGATTACATTGGAAATAATACTATTAGTAAAGTAAACGAAGTAATTAATAAAATTTTCCCTGATTCTATTCCTGCAATAATAAAAAGTTATTCCGAAGGAACTTTAGAAAGTATCTTAATGTGGGGTTATATCTTATTAATGATTTTATTTGTTTACTATGTATTTAGAATGCTTTTACATCGTATATAAAATAATTAAAAGAAAAATGATTCATCTGAATCATTTTTTATTTTTTAAATTTTTTATTAATTTATAGATTTCCATGACAATTAAAATAACTAAAGATGCTGCCATTAAAATTATTAGATGTGAAAAAGGAATAGAAGACACTTTTAAAAATCTTGATAAGAAAGGTACTTCCATAACAATTATTTGTAATAATATTGAACCAAAAACGGTTACAATTAAAAGTGGATTACTAGTAATAGGAATTAAAAAGGCAGATGTTTTTTCACTTCGACAATTAAAAACATGAATATTTTGTAAGAAAACCATTAATGCCATAATATATCCTCTAGATAATGTTACATCTAATTCATATTTATTTATCAAAATATACCAAACTGCAAAAACAAGTATTCCCATGAATAAACCACTGAAAATAACTTCACTTAATAATTCTTTGTTAAAAATATTTTCTTTTGTACTAATGGGTTTTCGTTTCATGATACCCTTTTCTTTTTTTTCGAAAGATAAAGCCAAATCTTGAAGTCCATCTGTTACCAAATTAAGCCACAATAATTGAATAGCAACTAAAGGCATAGGTAAATCAAATACAATTGATAAAAGGAAAAATAATACTTCAGCTACACCACATGATAGTAAGAAAAAACATACTTTTCGAATATTACTATAGGCAACTCTTCCAAGTTCAATACCTTCACAAATAGATTTGAAACTATCATCCAAAATAATCATATTGGATGTTTCTTTCGCAGTATCGGTACCACTTCCCATACTAATACCAATATTAGCACTACGAAGAGCCATAGCGTCATTAACACCATCACCAGTTACCGCTACGAATTCTCCCTTTCTTTTTAGAGATTCAACAATTCTTAATTTATCATATGGCGTAACTCGTGCAAAAACCTTTTTATTAAGAATAAAGTTATCTAATTCTTCATCACTAAATTTAGCAAGCTCACTACCAATAATTACTTCACTATAATCATCAGCAAGCTCTAATTCTTTAGCAATAGCAAAAGCTGTTAATGGATGATCTCCGGTAATCATCATTACCTTAATTCCTGCTTCATGACATTTAACAACGGCTTCTTCTACATCATCTCTTATTGGATCAATAAAACCAACCATACCTAAAAAAGTAAGTTTAGGAATATCTTCAATATCATAATTATCTTTTACTTCAAATTTTTTCATTTTACCAGTTGCAAGAGCGATAACTCGATATCCATCTTGAGATAATTTTTCATTCTGATTCAAAAGAAAATCGGAATTAATTTTCTTTTCCTTATCATCAATTTGCATTTTGTTACACATTGATTCAATAACTTCATAAGATCCTTTTACTGTACAATAATATTCATCTTGATATTTATAGAATACGGCTGAATACTTATTTTCTGATTCATACGGTATTCTTTTTATTATTTCATAATCATCTTGATAAATATTTTCTTTTTCGCTTAATATGTAAAAAGCTATATCAATAGAATCTCCAACATATTTTCCATTACTAATTTTTTTTGATTCATTATTTAATCTTCCTGCTAAGACCAATTTATCAACCTGTAATTTTTTTTCTAAATCTAACTTTTCTATTTTACCATTTGTATTATAACCAACACCCGATACATCATATCTCTCCTCGTTTGGTAGGAGAATAACTTTAGCAGTTTGCTCATTAACTGTTAACGTACCTGTTTTATCCGTTGCAATAACCGTACAACTACCTAGTGATTCAACATAGTTTAATTTTTTTACAATAACTTTCTTTTTAACCATATTATTTGATGTTATTGTAAGTGCCATAGTAAGTGCAAGAGGAAGTCCTTCTGGCATTGCCGATACAGATAATGCAATTGTCGACATAAATACTTCATTAAAAGAAAAACCTTTGTTAAAAAGAATAAAAACAATAATTATAGCAATAATAGAAATTAACAAAGTAATTTGTGATGATAATTTATTAATACGAATCGTAAGTGGGGATTTTTCTTCTTTGATTTTCGAAACTGTTTCAGCAATATATCCAACTTCTGTATTAATTCCTGTAGCTGTAGCAACAGCCATACATCTTCCTGTTACAATGCTTGATCCTGCGTATAACATATTATTTCGATCAGCTAATTCCACAATATTGGGAATTTTTTGATTAGTCTTATAAACAGGAACACTTTCACCTGTTAATACTGATTCATTAACTTGCAGATTAGTACAATCAATAACACGCATATCACAAGTAATATTATCGCCTGATTCTAAGAAAACAATATCCCCTGGTACTAATTGCTCACTATCAATAACCATACTCTGTTCATTACGTAAAACTTTAACTTCGTTTTTTATTAATTTTTGAAGACTATCAGCATTTTTATTAGCCTCATATTCTTCGAATGTACCTAAAATTAAATCTAAAACAACAATTATTAAAACAATAAAGCCATCAACATATTCACCAATTATGAAGGAAAACATAACTGTTATCAATAACAAAATAACAATAGGATCTAACATTCCGCTAAAAAAGATTTTAGGAATACTAGCACCTTTCTTCTTAGGCAAAGTATTATAACCATACTTATTAGTTCTTTTTTTTACTTCCGAAAAACTAAGTCCCTTATCAGGATCAACCTTTAATTCCTCAAACACTTTCTTTAAATCTTTCAAATAATAATCCTTCATATTCTCACCATAAAAAATATAACAATAAATTAGCAAATTGTCAAACATAAAATCCAAAAAAATAAAATCGTATACCGTGGACGAAAACGATAAAAACCAATGTTTAATGAGAAAATTAGCTTGGTGAAGAAGTATGAATAGTAAAATTACAGAAAGACTAAAGAAAGTACGAGAAAACAATTATTTAAGTCAAAGAAAAACTGCTATAAAACTTCATATAAGTAAATCATATTATAATTATTTTGAAACAGGAGAAAGAATTATAACAATTGTCTATTTAAATTCTTTTTGTAATTTGTTTTCCACTTCCTTTGATTATATATTAGGCTTAACTGACTTTAATGTCGTTACTAAAAAGAAGTATCAAATAAATAAAGAAATAGTAAGTAAAAGATTAAAACAAATTAGAAAGATAAAACATTTAACCCAAAAAGATGTTGCTAAATTAATTAATACTTCCCAATCAACTATCTCCTCTTATGAAAATGGTAAATCATTAATTCTAACTGCTTTTCTCTTTGAATTTTGTTCTAAATTAAATGTTAGTGCTGATTATATAGTTGGAAGAAGTAATACCATAAAGATATATATTAAGGAATCAAAATGATTCTTTTTTTCTTGACGAATAATCAATAAATAAATTATAATTTAATCATGGAAATAATAATAGATAATAAATCGTTTAACTTAGAAATCGCTAACACTTTTAAAAAACGTTTTTTTGGATTAATGGGAAAAAAAGTAATCACAACAGGGATATTCTTTCCTAAAACAAAAGCTATCCATACTTTTTTTATGAAAGATAAAATAGATATCATTATGATTAATAAGAATAATGAAATTATCTATTATCAAACTAATTTGGATAGAAATAAAATAATTATAAAAAAAGAAGCCTATCATACAATAGAACTTCCCAAAAATTCCCTTACAAATTTAAAAATCGGTCATAAATTAACAATAAAAAGTTAATTTATTTTTTTGTTAAATAATATGGTATATCTTTTTCATAAACCTTAACATGATTTAAAAAGGCATCAACGTTTTCTTTATCTTTGAATTTCTCTTCTAATATTGGATATGAAGATGTAGTCTTTAAAGATTTTGGTGCAAAATATAACAGCATTTTTAAATAACTAATATCATCACGATAATTATTACATATTTTTAAATGATCATTATACGTGGTTAATAAGAATAAATCTGATGTACTTGGAATTAATTTTTTTTCCATATCAAAGGAATCATTCAAACCACGATTAAAAACATCGATTATAATTCTTTTATTATTTGCAATAAAATCATCAATTTGTATATCACGATTCTTAATAGTAAGCTCTAATTCATCAGGATCTACTTGCGATAAAACAACAGTTTCCTCAATACCATTTTTCATATAGGAAATACTAATTGAAAATAATCCATCTATTTCTATCGTAAAATAAATATTTGTAATAATCATTTCCTTATTTAAACGTTCAACTAATGGTTTTAGAATATCTTGCATTAAAAGGAATCTTTGTTTTAAAAGTTTAAGTATTTCTATCGAACTAACAGTGCTTTTCTTATCATGTTTTTCTTCCGTATCAATTATTTTTAAAATTCTTTTATCTAAACTATTACCAAACATAAAATCCCCTACTTAAATAATTTTATAATAGCATCTTTATCTAAACTGTATTCCTCTTTCTTTTTCATGTCTTTTATTTTATAAATATTACTTTCTATTTCGTTATTACCAATAATCATAACATACTTAATATTTTCACGTTCTGCGTATTCAAAACATTTACCTACTTTTTTCTTATTCATTTCAATCAAAACTCTAGCACCATTTTTTCGTAATTCATTGGCTAATTTTAAAGTTTCAATGTTGGTATCAAGAGGTACCATATAAATATCAATTAAACTGTCATCATTATTCTCATTACTTAAAATAACAAAGATAGGTTCTAGACCAAATGATAATCCAACAGCAGGATATTCATTACCATTATCAATAAAATTAGTGATTATTTTATTATATCTTCCCCCTGCTCCAATAGCACAAGAAAGTCTTTCTTTTTTATCGTAAAACTCAAATACTAATCCCGTATATATTGATAATCCTCTAGCAAGTGTTGAAGTAAAAAAGCAATCATTCTTGATATTTAATTTTTCTAAATATTCATTTAATTCAAAAATTTCAGACAAGCCTTCTCTTATTAATTCATTAGATTCTAAGTTTTCATAATCCTCTAAACTCTTATTAAATAAATCCAATAATTTATCAATAGATTCTTTTGTTATATCTAAATCTACTAACATATTTACTAAATCATCATTACTTACTTTTTCTTTTTTATCAATAACACCAATTACATTCTCTATTTTCTCTTCAGGAATACCTGCAAGAATAATTAAACCACTCATTAGTTTACGATTATTATATTTAACATAGATATCAATACCTAATTCTTTATATGTATTAACAGCCATCAAAATCTGTTCGGCTTCAATATAACGATTATCAATGCCTACAACATCAACATCACATTGATAGAATTCTCTTGTTCGACCCAATTTTACTGGTCCATTACGAAAAACAGGTCCAATTTCATATCTTCTAAAAGGCATTGATAAATTTTTATTCATACCAACAACCTTACAAAAAGGTACAGTTAAATCGTATCGAAGTCCAAGATCTCTATCACCTTGATCTGTAAGTCTATATATTTCACTTAATATTTCAGCATTATCATCATATTTATAACTTAATAAATCAAAATAGTTTATCTTAGGTGTTTCAATAGGTAAATAACCATATCTTTCAAAATTAGAACGTAAGATATCAATAATTTTATTTCTTAAACTCATATCTTTTGGTAAATAATCAGAAGTACCTTTAACGTTTAATAATTTCATAACGTCCTCCTTACTTAATTTCTTTAAATCGCAAGTTATTTTACCACGAATGATGTAAAAAGTCAATTATTCCAAA
>CACZNM010000107.1 GCA_902782535.1 uncultured Erysipelotrichaceae bacterium
GTACTGTTATTGGGAATACCATTTGATACATCAATAGGATATAAATTTGATAAGCTAAAAGTTTCCTCTTCTCTTGAAATAAAATATACTCTTCCTACATTAATCGTATTGGCATCTCCTGTTCTTGTATAATTAAAAAATGCTGCAGTTATCCCTGCTGTTAAGATAACACATACAATCGCCAACATTATTAACATTACTATTGTTCTTTTCTTCATATTTATCTATCCTCATTTAAATGATATCATAACTAATTAAATTATACAATTAATTTATATATAATTATTAAATTTAACACTTTTTTATATAAAAAAAAGTTATATCTATTTACAACCTTTTTACACAAATTTACGTTTTATTGACATTTACTAACTTAAAGCATTAATAATCTTTGGTAAATAAATAATTAATCCAACGATAACCGCTCCAATCGTTGAAATAAGTACCGCTCCACTTGCAACATCTTTACTTATTTTAGCAAGAGGATGAATTTGTGGCATAGCCATATCAATAGCATATTCTATCGCTGTATTAAACATTTCTGAAGTGAAAACTACCGTAATAACAATAACAATTATAGCACATTCAATCATACTTAATTTAAGAACAATCATTAAAACAATATTAATAATTAGAGCAATTGTATGAACTATTAAATTCTGTTCTGTTTTATACGCACTTATAATACCATGTGATGCATATATAAAACTCTTCCCTAATCTTTTTAAACCATATTTTTTCTTTTTACCTTTTGATTCCCACTTCATCTAATATTTCCTCTTGTAATTTAAACATTACCTCTTCCTCTTCTTTTTTCATATGATCATAACCTAATAGATGTAAAAAACCATGCACTGCTAAAAAAGATAATTCTCGTACTAAAGAATGCCCATATTCTTCACTTTGACTTACTGCTTTATCAATTGAAATATAAATATCTCCTAGTATTCTAATCTCAGGATTAAATGTTTTATCATCTTCTAAAGCAAAAGTAATAACATCTGTTTCTCTATCAATGCCCCGATAATCCCTATTAAGTTTATGAATATAATCATTATCAACAATAATAACATTAAAAATAGCATCAACATCTAATTTCTTCATTGCATGCTTAAGTACTTTTCTTACTGTTTCTAATTCCTTATCTAAAGTACATTTCGTTTCATTAAATATTTCCATAAATACCTCTATATAATTATAATTGTTAAAATAACTAAAGTTGTTAAAAAGCTCACAATAATTAGTGTTCCTTTTAAAGTCTCAGATAACCCTCCAAATATCTTATCAATAAGTCGATATAAGAAGTAACCTAACATACTACCAATTATATTTAATAATATATCATCAATATCAAATGCTCTTCCTATCTTTAATTGAATTAATTCAATAACTACAGAAATAATAACTGATAAAAAGAAAATAAAGCTCTTTCTTTCTAGTTTTAAATAATAAGAAGTAAAAAAACCAAAGGGAACAAACATAATAATATTACCAACAATATTTCGATAAAATAATCTTGTTCCTACTTGATATCTAGTTAATTCTTTAAAAAGTGTAATATTAACACCATGAACACCTGATACATCATTACTAGTTACTATTTGGAATAAGCACAAAATATAAACAACAAAAGTTAACATCATTAATTCTTTACTAACATGAAGTTGCTCTTTATTCTTAAAAATAAATGCTAATCTAATCGTAATTAAAACAACCGATGTTAATAAAATCATTGGCCATGTATCATTTAAAACTTCTTTAATTTCATTAAGAAGTACTTGCATTTATTCACCTTCTTCATAGTCAGTAATGTTTTCATAAACTGCGAAAAACATTTCAATTACTATTATATTATTTTCTTCATATAATTTCAATTTCTTTTGTGATAATATTTTAGCATCACTATCTAAGTTACTTGCTAATTTCTCTCTTGCAATAGTTATTCCTTTCTCTAAAATAAGATCATAGGTATATAAATTAGTAACATCATTAACTTCATAAACATTCGTTTTGTTTAAAGAAAAAGGTAATATTAAACTAGTTAAAATAGGTTTATCAATATATTCTTCTTCCTTATATCTTTTTTTATTAAATAAATAAAAACGTTTATTAAAAATAGATAAAGTAAAAGAATAATAATTATTTCCTGTATATCTTTTCTCATGATAAGAAATAGGTAATTCTACTTTGACATTATACCAAGTTTCACCATATATCACCCCTTCTGCTCGTACTTTGTTTTTTATCTCATCATTTTTGGTAATATTACCAGATATTATAACATCACCTTTATTAACATAATCATATTCTTTTTTTACTATTTCGCCTTTGGATGACTTTATATCCATAATAATAGCATTTCTTTTTGCGATAACGTTTCGTGAATTACTATTAACTTTAGAATTACTTATTTTTCTTTCTAATAAGTGAATATAATATTTTGTACCAATTCTTTCTATTTCTAACCATTCTATTTTATCTTTATAATCATTTAATATTTTATTTTTTATCTTTTCCTTATCATCATAACTTTTAACAAAATGATATTTAGATAAATTATATTCTTTTAATTCTTGATCTATAATACTTACTAATTCTTTATTATCACTCATAATATTAACTTCAAAAATAATATTAGATAATATAAAAATTATTAATATCGATATAAACATACTAATAATAAAATATCGATATTTAACTATTAAATCTTTATAATGATTAAGACCACATTTTTTATATAAAGATATATTATATATTTTTAAGTATTTATTAATCTTTAAATAATTCTCTTCATTTACATATAAATATATTTTATCTTTAGTATATTTTATTTTAAAAAAATATATATTTTGTTTATATAAATCTAATATTCTTTTTTTATCAGTTAGAACTAATATATAATAGTTTTTAAACATAGTATCACCTTATAAATCTATTTCCATAATAGTTCCTGTTATTAACACTTCGTTATCTAATAATTTATTTAATTTTAAATCCTCTCCCTTAATTAAGACTAATTTATTTTCTTTTTCTAAAGTTATTTGATTATTTTTTACTTCCATTATTTTATTATAATTAACAACATTAACACTATTATTAATATAGATTATTTTAAAACTCTCATCTTTAATATAGTTAATTATTTTTTTCATTATTCTCATCAATAAATCATATTATTCAATCAAAAAAAAAGAACTAAATCTAGTTCTTATGCACATTTACTTTTATTAAAATCATTATTACCGAGACATATATATTTTTCCGCAACTTTTTTCATATCATCTGGATAATTTCCTCTAAAGTACCCTTCTTTTACTGAATCATATGATATACCATTAATAACAACCTTTTCTTTAGCAAATTGTACATCCTTTAACTTATAATTAGTATCAATATAATTAATATAATAAAAGGCGATTAATTCTGCAAAAAACTCTTTTCTATTTTTAAGATATGCATAGTATCTTAATGGTTTATCATTAATAGAATAGGTATTATTTTTTAAAGCACTATTAGCAATAGCAAGATATTTGCTATGTAATGCTTTTACATCTTCTTCATCAGAAAGCATTTTACCGTTTATTGATTTATAGTAATAATCAAATGAGTGGGCAAGTTCATGAACTAAAACAGGAAGAAAATCAACATCATCACCACATCTAATTGACAAAGATTTTATTGAATCATTTATTCCAAATGTTAATCCATGTGTATCTTTAGTTTCATCAAAGAAACGATAAAAATCTTCATCTCCATGGAAAATAATTTTTTCATTGTGAAATAGAAAAGGAAAATCTTTTTCTATTTTCTTGATATTTTCAATTAAAATACTCTCACCATTACTAGAACAACCGTTTTCTATATCAACATAAGAATTATTAAGTGCTATACTTTTTCTAATTTCAATATTTTTATTGTTGTAAAGATCACTATAAACTGGATACAATGTTCTATTAGATTTTATACTTTCTCCTGGTTTAATTGTAACTTTTTTACCATCTTTTGTTTCACTATAACCATCGTTTTGATGTCCACGCTTATTAAATTGTGGAACAACAACTTCACATACACTACTATCACTATTATATATATAACAAGATAATTTATCACTGCTTACCGATAATTCATCTATATTACTCGTATCAATATCTAATTTATACTGTTTTCTTGATACGACATATAAATTCATATCATTAAGCATCTCTATTTCTTCACCAATTTTATATTCAGCCTCTTGTGAAAAAGAAATAGAAGCATATCCTAAAACTTCACCATCATTTCTTTTTACATCAGGTAAAGTTAAATAACAATGACCAAAAATATTTGATTTACATTTCATGTTATTTTCATTTATCGTATCTGCACCATTTAAATAAATGGACATATTATAACTATTGGTTAAATTTCTTAGCACAATAAATAATAATACTAAGATAACTATAATAACGATACTTATTAACACTTTCTTAATAGTCAAAGAATTTGAATCATCTGTATTATCTTCTTTATTTATATTATTCATTTTTTCTTCATAATTGCTATATGGATTAATATTCTGATTATTATAATTATTGTAATTATTATATTGATTATTTGGGTACATACCATTATTAGGATAATAATTACCATTATTACCATTATAAACATTGTTTACATTACTATTATAATTATTATTCCCTTCCATATATACCTCTTATATTCTTTTAACTACATTTACTTTTATCAAAATTATTCATTCCTATACATACATATTTCTCTACAACTGCTTTCATATCATCTGGGAAATTTCCACGATAATAACGTTTCCCTTCAATTAATTTATATTCAGTATCAACAACATTCAAATAGTAATATGCCATCAATTCTGCAAAAAACTCAATAGTGGCATCATATGCCCCAGTTCCAACAAAAGCATAAAGACTTAATGGTCTATTAGTACTATAATTTTTATATTTACTATATAAAGATTTTATATCAGATTCCGAAGATATTCTTTTTTTAAAGTATTTTTCATATTCCATATCAAAAGAATGAGCAAGTTCATGAACAAATACCATGTATACATCATAAGTACTAGAAGATGGCATAATACATTTTACCGTTAAAGGTGCCATACTTGAATTAGTATACGTTGCACCACCAACAGTCTTTCCAAAACCAGTAAATTGATAAAAGGCTTCTTCCCCATGAAAAACAATCTTTTGACCGTGAAAAAGAAATGGCCATTTTTCATCAATAGCTTTAACATATTCTGTATATGCATCAACAATGTCAGCAGGACAACCACTTTCCACATCAACATAGGCATTGCTAAGAGGGAAGCTATCCTTTACACTATAAACTTTATCATTGGGCCATTTTACATATACAGGATACAATGTCTTACCGCCCTGATATTTATCACCAGGATGTACAGTAATCTTGTCACTTCCTTTTTTTTCGCTATATCCCATATTTTCATAACCTCTTTTATTAAATAATGGGACGGTGATACTGCATTTATTTTCAGCATTATATGTTGAACATTTCAATTCATCACTTGACACACTAAGCTCATCAATATCACTTGTATCTATTTTTAATTCATTATCCTTTTTGGAAATAACAAATAATACTGTATCTTCTTCTAATTCTATTGTTTGCCCTATTTTATACTCGGCATCTCTAGAATCAACAATCTTCGAATATCCTAATACTTCACCATCATTTCTTTGGGCAGATGGAAGAGTCAAGGTACAATGACCTAAATAATCAGATGTACATTTCATTTCCTCTTCAACAGCATCAGCACCATTTAAATAGATTTTTACATCATAACTTTTCAATAGATTCTTTGCAAAAACAAATATTAATACCAAAGCAGCTAGTATCAGTAAAATAATAATTATTTTTTTTACATCTATCTTTTCTCCTAAGTTAAACTTCTTCTTTGTTTTTCTATTTTTCTTCTCTTCTTCAGAGATATTATTTAACTTTGATTCATAATTACTCTGTTGATAATTATTATTTGGCATATTTCCATAATAATTATTGTAATTAGGATTAAAATTGTTATTATATCCTTGATTATAACCATAACTATTATATTGATTAGGCTGATAATAATTTGAATTATAATTATTACTTTGATATGGATTACTATAATTATTATTCTGATATTGATTATTGTAATTATTTTTTACTTGATTATTAGGATATAAATTACCAGAATTATTATTAATCATATTATTATTTCGTTGATCAATGTTCACATTATAATTGTTATTTACATTACGATTATTACTTTGGTTATTAGTAGCATTGATATTAATATTACGATTAACATTTTGATTGATATTACTATTGTGGTTATTATTTTGATTACTATTAATACTTTGATTTATACGATTATTATTCTGATTATTGTAATTATTTAAATTAGAATTATTATTGGTATTATGGTTATTATAATTAGGCTTATAGTTAACATTATAATTATTTTGACGATAATTATGCATGTTATTAGTATTTTGATAATTATTAACTTCTCCTTTTCTATTTTCCATAATACCTCACCTTGGGAATTATTTGTAGTTATATTTATGTAACTTTTCCTGTTCCCTTTTTAATTCTCTTTGTTTTATTGTTTCTCTTTTATCAAATGTTTTCTTACCTTTACATAGTCCTAATAATATTTTGGCTTTATTTTTAACAAAATATAATTTTAATGGAACTAATGTAAAGCCATCTTGTTCAATTTCTTTTTTTAATTTTAATATCTCATTTTTGTGTAAAAGTAATTTTCTTGTTCTTTTAGGTTCGTGATTAAATAAATTACCTTCTTTATATTCACTAATATTCATATTAAGAAGATACACTTCATTATTCCTAATTATTGCATAACTATCTTTTAAATTAGCTTTCCCATTTCTAATTGATTTAATCTCTGTTCCTAAAAGCTCAATACCACATTCTATTTCTTCATTAATGAAATAATTAAATTTTGCTTCTCTATTTAATATTTCCATTTATAATTCCTTTACTGTTATCTTATTTGACATACTAGTCATTATTTTTTTGAATTTATTATAATAATCTTTATATCCTGATAAAATACTATTATTTAATTTGCTATATGGATAAATGGCATATTTATCATTTTTATTTGTGTAAATGAGTTCAGCTGTAGCATCTTCAATAGTAACCGTTGTTTTTCCATGATATGTTCTTTTTACAATGTTAGCGCTTGCCATAAGACCAGTTTGTTTATTATAGCCACTTTGATTAGATACAAAATTTCCTAATGAATAAACAACTAACGTATTATCAATATAAGTCATTGGTTGAATAACATGAGGATGGCACCCAATAATTAAATCAACGCCAAGACTAGCAAGATACTTGGCTTTTTCTTTCTCACCACTTGTTGGAGTATTAGTATACTCTTCTCCCCAATGCATTGCAACCATTAAAACATCAACTTTATCACGATATTTAAGAATATCATTTTTGACTTTTTCTTTACTATAAACATTACATAAATAAGATTTTGGCACAGATATACCATTTGTTTGTTCCGTATAAGATAAAAAGCCATATTTAATACCATTTACTTCTCGAATAATCACTTCATCACGATCTTCTTGGGAAGTATAACTACCTGCTGCAATAACGGTATCAGCATGTTTCTTCCAATAATTAACCGAATTTGTAATCGTTTTACCATTAGTACGATAGTAGTTATCCATCGTATGATTAGTCGCTAGACTAACTAAATTGAAACCTTGTTTAACGAAGGCATCTCCCACTTCTTGAGGAGAATTAAACTGTGGATAACCAGATAATCCAAGCGATGTTCCTCCTAGAATAGTTTCTTGATTATAATACTTCAAATCATATTTTTCAATAATTGGTCCAACATATTTAAAAATATTATCAAAGTTGTATTTACCACCTGATTTATGGGCATTAATTACAGGCATATGCATTAAAGCATCTCCTACCATAACAATGGAAGCTTCATTTTTAACCTCCGTATTAATAGTATCATATAAAACATCAACATATTCATTAACGAAATGCTTTTTTCTTTGTATATAAAAACCCGCTATTGCCGATAATACACAACAAAGTATTACTAATAAGAAATTACGACAACTTTTTTTAAATCTTTTTCTTACTTTCTTTTTTTTCATCAACATCACCTACATAAGCAAAGTCAATTTGACTATCTTCCTTGCTTGCCCTTGTTACTCTTACTTTTACTAAGTCACCTAATTTGAATAACTTATTCCCTACTTTTAATATTTCACGATCTTTATCAAAATCATAATTAGCACCAATATTTAATAAACTATCAATTGATACCATACCTTCTATCATGTTATCAAGTTGAACATAAAATCCATAATTAGTAACACCTGATATCATACCTATAAACTCTTCATCCAAATGATATGACATATACTCAGCCATTTTCATATCATCAACATCTCGTTCACATTCATCCGAATTTCTTTCCATAATACTAGAATGAATTGCAATATCAGATAGAATAGCTTTAAAATGTTCTATTTTATCTTCTGTTATACCATCTTTTGAAAAGAAATAATTATGTAATAGTCGATGAACTGTTGTATCAGGATAACGTCTTATTGGAGATGTAAAATGCGTATATATCTTTGATGCTAAAGCAAAATGTCCGATATTTTCTGGACTATATATAGCTTTGTCCATACAACTTAATAATTTGGTGGCAAGTACTCTAAATATTGGGTATTTCTTTAACTCTTCAACTATTTTTTGAATAACTTTGGCATTCATTTTACCTAAATCAGCATGTAAATTAATACCAAGAGCACTAAGTACTTGTAAAAACTTTCTTAATTTATCTTCATCAGGCATACCATGAATACGATATAAACTAGGTAAGTCCATGTAAAAGAAATGACTAGCTACCGTTTCATTAGCACGAACCATGAAGTCCTCAATAAGTTTCTCGCCTTCCCCACGTTCACGTAATATGACATCCGTAGGTATTAAATCTTCGCCTTGAATAACCTTCGCTTCATCGGTATCAAAATCAATCGCGCCTCGGCGTGTTCTCTCCTCCCTAATAATATGAGCAAGTTTATTCATTTCCATAAGAGTATCTGCATATTTTTCATATCCTTTTGGAATCGTATTTTGTTCAAGTATTTCATTAACTTTTTTATAAGTCATTTGCATATTTGAATGAATAACACTAGGGAAAATATCATAGTTAACTAATTTACCATGATTGTCAATTTCCATAACGCAACTAACTGCAAGTCTATCTACATTAGGATTAAGTGAACAAATACCATTCGAAAGCTGTGGAGGATACATCGGTATAACACGATCAACTAAATATGTACTAGTACCTCTTTTTCTAGCATCCATATCTAAAGCTGAACCTTCTTTAACATAATAAGCAACATCAGCAATATGAACACCTAATTCATAATTACCATTCGAAAGTTTCTTTAGACTTATCGCATCATCAATATCTCTTGTATCATCACCATCAATAGTAAATAATACTTCCTCTCTTAAATCACGTCTTCCCTCTAAATCACTTTCTCTTACTTCTGTTGGAATATCCGCTAATTCATCTAATGCTTCTTCACTAAAATCTATATCAATTTCATGTTCAGCAATAATAGATAAAATATCAACACCAGGTTCATGAATATTGCCTATTCTTTTAATAAAATTAGCATTAACATAATCTTTATCAGTTCTACTACCTAAAAACGATACAACAACTTTATCACCGTCAACTAATCTTCTTGTTTCAGGAGTATCAGAAAGATAAATAAGTTTCTTAAATTTTTTATCATCAAGAGATACCATTGTTTTACCTTCATAATGATAAATTTCGCCAACCTTATTATTAATTTCACGCTTGATTACCTTAACAACAGCACCTTCACGTCTAAAGTCTCGTCTTGCTTCTTTTAAAATTAAAACCAAAACTGTATCACCATCTAATGCTCCATTTGTTTTATCTCCACTAATATGAATATCATCATTCATTCCCTCTACTCTTACAAATGCTGCATCGCCTCTAGTATCCATAAATTTACCTTTAACGTAACCTTTATTTTTTTCATTTAATTCAAATAGCATATAACGATTTTTATTTGTTAAAGTTAAATCATATTCATTAACCATTTCTGTTAAAGTATTAGCCAAAAGTTCGTCCATATCTTTGGTATATCCTAAACTCTTACTAATCTCGATAAAATCTAAGGATTTCCCGTCCTTTAACAAATCTAATATTTCCTTTTTCATACAAAACCTCAATATACTATTAATTATACCATTTTTACAAGGATATAACAACATTTTTTAAGAAAAAAAGCACGTAAATTAGTGCTTTTTCAAATAAATATTCTATCTTTCTTTTTTAAATATATTCCTGTGTAATTATTGTAATATTCATATATAAAATCATCGATATCTTTATAGACTTTATCGTCAGTAATTTCAAGCTTGGATATTTTTAATAAATCAACTTTATTTAACATCATAATTAAATGCAGTGCCCTACTATCCATTATATATCCATCATGATAACATTCCTTACATATTAAGCCACCTTGATTAACATCAATAGTTATAATATTATCTTTATTTCCACAGTTAGTACAACTATCTAAATTTAGAGTTACTCCTAAATATTTTAATAATTTTAATTCAACAATGATACTTATTAACTCTGGACTTAATCCATCATTAATTTTACTTAAAGAACTCTCTAAGATATTAAATAAATCTTTATTATTATTTTCTTTTAAAGTTTGATATATTAAATCCATAATAAAGAAACTATACATAGCCATTTTCATATCCACATAAATATTTTTAAAGGAATTAATTATATTACCTTCTATTAAAGTACTTAAAGCATTTTCTTTATAATTAATGGTATATTCACAATAATTCATTTTATTACTTACACCACGTAATTTATTTTTGATATTTCGTGATCCTTTAGATATAACACCAATAAGGCCATAATCACTAGTTAAAATATTTAATATTTTACTTGTCTCACCATAAGGAGTCTCACTTAATACTATTCCCTTTGTTCTTGTTTGCATTTCTACTCCTAATCCTACTTAATAATAAATAATAATTAATATTTCCTGTTCTATTAAATAAATCCCATAATAATTTTTTCATTTCATCACCAATAATATAGTGATATTTTTTTTAATTATTATTCATCTAAATCTTCTTTTAGTCCTAATTCATGAATTAAAGAATCTCTATCACGCCAGTTTTTAATAACTTTAACATATAAAGATAAATACACTTTTTTATTAAAATATTCTTCTAAATCAATTCTTGCTCGTGTACCAATTTCCTTTAGCATTGTACCCTGTTTACCAATTAAAATTTTCTTTAAATTATCGCGATCAACAACTATTGTAACACCCGCACTAATTAAATTATCATTCTCATCAAAAGTATCTATAAGACATGTAACCGTATGCGGTATTTCATCATGGGTTAAATGAAGAACTTTTTCTCTTACTCTTTCTGTAATAATCATTGTCTTAGGTTGATTAGTAATAAAATCATCTTCGTAATACTTCCCATCATTAGGTAAATATTTCTTTATTGTATTAATTAAATCATTAATATTAAGACCTTTTATGGATGATATAGGTATTATCTCTTCAAAGTGATATTCTTTATTTATTTCATCAATCCTTTTTATTAAATCTTCTTTTTTTATTCTATCTATTTTATTTAATAAAAGCATTATATGATCATTATTTTCTTTAATTCTATCTAAAACAAATTTATCGCCTTTGCCAAAACCAGTTGATATATCGACCATAAATAGGATTAAATCAGGATTATTGGTCATTAAATAACTTTTATCATTTAAAACTTTATCTAGTTTATGCGTTGGTTTATGAATACCTGGTGTATCAACAAAAACAATTTGGGCATCTTTATCATTATAAACACCTAAAATAATATTTCTTGTTGTTCCTGATTTATCAGAAGTAATAGCGATTTTCTTTTTTAATATTTTATTAAGTAATGTACTTTTTCCAACATTAGGACGACCTACAATACTTACCATGCCACTTTTCATAAATTATCCTCATTAAAGGGATATGGACAAAGATCGCGAACAGTATATTCCTGCATATCATTATGACTATATAAGAAAACTTTAGCATCATCTAAAAAGAATTCCGTTATAACTTGACGACACATAAAACAAGGTGTACCTATTTTATCACTATCAACCATAATATGAAGTTCCATGAAATCTCCCTTTTTGTATCCCATAGCCACTCCTGTTGTAATTGCATTTCTTTCTGCACAAATAGTAGCACCATATGAAGCGTTTTCAACATTAACTCCTGGAATAATAGTATTATCCTTCATAACAATAATACATGATACACGAAATTTTGAATATTTGGCATAACTATTTTCTAATAATTTTTCTAATCTTTCTCTCATTTTATCTCCCTCATCGACGTTATTATTGTACCATGGTAAACAGTTAATTACAATAATTTGCCTTTTTATTTCTTGATAAAATATATTTTAAAAAGAGTGATATTTTTTTATCACTCCTTTTATTTAATAAAGATCTTTTTGCAGTAATATTTCACACTTAACATCTAAGACTCTTTTTACTTCATCTTTTATTCTATTCATTATGTTTTCAAAAAAAGCTAATTGTTCTCGATGTATTTTAACAAAATCATCTTTATTTAAATCCTTTAAGTTTTTTCCATAATAGATTCTAAATACTAATGAATCATTATCGACAAAGTTAAGTGGAACATAATCCCCATAACAAACCTTATATATACTATCTCTATATTTATCATTGGTATAATTATCAAAAATAATATTTTTGAATGTTCTTTTAACAAGATTAATTAACTCATATGAAACATTTCCTTCATTATATTGCTTTAATAAATTGATATCTTTTTCTTCCAATTTTTCAACGAACAAATTATTTACTAAGAAAATATAATCTAAATCTAAATAATTATTTAATGATTTATACTTAGCATTTTTCCCTATATATAAATTACTATTATCAATTTCTCTTTCATATTTTTTTAAATCAATCATGGTATTTATATAATATTCTAAAAGATATTTATATTTATAAGCAATTTCAATGTATAAAGATTCATCATTATCTATAATTAATTTTTTTTCTTTGGCTAAAGCGATATTTCTACTCATTAATCCTCCTTTTTATCATTTTTTTGATGGGGTATACGTACATAATTCATAATAATCAATGTTGTCTGATTTTATATATAAATATTTTTTTCCATATGAAGAAACATATACTCTTCCATTATCATCAACTTCTGTTATACACATACCATGTGGTCCACCAGAACGTGTTAGTTCACCAATTTCTTTAGTATTAAATGGTAATAAATCCCATCCTTTATCTCTCACATAAATCACACTAGAATCTGTGTAATCTGCAATATGATATTCTTCACACAAGTAATTAAATATCACGTCTCGTCTTGAATGATTCGCTCCTTCACTAGTTTTTGTTGCTTGCTCAATTGTCACAGCTTCACCATTCTCATCTTTTCCCCATATTTCAGAAAATAACTCCATAGTTAAAACTTCATAATTGTAGTCAATTGACACATTTCCATCCTTTAAAACAAGATTATACATTGGATACCCAAACTCATCAAAGAATTCTTCTTCATAGCCTTCCATAAGTTTAAAGGCAATATTTGTCATCGCTACATATCCACAACCCTTGGAACATATTCTTTCTAAGTATGCTACTTTTTCTTCGGAAGTAGCTCCTGGAAAATATTTATCAAATAACCTATCAATATTTTCATCATCTATAAGTTCAAGGGCATGTTTATTTAAATCCGTTTGATTTCCACCGTATTGACGAGACTCCAAATTATATTCGCCGAAAATATTTAAAGCATTACCTTCTATATCTGTTATAATAATCGCACCATTACTTCCACTATTTGCAATAAAAGTATTACCACCATAATGAATTACAACATCCTTGCCATCTAAAGATACAAGCTGTCCATTCTCGTTAAAAAACATAATATTGCCGTTATCATCCACAACCTGTTGAACTGGTAATTTTTTTGACAATTTACTAAAATCCGTGTCTAATTTATATTCAATAATATTATCATTATTACGACTCTCTACATGTTGTTCAATAATACTTTTGAATTTTTTAACAGCATTACTATCTTCTCCTTCAAAAAGAGCATCAATTAGACCATTTAAATTATCTTTTAATGAATTATCACAAGCTTGATAAGCTAAAAGGGAATAATTTATATGTTCTTTCAAAGTATCTAATAATTTAATATCTTCATTAACTTTTTTATTTATTTTTGTTACTGTGGTAAGAAACTCTTCCGGATACTCTCTAATCGTCTTTTTAACATCATTAAACCTTGTATCAATCCCTTTTAAATATTTATCACATTCTTTCACCAAGCTTTTTAGTATTTTATCATATTTTTCCTTATCATAATCAATATGATTCATTCTATACACATTATATTCGCCATCTTGCACATGGATTTCTGACATTTTATCAATATTAGTAACACAATAATTAGCAGGTTCTGGTGGAGGCGTTGGTATTGACGACGGTGCGGGAGCTGGTGCAGGTGTTACTGCTGTACCAAAATTATGCCCACATACTACGCATTGTAAAGCATTATTTAAATTGTCATTACCACAATTTGGACACTTCATATTATCACCCTATCAATTTTCTAATTTTCCTTCCTTATTATTTTCTACCCAATCATTATAATGTTTCATGTGGAGTGCTGATTCTTCAGCTGTAAAATTCTTTATATCAGTTATTACATTGCTAATTTCTTCATTATCATCAGAAAGATTTTGATTAATTTCCTTTATATTTTCAATAATCTTTTGTCCTAAGTAATCTTCTGGAGGAATATCAAATCCATTTAATATATCTATTATTTCATTAATTTCATTCATTCCATCCGTTAAACTTTTTTCTATTTCTTCACCATCACTATCATATTTTTTACTTATAGCATAACATCCATTATCATGACTACATCCCATATAATCATCATCTCCTTCTTGTATTTAATCATCTAAATCCATATACTTTATTATATTATCATTCTCTTTAATTTTATCATCCACTCTATTGTTTGTAAATATATTTACCTAGATATTACCATATTAATAATTTGACTTTTGAAGAAAATCATTATAAAATAATACCTGAAAGGTGATTTTATGTTAAATTATTACGAACGCACTATTATGTATATATTAACATAGTCATACCTGGTAATAAAAAATCTATTAGCAGGTATGACAGTTTTTGTCGTGCCTGCATCCGCCAAATGGATGTATGGACGTCTATTTGGTTTTTATTTTAATTAAAGGAAGGTAATAGATTATGATAGAAATAAGTATAAATAATGTTAAAAAATCATATGGATTTAATAACATTTTAAATGGAATAAATATTGAAATTAATGAAAAAGAGAAAGTATCTATAATTGGTGAAAATGCTTCTGGTAAAACTACTATTTTAAATATTATTAGCAAAAGAGAAAATCCTGATTTTGGAACCGTATCCATAAGAAATGGTGCTAAAATAGAATATTTAAATCAACAACCAGAAAATATATATCATGGAAAAATAGTTAAAGATATTCTCTATGCAAGTTTAGAAGATGTTGCTATGTTAAAACAGAAACTAGAACAATATGAAAAGAAAATGCTTAAAGATACTAATGATATAAAACTAATAAATAAATATTTAAAAATACAAGAAGAATATATGAACATTGGAGGTTATGAAATTAATACCTTAATAGAAAAAGTATCACATGGTCTTAATATTCATAATTTAATGGAAAAAGATTTTACAACACTTTCTGGTGGAGAACAAAAAAGAGTATCATTAGCAGCATTAATTATTAAAAAACCATCTATTTTATTACTAGATGAACCAACTAATCACTTGGATATTGATACTATTGAATGGCTTGAAAACTATTTAAGTAAATTTAATGGAACAATTGTTGTCGTATCACATGATAGATACTTTCTTGATAAATTTACGAATAAAACAATTCTTATAGAAAATGGTAAAGCTATCACTTTTCATGGTAATTATACAAAATATTTAGAAGAAAATGATAAAAGAATTGAAAAAGAATTTAAAGAATATAAAGATCAACAAAAAATAATCTTAGCGATGCAAAAGAAAATCAAACAACTAGAAGAATTTGGAAGACTAGCAGCCCCTCTTGGTGAATCCTTTTTCAAGCGAGCGGAAAATATACGAAAAAGATTAGAAAGAATTGATATAAAAGAAAAACCCATTATTAAAGACGAATTACCTATAAACTTAAATTTTGATAGAAGATCAGGTAATGATGCTTTAATTATTAAAAAATATAATTTAACTATTAATGATAAATTATTAATTAAAAATATTAATATTAATATCTGTTATGGTGATAAAATCTGTATTATTGGTAATAATGGTTGTGGTAAAACAACCTTAATAAAAAGAATAATTTTAGGAACTGACAAAGAAATTAAGATAGGTAGTAATGTCAAAATTGGTTATATTCCTCAACAAATAAATTTTGAGAAAGAAGAGACTATTCTTGAATATGCCAAACATTTCTTTAATGGTGAAGAAGCACATCTAAGAAGTGCTTTAAATAAATTTTATTTTTACGGAGAAAATGTCTTCAAAAAAACTTTGAAATTATCTGGTGGAGAAAAAGTACGTTTAAAACTATTTACATTAATTCAAGATAAATGTAATTTTATAATATTGGATGAACCAACTAATCATCTAGATATAGCAACTAAAGAAACTTTAGAAGAAGCATTAAGTGATTACAATGGAACATTACTGTTCATATCACATGATAGATATTTTATAAATAAATTAGCCGATAAAATACTCTTTATAAGTAATAATATAATTACAGAATACAATGGTAATTATGAATATTTTATTAATCATAAAAAAATGATATAATGACCTTGGTGAAATATGAAAAAAGTTCTAATTGCAACTACTAACAAAGATAAATATGACATCGTATCCAGAATATTTAAAAAAACTATTTTTCAAGAAGATGAATTCATTATAGAAAAATTAAGTGATGATGTACATATACCTTCCCTAAAGGAAGAAGGAAGTAATATTGAAAGAGCAAGAAAAAAAGCTATTAATGCCCATAATTTTCTAAAAAATGACTATGATTATATTGTTGGATTAGATGATGCCTTAATTATTAAAGGTAACATTGAACCTGATATTAAAAAATATATAAATAAGATTTTATATGAAAACTATCTTCATGATGGAGAAGAATATATTTTTAATCGAGCTTATTGTATTATTGACAAAAATAACAATATATATGAAGTAGCACTAAATATTCCTGAGATATATCATCCATTAAAAGAAAAAATAGTATTAGAAGACCATACCTATCCCCTATCCCATGTTTCTTATCCAATTGGTTATGATAAACCGGTTTGCAAGTTAAGTGATGAAGAAGCTACTGATTATTTTCTAAAATATGTTAAGGAAGGATTAATGAATTTAAAGATTAAAAAACACTAACGAAAATTAGTGTTTTTTAGTTTTATTTTAAGAAAAATGGTTTTAACTCAATTCTCTTTTCATTTCCTTCAGTTGTTTTAACAATAACGTATAATCCTAAATTATATGTCGTTTCTGTTTTATTTTTGGTTTTTTCAGTTTTAGAATCAAAATACCATACTGGCTCTTGATCGTTACTTAATCGATTCATATCTAAAATGCCCATAACCGCTTCAAATAGTATGAATAGGAAAAATGCCGTCCATATAATACGTGAAATTATTTTACCTATACCTCTTTTTACTTTAGTACTTGCTTCTTCCTTAAGTTCTTCTTTTTGTTGTTCCTCTTTTATTTCATGTTTGACTTGTTCTTTAATCTCTTCAACTTTTTCCAATTCTTCTTTCCTTTTTAGTTCTTCAGATTCTTTTATATCTTGTTCCTTAATTTCTATCTTTTTCTCAAATCCTGCTTTCTTTATTGGCCCCTCAAACTCTTCGCTTACTTCACTTCTTACTTCTTCTGTTTTAATATCATTAGATTGTTTTTCAAAATCATTTTCCATATAACACCTCTTATTTTAAGTATAACACAATTTTTACCAAATAAAAATATTTTATTTTTTTACTTGCAATATTTCTTCATTATAAAAAGATGAATATTTTTTTAATTCATTATTCAATTTTTTAAAACCATTTTTTTCTATTAATGTCTTTTTCTTTGAAAACAAATTAACACCTAATGCTAAACGATTCCCTTTTATTTCCGCTCCTAATGCACTAACGATTGTTGGATATATATCTAAAGCTGTATATATACGTTTTTTATTTTTAATATCTTTGTTTTTAGGATTAATAATACAATTATAAACCGTTCTATTTTTCGACATCTTGTCATTCATAAAATCACTTTGCATGATTAAATGATCACCAACTATAACTATTGTTGTATCCTTGTAATATGGCTGCAATTTTATATAATTGACAAATTGTTTAATTAATTTAGAGGTCGTTGCATAAACATTTTCATATCGTTTTGCAAATTTTGTTTCTGAGTAATCACCAATAAAACCATCTATAAAATGTGTATCTATTGTTATTAATTGTAAATTAAATGGCTTATTAGTTTTAGATAGTGTATCTAATCTTTGTTTAGCAATATCAAATAGACATCTATCATTAATTCCCCAATCACCTTTATCTTTATCATTGATATTAAAGCCATTTTCTTTTAAGCTATCTGTATCAATAATATTATAATCTCCGTGTTGAATATAAAAATCTTTAAATCCGCCATAAGTTGTATTAGCAGCCGATATTATTTCATTTGTATAACCATTATCCTTCAACAAATCCCCTAGATTATATATTCCCCCTATATACTTTTTCTTACTAAATCCTTTTCTCTTTAAACTTAACTTGATAGGTATACCAGAATTATTAGCAAATACCGAACTACTTGTATATGAAGAACCTTGTATCATATGCATACCTTCCCTACTATTCGAATCAAAGAAACTTACTGCATCTTTGTCATTTAATAATTCATATAAATCATTTATTACTTCATAATCCCAAATACCACCGTGTTCCTTGGAAAAAAGCGAATTTTCTAAGGATTCAACAAAAATCATAATTAAATTACGTTTTTTATTAAAAGTAACTTTTGCTTTTTTAGGATCAACATAATTATCTTTTATTATATTAGATTTCTGCATATCATAATATAAATAATTCCATAGACCTATTTTATTCAACAAAATAATAAGAGATAATACTAATAATAAAATAATAATTATACCTCTATGTTCTTGAATAAAAGATAATGGATAAATACTACTTGTTAATTCATCACTAATACCAGAAAATAACAAAAAGAATAATCCAAACAAGATAATAATAGGAAAAAAACATTTCTTTAATGCAATAAAAAATGGTTTATTATCACCATACTCTGCCACTACATCTAAACTTAAAGAATAAAATAATATTTCTTCAAAATTCGTTGATGCTAAATTAACCCCCACATAATATGAAGCGATAAACATAATTGACATTATTATTAATAATATTATATTTTTTAATTCCAAAGAATGCATATTCTACCTCCTAAGAAAAAATTAACCAATTACTAAATAAATATTACTCTATTATCATTAATTAGTAAATAATAAATATTACTTTTAATTAATTTACTGACTAGTATTATACATGTTATAATATACATAGAGAGGTATATGATGAGTAAATATGAACCATTATGGAAATATGTTAAAGATAATAATAAAGACGAGTATAAATTATCATTTGAAGAAGTAAAAAAAATAGTTGGCTTTGAATTTGATCATGCTTTTTTAACTTATAAAAAAGAATTACCAGATTATGGATATGAGTTTAAAAAATTATCTTTAAAAGAAAAATGGGTATGGATAGTAAAGAAAACTAAGTAAATTTAATTTGTTTATAAATATGGAAGTGATAAAAATGAATATAGATAATTTGATTATTAGAGAAGCTACATTTAATGATATTTTAGAAGTAGCAAAACTACACGTAGATAGTTGGAATAAGGCCTATAAAGGAATAATTTCTCAAGATTATTTAGACAGTATGAAAAATAATTTAGAAAAAAGAATTGCAAGAATGAAAGATGAATTTAATCTACGAAAAATGATTGTAGCCATGATAAACAATGAAATTGTAGCCTTTTCTGAATTTGTCTTAACAAACGATTTTTCCAAAGATTTAAATATCGATTGTGAATTATGTGGTTTATACGTTAAAAACAAGTATCTTAAATTAGGTATTGGAACAAAACTATTTAATTATGTAAAAGATATTTTTATTAGTAATAATAAGAAAACAATGGGATTATGGTGTCTTAAAGATAATGAAAAAGCTATTAAGTTTTATAAAAATAAAGGTGGTACTATTATAAAAGAAAAGAAATTTACTCTAGCAGGTAAAGAATATATCGAAGTAGCTTTTAAATATGATTTATAACAAAAAGATTTAGAACTTTCTAAATCTTTTATATTCTATTTGCTACAACTAAAATTAATTAAAATTCCCGTGTCTTCATACCCTGCATTTATATATGCTCTATTGGATGGTATATAATTATAATCTGTATACAATAATGGAACTAATCCTTTTTTAAGTAAATCACTTGTTATTAAATATATTAGATTAGTTGCATATCCCTTTTTTCTTTCTTCAACAGGTGTATAAACATGGCTTAATTTAGCTTGATTACCAATAATACTATAACATACCATACATACAATTTTATTTTGTGAATTTCTTAAAACATAAAAATTATCATCTTTTAGAAAATTATCAACATCTTGTCTAGCTTGTTCTTTTGTTATTGGATCAATACCATTCATTTCCATATTATCATCGTACCAATACTGTTCAAGAATTCCTTTATCTTCAAGAGTTGGTTTTGATAATACTCCATCACATTTTTTTGGTTTCTTTGTATGATGACAAATTAAAAATCCCATTTCAAAATAATCATCTTTATTCAAAAGCTGAAAATTTCTTTCTACCAACATATCATATAGCTCTTTTTTACATGTGAATTTATCTTTTTCATTATCAGTTATATACATATTTATTAATTCTTCAATTTCACTTATTTTTTCTTTATCAAAATTATCTTTAGTCCAAATCCATGTTGGCCACTTTTTTGATCCTCTACAAATAATATAATTATCTTCATCACTATATAATTCCAGTTCTGGACTATAAAGATTTCTAATAATTATATTAAATTTATATTTATCTTTTTGAAATTCTAAACTATTAAATACATTATTATTACCATCTATTTTTTTATACATAATTCATCACCAAATAATATTATACCATGAAAAAAACAGCTCATATATAACTTTAATTTTCTAAGATAGTCATCATTAGGAAATACTTGAAAATCAGCTAGTTTTATGATATTATTAGTATGTAAGTGAAAGAACTTGCATATATTAAAAAGGGAAATACTTAACTCGCAATGTTGAGTACTTACCTAATTAAATGTGTAAAGTACTTAATCTAAATGCAGATTGAGTACTCTTTTTTTATTATTAGAATCAATAAAGAGACTATTAATAAAATGATTATTAACATTAGAAAACTGATTAATAAATCTTTTTTCTTCATAATATCAAGCCTCCTTCCTAAATGAAAGTTGGCAAGTACTCAACAGTTAGTATTTCCTATCGATAATTTTAGCATAAAAATGTTGTCCTCATTAACAAATTTTTACAAAATAATATTTAATTTTTTAAATATAAAAAATCGAACTAAAAAGTTCGATTATCAATAAATATAGCGGGATTTTATAAGAAATTCACAACTTTTATTTTTAAACCTTTCTATTATATTTTTTATAGTTCATCTTTAGTAATTGAATAATAAATCATATCAGTTCTTGAACCATCTGGATCTATTCTTCTTTCTCGCAATGTTCCATCATATTTCATTCCGGCTTTTTGCATTACTCTACCACTTGCTGGATTAGATGATCTATGGTTTGCCTCTATTAAATAAAAGTCTTGTTCAGTTAATAAATACTCGATTACTTTTCTTAAAACCTCTGATGCATAACCTTTATTCCAATATCTAGAACCATAGCAATATCCTAGTGATATTGTTTTATGTTTAACACTTTTCCCTTGCTCACAAATATTTCCTATTACTTCATGTGTATCCTTTGTTTCAACAATCCAATTATATTCACCTTTTTCATAATTTGATATCCACTTACTAATAACTTCTTTTGTTTCATCAACATTTTTATGAAGTGACCATGATAAAAATCGATTTGTTTTTGGATCTGTTGCCCAGTTATCAAACATTCCTTCTGCATCTTCCATTGTAAATTTTCGAAGTATTAATCTTTCCGTTTCTAATCTTTTAGTATTATCCATTACTATCAACTCCATCTCTATTATAACATGATTTCTAAATGTTATAAAATATGCTCAACTCCTAACAAAGTCAAGCATCTTTACATTTTTTAACTTCAACCATGTAAACTATATCATAAAAATATATTAAAATAATTGCTTATATATACAAGATGATTACTAAATTATTTTAATATTTCGTCAGCATTATTTAACAATTCTTGGATTTCATTAAATGTTTTTGCAAGTGGATATCCATCTACAAAAATATGGCTAACTGTAATATTTAACGTTAATTCATATTTTCCATTTTGTTCTACATATTTTCCCCAACATATTCTTGGGATGCATTGAGATGCAATGTCATCAGGTATTGGATGAGTAAATTGTGTAAAATCTATCCAAGGAACACATGTTATATAATATTCGTTATAACAATTATTGGGATTATAATCTTCTTTTTTTATTTGATTTTGCATTTTTGCATTTTCAATATGCTCTGAAGCCATTTGATAGAACTTTTCAAAATCATTACAATTATTAAATCTAACATTTTCAAAAGTTCCTGTGTTTGTCATAACTGTAAAAGCTGGATTAACATCTTCATATATTACTGGAGTATCATCAATTAATCTCATTCTCATTTCATCAACTGAATTTAAACCCTTTAATACAATATATAATAGATCTATAAAAAATGATTCATTGTTTTGCTTTACGTGTTTTAATAAATTTGTTACATCCATTTTAACATTCATACTATAAGTGCTGTTTGAAAATTTTTTAAACCATTCATAAGTTTTATTTCTATTCCAGTTATCAATATTTATTTTTTCCATAAATCATTCCTCATTTCTAATATACTATATCATAATATTTAATTGTTCTATTAAAATAAAACTCTAACCATAAAAGTTAGAGCAAATATTCTACTGGCACGATAATCATAGGGGTTTAAAAC
>CACZNM010000108.1 GCA_902782535.1 uncultured Erysipelotrichaceae bacterium
ATACTTAGCATTTTTAAGATTAATTTTACCATATTTTGTAAAGGCATTAGCATGTCTTGCAATACGTGTTGGAAGTACACAATCAAAAATATCAATACCACGTATTACTCCTTCAATAATATCAATAGGATCACCTACTCCCATTAAATAACGTACTTTATTTTCGGGAAGATATTCTGTAGCGTATTCGACCATTTTATACATGACTTCTTTTGTTTCACCAACCGATGTTCCTCCGATACTATAACCATCAAAATCCATTTTCGCAGTTTCAATAGCACTTTTCTTTCTTAAATCCGGATATTCTCCCCCTTGTACAATGCCAAATAAACTCTGTCTAGGATTATTAAAAACATCCTTACCACGTTTTGCCCATCTAAGAGTTCTTTCAATACTTTTTTCCATATATTCATAAGTACTAGGATATCCTGGACATTCATCAAAACTCATGGCAATATCACTATCTAATTTATTTTGAATTTCAATAGATTTCTCAGGTGTTAAGAATAACTTACTTCCATCAATATGACTTTTAAAATGTACTCCTTCTTCTGTAATATCTTTAGGTCTTGCAAGAGAAAAAACTTGGAAACCACCAGAATCCGTAAGAATAGGACCATTATAGTTCATAAATTTATGTAATCCTCCAGCTTTTTCTATCAAATCTTCTCCCGGCCTTAACCATAAGTGGTAGGTGTTGGCAAGTATAATCCCACTTTTAATATCATAAATCTCGTCAGGAGTAATACCTTTAACTGTAGCCCTTGTTCCAACTGGCATAAACATTGGTGTATCATAAGTTCCATAATTAGTTTCTAATGTTCCCAGTCTTGCTTTAGTATTTTTTTCATTTTTTATTAAATTATATTTAACATTCATATCGACCTCAAAATCAATGCTATTATATCAAATAATTATTTTTTTTAAAACAATATCCGTATTTTTTTTTAAATAATATTTATAATATTAATATGAAAAAATATCTTATCTATCCATATCAAAATGATTTAATCATCAATAATCAAATAATAGATAATAGAATTAAGGTTATAACTAATATTAAAAATAATAAAATATATAAAACTATTATCTTTAAAAAAATAAATAATAATTTAAAAAAATCTATAATTAATGAACTATTATTTTTTATTAATAAAGTTAATATAAAAAAACAAGATCATATTCTCGTCGTTGGTTTGGGAAGTATAAATCATACTGCTGATTCTATTGGACCAAATACTATAAGACATATTAATGTTAATGCATATTTAGAAAATCTAGGGATAAAAATAAAAAACACCAAAGTTTCAGCTTTAATCCCTGGTGTTTTAGGAGAAACAGGAATATTATCATCAAAGACTATTATAAGCGTTACAAAAGAAATAAAACCCAATTTAATAATTATAATTGATGCCTTTGTAACTAATAATATCAATTATTTAAATCATACTATTGAAATAAATAATGCTGGTATATCTCCTGGACATGGTATTACTAATATAAACTCTTATATTGATGAAAATGCTTTACATATTCCTATCATTGTTATTGGCATTACAACATCTGTTTTAATTAAATTTTCTAATAATAACAAAAACTTTATACCATATTTTTTATCCACCAAGGATGTGGATAATTATGTTCAAGAAATATCAAAAATACTAGGTGATAGTATTAATAGTGCTATTAAAAAAATTAAATAATTTTCTTAATACTAACTCCCTTATAATAATGATTTAAAATATCTTTATAAGAATAACCATTTTTAGCATAGCCATTAGCACCATATTGACTAAGGCCAACACCATGACCATAACCTTTCGTTGTAAATATTACCTTATTTTCTTTCTTTTCTATTTCAAAATCTGCCGAACGAAGTCCTAAAATATTACGTAATTTAACACCTGTATATTCATGATTATCAATTACTACTTTATTAACTCGATTACCACTTGTTTTATTAATAATATTAAATTCTGTTTCATTATTAATTTCAAAGCCTAGTTTTTCTTGTAATTCACTATAAGTAAACTCTTTATTTTTTGTAAAAGATGGATTACTATTGTCATAAATACTATCTACACTAACAAGATATGGATAACTATTTCCCCATACATTGATAGAACTCTCTGTCTTACCATTACTTGTAGAATGAAACACCGCTTCAATATAATTACCATTATAAACTAGATACATTCCCTTAGTAGCTTTAACAGCATTAACAATTTTATTATAATAAGTATTATAATTATTTCCCCAAAATTTTTTTAATTCATCATTACTTTTGTAACTCTGATTAGATTCATTAGAAGAAAGAACTTTCACTTTTGATTTAGCTTTTAAGGCATAAGTTCTTGAAATAATTGCCTGTGATTTTAATGCTTCTATATGAAAACATGCTGGCATTTCCGCTCCAACAACCCCTATTAAATACTCTTCTAATTCTATATTAATAACATAACCATTTTTATTCAATGATATATAGATATTATTATCTATTTCTTGTTTATTTTCAGTATTTTCCTTTATTTTTTCATCTACCTTTTTTTCCTTACTTTTATTTACATTATTACTTTTTAAATTATTTTGTACACTAGTTTTATTATTAACAGCTTTATTACTACTTTTTTTCTTATTAGTTGCGTTTACATTATTTTTACTATTAGACGTTTTGTTTTCCAATTGTTTTACTAGTTCCTGTTCTTTTATTTGTTCTTCTTGGATTTTTTTATTAAGATTATTAACAGTATTATTATTACTATTAACCACTTCTTTACTAACGTATTTAATATTATCATTTATTACATATTGACTCCTTTTAATATCATAATTATTTAATACGGTATTAAAGACAATTGTACTACCGATGATTAAAGTAACTAAATTACCTTTAAAATCTATTTTGTTTTCAATAATAAATCTTTTAATAATACTATTAATTTTCTCTCTTTTTAAATTAAAATCCTTTATACTAAATTCACAATTTAAATCCAGGTAAATATACAATATTTCTTCATCGTTAATTATTTTTATTTCATAAGTATCAAACATATTATCACCATATATATTTTGTTTATAATGAATATCTTTATACCAATAGACAAAAAACTACTTTATATCTTTATTTGCAGGTGACATAATTACTTTACCATCCACATCAAATCTTGAACCGTGACAAGGACAATCCCATGTATTTTCTATTTCATTATAAATAAGAGGACATCCCATATGTGTGCATTTTTTCTTATCTTTATTTTTGGTAAAACCACTTATATAACCTGATAAACTCTTATATATTGCACCAAAACCACCCATTATTTTCCATAAATTTTCCCTTTTTGGATCAAATAAAGATACATATTGATTATCTTTATTTAACACAAGATCTTTAATAATTGTACTCGCTAGTGTACTTGTAGCAAGTCCCCAAGTATTATATCCTGTTGCAATAAACATATTATTATCAATTTTACCTATATACGGTAATCCATCATTAGTTATAATATCAATATTACTCCATAAATAATTTGGTCTCAAATTTAAATCATTTATTTTCTTTATTAATTCGTTAAAATTATTTTTATCATCACAATCTTTATTAATTGAATGAGAATTACTTAAATATATTAAATAATCTAAATATGTTCTTATAGATATAAATGGATTACTATAACTAATTAATGATATATCATTACCTAAATACTTTGAAGCACTTAAATAAGATTTTTCTAATGTAGCTTTGATAGGAAATATGAATGGTAAATTAAAATAGGGATAATGCGATGCAATAACTACATTTTTTGCTTTAATAATAGACTTATTACTATAACATAAATAATATTTATCTTTTTTTATTATTTTTTTTATTTTTGTATTTTCATAAATATTATTAAGCTTTCTAGCTAATCCATAGATATACTTTAAAGGATTAAAAATATATGTATCATCTACTTTTATCATATATTTACTTTCTATAAGACTAGTACTTTCTAAATTAACTCTAATATTACATTTTTCAAGAAATCTTTTTAAATCTTTTATTTTCTCTATTTCATTTATGTTATTAGTATAAAGAATACTTGGTACTTTTATTAAATCACATTTAATTTTTTCTTTTCTTATAATACTAATTACCATATTTATTGCATTTATTTGTGATTCAAGATATTTTTTTCCTATTTCATCACCAAAACTGTTTCTTATTTTATCAAGCAAATCATTTTGTAAAAACGTTAATTTTCCTATACTATTAGCAGTTGTTTGCAAACCAATTTTTCCTTGATCAACTAATATTGTATTTAATTTAGTGTTTTTTAATTGATAAAGAATAGATATACCCGTTATTCCACCACCAATTATTAATATATCAGTTTCAATATCTTTATCTAATACTTGAAAATCAGTTAATTTTATATTATCTTTCCATATACTATAATTTTTCATTATATCACCATTATTAGTATTAGAAAAAAAAGTATTTTTATTACAAATACTTTCTATTCAATAATATATGGATGTTCTATACTTCCATCACCAGGAGTACTACTGCTTATTAAAGTATCTGCTTTAAGATTAATGACAGCACGAAGAGCCATAGTACCAGGTGTCGTACTAGTATCAAAAAGAGCATTTGGTCCAACAAACATCATAGCAGATAGTGCATAAAATCCTATATACCATGCCGGAGTCATTGTCCAATAATGACTATTTGATCTTAAATAGAAATTTTCATTCTTTTCATTATATTTACCACCTGCTAATGCTACCTCATCAATACTTATTAAACCAATAGGATAAGTTAATTTACCATTTGTTGATGATGTTTCTGTTACCGTAAAAGAATCATTTTTACTACACATCAAAGTAGCAGTTTTATTTGGAGATGCTGTATCTATAAATCTTGTTCTTGGTGAATAATAAGTATGATCTGTTAGTAAATACCCCGAATTATAACTACCGGTTCTTGTAATACTTCGATCATTACAAAATGGTGCATCTGCTAAATAAGTTTTCGCTAATTTTCCATTATTGTCATTATTCATGAACTTATTTTGATACCATATATCAAGTTGCCTCTTGGCATTACTATCTAACTCATTTTTTTCAACATCTGTTTTAGTCAATGATGGATCTGTGACATAATTTGGTGAATACGTTATATAATATCCACTTATAGTAGTATTATTAACTCTTGAATTAAGTTTTACAAGTTTCGTACATATCTTATCAGCCGTCGTTCCAGAGCAAGTATAAGGCTTTGCATCAATTTGTGCCTGAGTCAAATCTTTTAATCTACTCGAATAAGTATTACCTGTAAGCCTAAATACCCTATTTCCCCACTCATCAGTATAAGTTTCAAACGAATCGCCAAAATAATATGATGTGTTTTCTACAATTAATGTATAATTTATAAGAGAAGAAGTTGTCCAATAATTAGTTTCTTCTGTTGTCATATATCCAACATATGTAGGACCACCCGATACTTGATTAAAGGCATATGTACTTCCTGTTCCGGTTGATTCGGTTGTCGAAATACCAACGGCATTTCCTGCAAGCTTATTTCCATTAGCAGCCAAAGTTTTACCATTAAAAATCATACGTACTGAGTTATCACCATTAACACGAATTATTTTCCAATAGTATCCACCAAAATAAACATTATTATTTTTTACATCCCCTCTATAAATATAAGAATCACCATCATTATCTTGAACTCGATATAAACCAACCTGACTATCAAAACTAGAAGTAATCTTATAAGTTATCTTGGTTCCGGTTATACTATTATTAACTGTATCAACTGAATCTATTTTAAAAATAGCACCTAAACTACTATAACCATATCTTGTCGTTCCCGCTGTATACTTTCCTACTACGTCATTAGATAAAGGAACTGTAGAAGTTTCATTAGTTGTTCCATCTTCCTTCTTCAAAGTAAATGTTCCCGTGGAACTATTAAATTCATATTTATCACTAAAACGCCAATTAGGATAACCTGATTCTCCTACATATGTAACATTTTGTATTTGTTCTTCAACGTAAGTATATGTAGGCGCAGTCGTATTAATATTAGGACTTCCCTTCGAATTAATATATGTTTTTGCACTATTAACACTATTCGATAAATTTTCCGTTACTAATATACAATCAGCTAGATTTGTAAAACCATTATTTAAACAATAATTATTCCCTATTACATATACTTCTTTATTATATTCTTGGACTATTTCCCCATTCTTCGTTACTTTAAAATGTAATATCGTTTTGACATTCGTATCATTCCTACTTTCTGTGAATACTTTGATATTTACTGTCTCATTTCGATTATAATTATATGTCAATTGTAAACTTTCATTTTGATTATTATTTTCATTTCCTTTGGAATCAATATAACTAAAATATAATTTATTTTCAGGATTCGTTATCTCTAATGTTACTACATCATTTTCGTCTAATAATTCTCCTTCTTCTTCTAAGAGATAATCATTGGTTAAATAGGTCATAAAGTAACTCTTACCATTTTCTACATAACTTTCTCTTGTTGTTGCGCTACTTGGTAAACTCTTCTCATTTAAGTCTCCATCTACTCCAAATTTAACATTCATATAATGATATCGATAATCTTCTGCTTCATAACTTGCATTCGGATCTGTATCACTTATTATTACTCTATCACTTAACCACATTCTAAGTTTATATACTCGCTCTACTGTACTATTCGTATTATGCACTACTGAATCTACCCATATCTTCCTGTTATTTATACTATCATAACTTACAGCATCTAATAAATATGTTTCTGTATTATTATTTATCTCTATCAAATCAAATACAATATCTTTATCTGTAAATCTTTCATATGGACTTTCTAAATCTGTTCCATATTTCAAAAATATTTCATAGTATACATTTTTATCGGATGTATTCTTTCCTCTTACTGTAAATGTTACATAATTATCATTCCTTGCTCTTGCTTCCTCTTTTGTCATTGG
>CACZNM010000109.1 GCA_902782535.1 uncultured Erysipelotrichaceae bacterium
CCAATGACAAAAGAGGAAGCAAGAGCAAGGAATGATAATTATGTAACATTTACAGTAAGAGGAAAGAATACATCCGATAAAAATGTACACTACGAAATATATTTAAAATATGGTACAGACTTAGAAAGTCCATATGAAAGATTTATGGATAAAGATATCGTCTTTGATTTGATAGAAATAGATAATAATACTGAAACATATTTATTAGATGCTGTAAGTTTTGATAGTATAAATAACAGGAAGATATGGATAGATTCAGTAGTGCACAACACAAATAGTACAGTAGAGCGAGTATATAAACTTAGAATGTGGTTAAGTGATAGAGTAATAATAAGTGATACAGATATAAATGCAAATTACGCTGCAGAAGATTATCGATATCATTATATGAATGTTAAATTTGGAGTAGAAGGAGACTTAAATGAGAAAAGCTTACCAAGTAGTGCAACAACAAGAGAGAGTTTCGTTGAAAATGGTAAAAGTTACTTTATGACCTATTTAACAAATGATTACCTTTTAGAAGAAGAAGGAGAATTATTAGATGAAAATGATATAGTAACTCTTGAAATAACTAATCCAGAGAATAAAATATATTTTAGTTATATTGATTCTAAAGGAAATGAAGATACAAATCAAAATGAAAGTTTGGCATTAACATATAATTATAATCGAAATGAAACAGTAAATATAAAAGTGTTTACGGAAAGTAAGAATGATAGTAATGTCAATACTACATTGCACTTTAAAGTAACTAAAAATGGGGAGATAGTTCAAGAGTATAATAAAGAGATTTATGTAATAGGAAATAATTATTGTCTTAATAATGGTTTTACAAAACTTAATGATTGTATATTAGTAACTGAAAATTTATCAGATAGTGTTAATGATGCAAAAACATATATAGCTAGTAAAGGAAGTCCTAATATAAATCAAACGGCGCCAATTATGACTTATACATATTATTCTGTATATAATACACCACAGACGAATGTTGTTAATAATAATGTATCAACATGGTATTTTTCTACTGATTATACGTTCGACGAATCAACAGGTAGATTTAGAATGACTAATACAATAAGCGATGCTTTATCAGAAAATTATATTGGCTATTATACATGTGGTAATCGTGATATTGGTTCTACATGCAATGATTTATATAAAATAACTGGTGTGCATTTAGATACAAATTATATTGACGGATATAAATACTCTTATAGAGAAGTATCATCATTCGATAGTGAACAAGGCATATATCGTGTGGAAGTCGGTAATAATACAGGAAATTATTCATACATATATCGTGGTGAAGTAATTAATAATAATGTAAAATTTGGTGATTTATTTTGGAAAATAATACGTATTAATGAAGATGGTAGTATTCGTATGATTTATAATGGAACCACTCTTGCAGCTGATGGTAATAAGACAGCGGGGTTATCTACAGGAATTGGCAAATATATATATAATAATGGTTATGGTCCAACTTTCATGGGATATATGTACAATGTTAGTACTACACCTATCGAAACAAATTATGCTATAACCGAAACGTTTAAAGCCGGAACACCATATTATTGGGGAGAAAGTTATACATACACTACTGATGCAAGTGATTATACTGATTTTAAAATAGCAACTGGTACTAATAATTATCCATTGGTTCAAATGACTACCGATGAAATGATAAATAACCCAGCTCAACTTGCCAAAACACCATATACATGTATGCTAACATCTAGTACCGGTTCTTGCGTGTACATGATTAAAGTAAATAGTTTCACTAGTGCAACACGTGCTAATGTTACCTATGTATCAATGAATTATAATACTAGAGAGGAAGTTCAAATAAATAATAGAAGTAGTGTTGTGAAGAAAGCTCTTGATAATTGGTATGCTAATACTTTTAGTGTTAAGCAAAATAATGGAAAGAATGTAACATCATACATTGCGGATTCTGTTTTTTGTAATGATAAAACCATTGCTACTGGTACAGGATATAAGTTACATGAAGATACAAGGCTTCGTGCGTATGATAGTGTCTCATCTACAAATCCAGTTATAACTTTAGCATGTCCGAATAAAAATGATTCTTTCACTGTTGAAGAAACTAGTACAACTAATGGTAGTTTGACATATCCAGTTGGATTAATTACAGGTGATGAAATAATATATACTGGTGCTTTATGGGGATATAAAAATTCAAGATATTATTTACATTCCGGTGAAGAAATGTGGCTATTTACCCCACAATCATATCGATATTCATATAGTAAATATAATGTTATTTTGTTTATGGATCAAAATGATCAAATGAATTCAGGAAGTGCTCGAAGTACTTCTAGGTTGATTCGCCCTGTTATCAATTTAAAAGCAAATACAGAAATTAATTATGGTGATGGATCTGCAACTAATCCTTATATTATTGAATAAAAGTGAATGACTAAAATTTTGAATTGTAATTTCTGAATTTTAGTCTTTTACTATAATTTAATTTATATTTATCTTCAAATAATATGTTATAATAAAATAATAAATGGAGTACATATGAAAAAATTTGATTACAAGGAATTTAATAAACGCTATAATAAATTTAGAAAGAATAATTTACCAACACCATTTTGGGACAAGGAGCGCCAAGTATTAGAATATGTTTTTTATGAGAAAGATAATTTCTATGATGGCTTTAATATAAGTAATAATATTACTGATTCTTTTGAAAATAAATTTTCATTATATTATCCATTTGAATGTATTATATATACCAATGATAATCATCGAGAAATAGGTCATTGTCATGAGCATTTTTTTGAAAATGTCGTAAGAGATTTATATAATTATCCAGTTTCATTTAATATTCGTAAAAAAGATGAAATATATTATAGTAAACAAGAATTAGATTACTTAAAAACTTTAAAAAATTATCTTTTACTTATTGGTCTTGATGATATTCCTGATGATATTAATGTATCAAGATATCGAAATAAATTAGTAAAAAAATATCAAAATAGTATTATAGTAAAATTAGATAACCACAGAATTAACGATATTATTAAAGGAAAAGGAACTTTTTTTGCTATAAAAAAAAATAAATATAATAGTGAATTAAAAAAGTATTCTAAAGGAGAATTACAATATTTAATAACGGATAACAAAAATAATTTTCGTTTATTAATTGAGTATGTAGAAAGAAAAAAGCAAAAATATGAAGAAGTAAAGAAATATGTTAAGATACCTAAAAGTAATGATAATACAGAAGTAATGGTTGATTATTTTAAAATAATTGAAATATATAA
>CACZNM010000110.1 GCA_902782535.1 uncultured Erysipelotrichaceae bacterium
GGTATGGCGGAATTGGCAGACGCGCTGGTCTTAGGAACCAGTTCTTCGGAGTGCAGGTTCAACTCCTGTTACCCGCACCACTAGAAATTTACAGTCTAGCAAGACTGTTTTTTTTATATCCGAAGAACTTATTTTTATAAAATTAACCCTAAAAGAATCTTTTTGCTATAATAATATGAGTTAAGGGGTGAAGTATATGAATATTGAATGGCTAGAAAACATTAAACCTGATACCGATAATTTGGAAAAGTAATAAACGAATATGATAAAGTTTTTCTTGATATGCCTGATTTCACATCAGCAGTTTGTAATGATTATAATGGAAAGAATATTGAAATTTAAAAAACGATAGTTTGAATTTTAAATAAAAATATGCTAAAATATTCATTAATATTAGGGAGCGTTTATAATGAATGAAAATTTTATTGCGAAATTGGAAACAACTAAATATCTAATAGGAAGTTTTGATGCATATATGGATGCAACAAAACAACTAATTAAAGATAATTCAAATATAACTGATGAAGAAGTTGAAACAATATTAAAAGGAATGCCAACCGTTTACAGAGCAGCTATTACTAACAAGAATGGCGAATATATAGGATATATTGGACTATACAATGTTGATGCTAAGAATAATGCTTCTTCTATAAGATTTGAGGTTAATAGAGATTTAGATGAACAGGACAAAGATGAAATATTAAGTGAATTTACTAATTATTTATCCAATTCATTAAATATAACAGAAATACAAGAAATCACTTATAAAGCCAAAAATAAATCTGAAATAAAGAAAAAGGAAATTATTTTAAGTAGCAACATTATAATAACAAACGAATTATTAATACCTGGTGTATCGGAAAAAGATTTAGAACGCTTTTCACAAGATTATTCTATTCCAAAACTACAATTTCCTTTTACAATAAAATGCAAAGATAGAGTTATTGGTATTATTGGCTTAAGTAATCTTATGTGGTCTAATAGAAGAGCTAATCTAAATATTTTCCTTGATAAAGCATTGGGAAGTGATATAGCAAATGAATTATCTGGATATATAATTGATGATTATATTAATTATGTTCATAATTCAAAAGTTCATAGTATATCATTATCAGTTAATGGAAGTAATGACAATATGTTGAATCTATTAAGTAAAACGAATATGAATTATTATGGTACTATTCCATATGGAATGGCTAATGGTAATAGCATTGAATCAAATATGATGTTTCAACATATTCCGAATATGAAAAAAGAAAATGGGATTATAATTCCAAATAATAACTCTATTTCTACTTCATTATTAGATACTGAAAAGAAGGAATTGAGAGAAAAAATTGAATTACCTAATGGATTTAAAATGATTAGACCAAGTTCATTTGAAAAAGAAAATATTGATGTAAATAAAGTTTTATCAGGACATATTAAAGCTATGCAAAATAGATCTGGATTCACAATTCCTCTTGGAGAAGATAAATATTTTTTACAAAAAGGTAATGAAAATTACGGAATAACTAAAGCTTTTATGAATTATAGTTATATTGTTTTAGATAATAGTAATAATTATGCAGGATATGTTAATATTTTAAGAAGTAATGCTAATGGTAAAAATGTAGAAATCGAAATTGGTATTAATCCATCATTACACCATCATGGCTTAGGAACGATGGTTATCAATAATCTTTATGACGAATTATTCTCTATTGGTATTGCTAGTGTTACTAGTACAGTTTTTGAATTTAATACGCCATCAATAAGACTGCACGAGAAAGTAGCAGAATTTAATGGTATAAGACTAGACTCGTATTATGTTAATGGCAGATTATGGGATATGAGTTTTTATTCAAAAGTAAATAGCATTATAGAGGAAACTAATAGTAGACATAAATAATAAAAGAAGTGGTACCACTTCTTTTACTTTCCTTTATAAAACTATTTCTGTAACATATTAAGTAAGTTAATTTTGAACATATCTTTTTCTGGATTATCCTTACTAATCATAACACCTTTATAAGCCTTAAGCTCTGTACGATGTCCTTCTTCTAGGATATTATCATCACATGTAATATTTGTTAATAAAACAATGTTCTTATCAGTATATACCGAATAATGTAAAACTATTTCACCATGAACTTTTACGAACATATCATCAGTTGGTAAAATCAAGTCATATGACTTAATACCATTTTTCTTATCTTCACTAACTAATTTACCAACAAAATCACCACTTTTAATTTGTGGATAGTAATCGAAAGTTAATTTCTTATAAGCAAGCATATTATACTTTCTTACTGATCTTTCAATTTTTCTAAATTCGTTTTCGTTTTGGTATTCAAATATATAATTTTGTTTCATCTAAAACCACCCCTAAACTCATGGACATACCCTTCCTATCCATTTCGTAGACTTATTATATCATACTTTACATTATTTGTCAAACTTTTTTTATATAATTGCTTTTATATATTATAGTAGCAAAAATTGACTTTTTTTAAAATGACACAAATTTGACTGTAAACGGGGAGTTTTTGAAAAAAAGCTGTAAAACAGCCTTTTAATATCCTTTACGCAATATTTCAAATGTTGCATATCTTTTTCCAAAGGTTAAAGTGTCTTTTTCACTTTTATATAGTAAATCAAAATATACTTTTCTTTTAAAGCCTATAGCACTACCACGATCTAGGACAATAGCGATAATATCATCATCAAATAAATCTAGATTTTTAATACGCACTATAGTTCCAAAAGGTAATGTCCTATCTGCTGCTACAATACGTATTTTACCATATTCTTTATCTTCATAATAGATATTATTACGAACATAATAGCCACTAGCAGTATATCCCGTCGTACAACCAACACAATCAGGACCATACGCCGTTATAGGACCATAATAAGTAGCAAGAACAGGTGTAGATTCTTCGTATTTTGGTAATTCAACTTTTTTAAAAGCATTTATTTCATTACCAACAAAAGTAAAAGAAATTACTACCTCTTTTTGATTTATAATACCAAAAAGCATAGATAATAAAATGATTAACAATTTTATATAAATTCCCCCTTACAAGGTAAGTATATCACTTTATTATATGATATTTACTACCAATTATTGGTAGAACTTTTATTCTTCAACCATTTTATTTAAATCGTCTTCTTTAAGAATTGTTATTCCTAGTTTTAAGGCTTTATCATATTTACTACCAGGATTTTCTCCTACAAGAACATAATCAGTTTTTTTACTAACAGAATCAGATACTTTACCACCATATGATTCTATCATATTACGTATTTCTTCTCGTCCTTTCGATAAAGTCCCTGTAATAACAAAAGTTTTAGATGCAAAACCAACTTTCTCTTCCTCTTCTTGTAAATAATTCATATTGATTTCTAAATTTTTAAGCTTTTCTATAAGAATTATATTGGATTCATTTTGAAAATAATCATAAACACTTCCAGCGATTACTTCACCTACGTCAGAAATACTTTTTAATTCTTCATAAGAGGCTTTAATTAAATTATCCATATTTTTATAAGTACGCGCTAAGACTTTGGCTGTTTTTTTACCAACATAACGGATACCAAGTCCAAATATTAATCTCTCTAGGGAATTATGCTTACTGTTGGCAATTTCATCAAGTAAATTTTGAATACTTTTATTACCAAAACCTTCTAAATCCTTTAACTCTTCACTTATTTCATCTAATTTATAGAAATCAACGATACTTTTAATATAACCAAAGTTATAAAAATCTTCGATAATTCTTTCGCCAAAACCTGTGATGTTCATGGCATCACGAGATGCATAGTGAATTAAACTTTCAATCTTTCTTCGATCGCAGCTTTCATTGACACAATAATAAGCACTTTCAGTATCCTTTTTTACTAATAAACTACCACAAATAGGACAAGTTTTGGTCATATGAAAATCTTTTTCGGTTCCATCACGTCTTTCTTTTAGAACACAAACAACTTCTGGAATAACATCACCAGCTTTTTTGATACCAACAATATCCCCTATTTTAATTTCTTTCAGGGTAACAAAATCTTCATTATGCAAAGTCGTTTTCGATATTGTTGATCCCATAACTATAACTGGTTCCAATATGGCATTAGGCGTAACTTGACCAGTTCTACCTACCGTAAACTTTATATCAATAAGCTTAGTATAACTAATCTCAGCAGGAAATTTATATGCTGTTGCCCACTTTGGGTAACGAATAGTATTACCCATTTTCTTTTGATCAGATAAATTATTTAATTTAATAACAACACCATCGATATCATACGGAAGCGATTCTCTTTTCTTTCCTTTTTCTTCAATATAGTCTAATACTTCCTGAACATTATTAACTAATTTATTATTAGCTTTATTCGTACGAAAGCCTAATTTTTCCATATATTCCAATGCTTCTAAATGTGTTTTTATACCATAATCTTCAGGATTAGGCAAGTGATAAATAAATACTTCTAAATTACGGCTTTTAGCAATAGAACTATCTAATTGTCTAATACTCCCCGCTGCAGCATTACGACAGTTTTTAAAAAGACTTTCCCCGTTTTTCTCACGTTCATTATTTAATTCTTCTAATGTTTTTTTACTCATAAAGATTTCCCCACGAACTTCAATGTCAATATTTTCATTGATTTTTTGAGGAACTGTTTTAATAGTCCTTACATTATTCGTGATATCTTCACCAGTTATCCCATCCCCACGTGTCGCAGCACTTATAAAAACTCCGTTTTCGTACTTCAAAGATACGGATAGTCCATCAATCTTTAATTCACAAACATATTGAGGATTAATTCCTTCTTTTCGAATTCTAGAATCAAAAAGCAAAATCTCTTCTTCATTAAAGACATCCGATAAACTCATCATTGGTTTATCATGAGTAACTTTATTGAATTTATCAAGAACTTCGCCACCTATTTTTTTAGTTGGTGAATCATCTCTAACTAGTTCTGGATACTTATTTTCTAATTTATAAAGTTCATCCAAATATTTATCATATTCTTGATCAGTAATGGTTGGATTATCTAAAACATAATAGTCATAATTGGCTTTATTAATGATGTCACAAAGATATTTTATTCTTTCTTCTATTTCCATAAATCCTCAGGATATACTCCATTATCAATTAATTTTCTTAATTCACTTACAACATAATCCTTATCTTCTTTATAGGTAATACCAAGCCATTTATCAGTTGATTCAAGAACGCAAACATTTTTATCACCTTGAATCTCTCTATCAACAACATCAGGGATTAAGTACTCACAGGTTGATAAATCATCTTTATTTCTTTCCAAAAATTCCAATAAACCTTTTTCTAGAACCTCAAACAAACTATCCTTAAAGCCAAAGAAATTCATGGAAACAAGGTCATTTTCCTCTACTTGAAAGCTGTTTCTTCCATCTAATGGCGCTGCAATAATCTCTCCATTAACTCTTTCTATTTTACTTTCAATAATACTTGTTAAATAATTGTTAACGCATTTACATACTCCACGTTTTACACTACCGTTTTCTGTCATAGTATTACAAACACGGAAAGCAACCATTGCATAATCTTTATCATTATGATCAAAGAAATCTTTAATCTTCATAAAAGCATCTCGTCCATAATAATCATCAGAATTAATCATAACAAAGTTACCTTTAACATCATTTTTCGCACAAAGAATAGCATGTGCTGTACCTAATGGTTTAATTCGATCTTTTAAATCATATTCTTTTGGTACATTCTTAAAATCTTGAAAGACATATTTAACATCAATTTTACTTTCTATACGACTTCCTATTGTTTCGCGGAATAATTCATAATTTTCTTCTTTAATAATAAATACTATTTTAGTAAATCCTGCTTTAATTGCATCAAAGCACGAATAATCAATAATAAACTCCCCATTAGGTCCAAATGGTTCAACTTGTTTAAGACCTCCAAATCTTGAGCCCATCCCTGCTGCTAAAATTACTAAAGTTAAATCTTTTTTCATTTTTCAAATTCTCCTTTCTTATTATTTAACTCTTTTTTTAACTTCTATAATAATTGTAATTCTTCTAGCGTCATCTTATCATTCAACATAGCTAACATTTTTATTATATCATAATAAATACATTTATTCTTCTATTTTATGTAAACTAGGATGATTTTTCATTAATGTTTTAATTCCATATGGCATTTTAAACGCTATTTTAATAATACTTTTTTCAATACTAATAACTTTCCCTGTACCAAAGACATTATGATAAGCGAAGTCCCCTACTTTAAAAATACTCTCTTCATCATTATTCATTAATACTTTTTTTACTTCATTGTTTTTTGTAAGATAATTATCTTCATTATTGACTTTTTCTATTAAATCATCATCTATTTCATTAATAAATCTACTGACAGGATTTATCGTATCTTTTCCATATAATACTCTTGTTCTAGCATTAGTTATATAAAGTTTTTCCTTAGCTCTTGTAATCGCTACATAACATAATCTTCGCTCTTCTTCAATTTCACTATTACTTTCAAGGGCATTCATATGAGGAAATAATCCTTCTTCAAGACCTGTTATAAAGACGTAATTAAATTCAAGCCCCTTAACAGAATGAACTGTCATTAAGGTAACACGATTAGCAGAATCAGTAACTTCTGTATTATCACTAATTAAACTTACTTCATACAAAAAGTCAGGAAGTGATATCAAACCATATTTATCTTCAAAAGCTTTCGTAATGGATTTAAATTCTTCTAAGTTTTCTAATCTCGTTTCCGCTTCAACACTGTTTTCTTTTTCTAATTCTTCTCTTAGTCCACTCTTACTTAATACTTCTTCAACTAACTCTGTGAGAGACAAATGCGTACTTTCTTCCTGCAATTCTAAAATAAGATTCTTATAATTTAAAGCTTTACCAGAAGAAATTGCATCAAACAAACTAATCGATTCTTCATTACTTTTTTCAATAATCTCTTCAATACTTTTATTACCTATGCCTCGTTTAGGAGTATTAATACTACGAAGTAAACTAATAGCATCACGGGGATTATTAATAACCTTTAAATAAGCTAATAAATCTTTTATTTCTCTTCTGGCGTAAAAGTTAACTGCACCAATAATACGATAAGGTATATTTAATTTTAAAAATTCATCTTCAAAAACACGTGATTGAGCATTAGTTCTGTAAAGTATTACAATATCATCTAAAGAGACATTTTTCTTTTGTAAATCATTGATGGTACTTGCAATAAATTTTACTTCATCAAGACCATTTTTCGCACGATAATAGGTTACTTTTTCCCCTACTTCTTTAACACTTTCAAGTTCTTTAGGATGACGATTAATATTATTTTTAATAACGGAATTGGCAGCATCTAAAATCATTTTAGTACTACGATAATTTTTTTTCAAAATAATTGTTTTACAATTTTTATAATCTTTTTCAAAGTTTAAAATATTCTTAAAATTAGCCCCTCTAAATCCATATATCGCTTGATCAGAATCACCAACAACACAAATATTTTTATAATAATTAGCAAGCATCTTAGATAAACGATATTGAGCTTCATTTGTATCTTGATATTCATCTATTAAAATAAATTGAAATCTTTCTTGATATTTTAATAAAATATTAGGATTTTCTTTAAATAATTTAATTGGTAAAATAAGTAAATCATCAAAATCAACAGCATTATTATCACGTAATTCTTTTTGATATTCGGGATAAACTTTTTCTAATAATTCATCAAAATCTCCTCTTGCATAACGTTTGAAATCAACAGGCATAATTAAATCATTTTTAAGACTACTAATTCTATTTCTAAAAGCTTTAGGAGAAAACTTATTACTATCAATATCAAGTCTTTTTAATACTCTTTTAATTGCTGTTAAGCTATCTTCTGTATCAAAGATAGCAAAATTATTATCTAAATTTAAATATTCATTATTTTCACGAATAAGTCTTAAACCAAAAGAATGGAAAGTAGAGATTTGCATCATGCTTGCTTCTCCGCCAATTAATTTAATAACACGTTCTCGCATTTCAGCAGCGGCTTTATTCGTAAATGTTATCGCAAGTATATTATAAGGATTAACCCCTTTTTCAATTAAGTAAGCAATCCTACTTGTTAATACTTTCGTCTTTCCACTACCGGCTCCTGCAAGTATCAAAAGTGGTCCATTTAAATAAGTAACCGCTTCTTTTTGTTCTTCATTTAATGTATCTAACTTCATATCATATCCTCTTTTATTATTATACATGATTTAGGGATAAAATTAAAGTTTTTTGACATAAGAAAAGAACAAATATTATGATAATTTGTTCTAATTATTTCGATATTTTCTCTATCTTATTAACGATTATTTCATAATCTCTTCTTCTCTCAATTTTGCCATCAATAGTAACAATATCACCTTTTTTAATGGTATTAAAATCTTTATAAATATTAGGGAAAATAGTGGCATCAATACTCGAACATTCATCACTACATGTCAAAAAAGCCATTTTCTCTCCTTTTTTAGTAGTAATTTCTTTAATTCGATCAACCATAAGAATCGTTTTAATATTTTTATTAAAATAATCTTTTATCTTATTTAAACTAATACAATTTCCTATTTTACTTCGATAATATGTAACGGGATGATTAGATAAATAAAAACCAAATATCTCTTTTTCATTATTAATTAACTCTTCATTGGTATAATCATCGGTAATATTAATCTCTGGCTTTAGAACAAAATCATTTCCTAAATCATGTACTAAATTACCATAATTAATTAAATTATCCAAATTACTTATCAATGTTTTACGATTATAACCAAAAGAATCTAAAGAACCAGAATTTATTAAAGATATGATAATATTTTTACTAAAATTATTTTCTATCATTTTTATAAAGAAATCATATATATCAGAAAAACTATTGTTTCTTATTTCAATAATCTTTTTGGCATTAACACTACTTACACTATTAATTGTATTAAAAGGTAACAATATTTTTCCATGAGATATCGTATACTTATCATTACTTTTATTAATATCAGGTTTTAATACTGTTATATTTTTCTTTTTACATTCTTTAATTAATTCAATAGTTTTTTGATTATCAGAAATAGAATTATCTAATAAAACTTTATAAAAATATAAAGGATAATGATACTTTAAATACGCCATTTTATAAGAAATAATACTATAAGCAACACTATGACTTTTATTAAATCCATAGCTTGCAAAGTCTAAAATCATTTGAAAAATCTTTTCACTTAAATCACTAGAATAATTATTGTTTATGGAGCCATCAATAAATTTATCATGAAAATTCTTGATATCATCAATTTTTTTCTTACTAACTGCACGTCTTAATATATCCGCTTCGCTCATTGTAAAACCGGCCATAACATTAGCGATTTGCATAATTTGTTCTTGATAAACAATAATACCTAAAGTATCTTCTAATATGGGTTTTAATCTATCATCAAAATAATCGATACTAGTTTTACCATTACGCCTTGCAATATATAAATCAATGTAATTACTCGGTCCAGGTCTAAAGAACGCATTAGCATTATAAATATCCATAAAACAATCTGGTTTAAGTCTTTCTAAAAATGATTTCATACCATTACTTTCAAATTGAAAAATACCCACAGTATCACCACTAGCAAATATCTTAAAAGTATCTTTATCTGTTAAAGGAATAGCATTGAACTTAATATCTTCCTGATTGATTAAATTAATCATTTCACTAATCATTGTTAAATTCTTAATACCAAGAAAATCCATTTTTAAAAGACCCATTTCTTCTAAATATTTTGCTTCATAACATGATACATATTTTTCTTCATAATAAGTTAAAGGAATTATTTTTTCTAATTGTGTATTGGACATTATAACCCCTGCAGCATGAATAGAAGAATGTCTTGGTATTCCTTCTATTTTAGTAGCAACAGTATATAATTTTTTAAGTTTAAGATCACTATTAATTAATTCTTTAATTTTATTATCGCTTATGGCCTCCAATAACGAATTATTTCCAATCTTTTTTGTTAAATCATCAATAACATACAAGGGAATATTCATAATTCTTCCCATATCACGAATGGCAAGTTTACTACCAAAAGGTGTAAAAGTGGTAATTAAAGATACTTTATCAACTCCATATTTATTAATACAATATTCTATAACTTTATCCCTTAATATATCAGGGAAATCGGTATCAATATCAGGCATTGTAACACGGTTAGGATTTAAAAATCTTTCAAATAATAAATCGTATTTTAAAGGGTCCACTTCTGTTATACCAAGGGAAAAACTAACCAAACTTCCAGCAGCACTTCCCCTACCTGGTCCAACTAAGATATTATTGGTTTTCGCATATTTAATATAGTCATAAACAATTAAAAAATAGTTACTATATCCCATCTGTTTAATAATAGATAATTCATAAAGTAATCTATCTTTATATTTCATTGTTACTTTGTTATTAAATCTTTTATTTAATCCTTTGATACTTAAATTATATAGGTATTCATCACTGTTTAACCCTTTTGTATCATTATATTTACAAAAATCCGGAATATTTAATGCGTATTTTGGTAATTCTAAATGACATTTATTATAAAATTCTTGATATTCATCACAATTATAATCAAGATAATAAATATCCTTATTAAATTCATATTCATCTAAAACAGTTTTATTATCTCTTAGCATATTTAAATATTTTAATGTATCAACATCTTCCTTATTTAAACATAATGTTTTATGCAAATACAGATATTCTTTGTTATCTATATTATTACTATAAAGATAATAATCATCGTAAATCTTTATTAAATTATCTTTATTTTCGTTATCACAATCAATAAAGCATACTAAATTATGACAATAATCTTGATAATCATTGATACCTAATTCTCTTTCGCTTTTAACTCTAGTTAAATGTAAAAGATTTTGATAACCATTATAGTTTTTAGCAAATAATAAGAGATTATTAAAGTCTACTCCAACTATAGGATTAATATTATTATCTTGACATTTCTTAATAAATTCCATTACTCCATACATATTATCATCACAAAGACATAGATTAGAATAATTATTTTTTTTAGCAAAAGAAATATACTCATCTATTGTAATAGTACTTGATAAAAAAGAATAAACACTTTTTACATAAATTGGAGCCATAATATCACCTAAGATTATTATATAAAATATTATTTTAAAAGAAAAGAAAAAGAATGAAATTTAATTTCACTCTTTTTATCCAGTTGAACATGTATATGTTGTTGTTCTACATTTTGCTTGATTATAACATTTAATTTCATAATAATTACAAGTACCCTGCGTTCCACCACTTTCAATCAAACATGATACATTACTACTGCATTGTGGCGTACATGGTTCATAGAAGTAACCAGGACATTCTCCACAAGTAGTACCTTGTTTAGATGTTCCACAACCAGTTAACCATTCGTTATTAGTTGTTTCCTTACATGTTAATGTATTACCATTTGATGTACATTCATCAATTGAACATGCACCATCTACAATACTTGTTGATTTTGTACATGACCTTGCCGTGTATTCATCATCAATATCAACAATTTTTGTTTCACCGGTATCCCATTTATTATTAGAATTAGTTGATATCCAATAACTAACATATGGTCGAGAAGAAGTAAACGTTGGTGAAGTAATTTCACAAGACTGAAGTGCTGCACCATTATATACTCTTGAATCACATGTACAAACCGCGCCGGTTGATGTACTTGTACATCCATCTGGTATGATACTTAGCGTCTTACTACCTTTAATAAAGGTAATTGTATGTTCTTCCCCTGCAATCGTTTGAGCGTAATATGTTCCATTTGCTGAAGCAGTTTTCGTTTCTCCTGGACTCCAATTATTAGTATGACTATTTTGAGAACTTGACCATCCTATTAACGCAAAGTTAGTTGGAACAGTAATTTGTGGTGCGGTAATATTACAAGTTTTTGTTGCTCCTCCTGAAGTACTTGTACATACTGTCGTTTCAGTACATGATTCATTACTATTACTTCCACCATTTCCATTAACATTAAATGTTATATTATATGTATTACCTGTTGTAACTACATAATATGTTTTTGTATTTGCCGTTGGACTTACTATTCCTGATGCATCGATATTTGACACGTTTGAACTATTTACTGCTGTTGCTAATCCTTTAAATGTTCCATACATATTTGTTAAAACACTATTTGTTATATTTGCATTTGTTAATTGCGTTACACTTTCTGCTCCATTTACTATTCTTCTTGTAAATGATGTATCATCCGCACTATTCAATATTCCAATTCTATATAAAACATCATCCTTACTTGTGGATATAGTCGTACTCGTTGGATAATATATGGTTAATGCACTTTGATATATTCGATAGTATGTATTTCCAGTTGTACACGTTTCGGCTACACTTACACTATTTGTTTCACTTGACCAGTCTATCTTATCAGTACCATACGGTGCTTTTTCTCCTGTTGGTGATGTTGGCAATGTACAACTTCCATGAACTACACTTGTTCCTGCTTTAGTATTACTTGTTGTACATTTTAAATATGTCGTCTTAGTTCCAGAAGTTGTTGTACTTGTCTTTGCTCCGGAATAGCTATTGGAATAATATAAAGTTGCATTTTCGCTTTCCTCTTTGGTCAATACTGCATATGCTATTGTTCTATCACTATCTCTTAAAGCGTTTAGTGTTGCATACGAAGTTGTATTATTATTCCTTGCTGTTGCAAATCCTAATAGGTTATATCCTGTATATGGTGTATAACTTGCATTATTCTCTGTTCCTGTACTTGATGTTGCTAATACTACTGTATATGTTGTTGCATCTACTGTTGGTGTTACTATATTAATATATGCATTTCTACTAAATATAGTATTTGTTGTATTACATGCACTTGTACTACTTGGTTTATATATTGTTACATTGTTTTGATATACTGCATAATATTTTAAATTGCTTGTATCTATTGTACTTGCTATTGTCATACTTGTATTTTCTTTCGACCATCCTTCTACTCTTGCTGTTCCTGTTGGTAGAATTTCTTCTGTTATTGACGGTACAGTTATCGTAGAATTACTTATCTCTGCTCCACTACTTGTACATCTTATATATTGATTAGCATTCGCACTAGTTGCACTTCCAACGGTTCCAGTAATTGCTTTTGAATAATAGAATGTAGCGGTTACTGATTTAGATAATATTGCATAGGCTTCTGTTGCACTACTATTCTTTAAGCTTGCAACACTATTATATGTACTTTCATTGGTACTTGCACTAGTTGCAAATCCATATAAACTGTATCCATCTACACTACTTGTGAAACTATAGTCACTGCTTGTTCCTGTTTCGGTCGTAGAAAGGACAGTTGTTGCCATAGCAGTTTTACTTGATAACCATTGATTTCGATATGCTGATACACTAGCTTTTGCTGATGTATTCGTTGGATAATTAATTGTTACTTCACTACTATATAAAGCATAATATGTAGCGTTAGCATTTAATGAAATAGATGTAGCATTCTTATCTATCGCTACTGTCATATTTTTAGTACTTGTTGATAATCCATAATATGCATTACTATATGTTCCTTTACTTCCTGTTACTGCTTGTGGTATCGATACAGAACATGTTGAACTACTGCTTATAGTACACTGTTGTGTTGTGCTTGTTACTGCTGTTCCATTATAGTAATAGAATGTTGCAGTATAA
>CACZNM010000111.1 GCA_902782535.1 uncultured Erysipelotrichaceae bacterium
CTAATACAACTTCAACAAGAAAGAAACAAGGTCATAGACAACCATATACAGAAGTTAAGATTAATAAAATTGGTTAATTATGATTAAGGTTTCAGTATCAAAAAATAAAATTGAAGTAACTGGTCATAGTGAATATGATAATATTGGTAAAGATATTGTTTGTAGTGCCGTATCAAGTATTGTTACGACAACAATAAATGGTATTATATCGATTGATAGTGATGCTATTTCTTATGAATATTATCGTGATATTATGGAAATAAATATTCTAAAACATGATGAAGTTACGATTAAACTTATTAATAATATGATTGATTTATTAAAAAGTTTATCAAAAGATTATCCTAAAAATATTAAAGTAAAGGAGAGCGTGTAATGATAAAATTAGAGTTAAATATTCAATTATTTGCACATAAAAAAGGACAAGGTTCTTCAACAAATGGACGTGATTCTGCTGGACGTAGATTAGGTTCTAAAGTTGGTGATGGTGAAATGGTTAGTGCAGGAAGTATTCTTTATCGTCAAAGAGGAACAAAGATTCATCCAGGAGAAAACGTTGGAAGAGGAAGCGATGATACATTATTTGCAAAAGTTGATGGCGTTGTTAAATTTGAACGTTTAGGAAAAGATAGAACAAAAGTAAGTGTTTATGTAAAATAAGCACTTTTTTTTTGGCATAATATTGATAAATAACGGTTTGTGTGATAATATTAATTATAGTTGAGGTGATAGTAATGCATACAAATGAAGATTACGAAAATTCAATTGAAGAAGAGAATGATTATTCTGATTTTTATAACACCGGCGAAGAAGAAGTTGTTAAAGATAATAAAGGAAACAATAAAAAAACTAAGGCTATTATAATCATAGTTATTTTGGCAGTTATTTTAATTGCCTTAATAGTTGTTTTAATCTTTGTTTTCAAAAAGAAACATCCTGTTGAATTTGATTTAGCGTTAGAAAATGTAACTGGTGATGCATGGTCTAAGAATAATGTAACAATTAATGTTACTATACCTGATGAAACTAATTTAAAATCTTTAAAATATACAATTAATTGTGATAAGAATTGTGATTATGCAAATATTACTGATAAAAAAGTTATTATTAGTAATAATGGAACAAGTAATGTAACAGTTATTGCAACTAATGTTGATAATGTAGAAAGTAAGAAAAATATTACAGTAAAAATTGATAATATTTCACCACAAGTAACTTTATCACCAAATAATACAAATATTAAGTCCAAAGATCCAGTCACAGTATGTGCAGTTTGTTCTGATAATGAAAGTGGATGTAAAGAAGAAAGAGTATGCAAAGAATATAGTAAGACAAGTAAGGATCAAACATTAACAGTTGAAGATAATGTAGGAAATAAGGCAACATCAAATAAATTTACTGTAACCATTGAAGGTAGTACGCCAGTAAGCCAAGAAGGTGATCCATCATGTACATTGAGTGTTAACAAATCAGGACTTGTAACAGCAACACCAAAAAATGCAACGTCATATTATGGCTTTTCATCAAGTTATAGTGGTACAAGTGGTAAGACAAAGCAAGTATCGTTAAATAAAAATGGAGAGACAACAACAGTTAATTATTATGTAAAGAACAGCGATGGAAAGAAAGCAAGTTGTAGTATCACGGTTACCGTGTCAAATTGTTATTGTAAGTATCGTGCAGATGATTATACTTGCTATAAAACAAAAACGAAAACAGTTGATAATCCAAAGTCTAGTGAATGTGTAAATGCATCAGAGCATGTTGCAAGACATACTAATGCAAATTGTGAATTATTTAAAGATGAAGGTATGACTTGTGAATATAGTAAAAAATCGGCTAAGTAATAGCCTTTTTTTTTGTCTATTTTTGTCTTTAACTTTCCCATGTTTTAAATTACTGTTATAATATATTAGAGGATTAAGTATGACAAGAGAAGAAGTAGATAGAAGTAAAGTATCACCAATGATGGCACATTACTTAGAGATTAAAGATAAATATCCTGATACAATTATTTTTTATCGATTAGGAGACTTTTATGAAATGTTTTTTGATGATGCAATAACCGCATCTCATGAACTTGAAATTGCTTTAACAGGAAGAAATGCTGGATTAGATGAACGTGTACCAATGTGTGGTGTACCATATCATTCTTATGTATCATATATGCAGAAATTAATCGATAGAGGCTATAAAGTTGCTATTTGCGAACAACTAGAAGATCCTAAAATGGCTAAAGGTATGGTTGATCGTGATGTAGTAGAAGTAATTACTAAAGGAACTATTCTTGATAATATGCTTGATGAAAAAAGTAATAATTATATTGGTAGTATCTATGATTTTTTATATACTTATGTGCTTACATATTCTGATATATCAACAGGAGAGATTAATTCTTTAGTATTAGATAATCAAGATGATTTAATTAAAGAAGTTGTTAATAAAAATATTAAAGAATTAATTTGTAATGAAAAAATTGATCGTGAATTAATCTATAAATTAAAAAGTCTTTATCATATTCTAGTAACTATTACAGATGATAAAAATGAAGATGATAATTATAAATATATTTATGAAGATATTAAAGATGTACGAATAATTACTGGTATTAAACATTTACTTTCTTATATTACAACAACCAAGAAAGTTATTTTATCGCATTTAAAGAAAGCTAATTGTTATAGGGAAGACGAATATTTACAGTTTGATATTCATACGAAGAGAAATTTAGAATTAACCGAAACAATTCGTGATAATTCTAGAACGTATTCACTTTTATGGCTTTTAGATAAAACAAAAACAGCGATGGGAAGTAGATATTTAAAAAAGAATATTGAAAATCCTTTATGTAATAAAGATAAAATAGAAAGACGATATAATATGGTATCTTTATTTCTTACAGAATTTATTTATAAAGAAGAATTATCTAAATTATTAAGTGAGGTATATGATTTAGAAAGATTATGTGGAAGAATAAGTTATGGAAATATTAATGCTCGTGATATGCTATGGCTTCTTCGAAGTTTAAAGACTTTACCAGATATTAAAAGTATCTTAAATAATATTCATTATGATTGTGATATAAAAACATTATCTGATTTATGTGAATTATTAGATAAGAGTATCAATCCTGATGCTCCGATTACTTTACATGATGGTGGCTTAATAAAAGATGGTTATAATAAGGAATTAGATGAATTAAAAAGTATTCGTAAAAATAGTAAAGATTATATTCTTAATATTGAAAAGAAAGAAAGAGAAAAAACCGGTATTAAGAATTTA
>CACZNM010000112.1 GCA_902782535.1 uncultured Erysipelotrichaceae bacterium
GCCGGCGGTGGTGTGTTTCCTTATGGATGGTGAATTCAAATCGTTGATATATAAGGACTTTGGTAGATAATAATTCATAAAAATATAATCAAAAAAGAATATTCAAGTGTATATTTACACTTTTTTTAGTATGTAATAGTATAAAACAATTGAATTAAAATAATTGTTACTATATAATTTAATTAGATAGAAAGAGGTAGTATATGGAAGAAAATAATTTAAATTCAAATAATCAAATGAATACAAAAACTAATGTTAATCAACAAACACAATCAAACAAAAGTAACAATAAGTTTTTTCTTGTGCTAATGGTTTTAATAATTATTGGTTTAGTTGGATATATTGTATATGCAAAATTAATTGAAAAAGGACCAGATAAGCCAAAGGATAATAATATTCAAGAGCAACAAAATGGTAATTATGTTTTCTATGTTTGTAATGATAATACATACACAGTAAATTTGCATAAAGATACTAGTAAATGTAATGAAATGTTTGGTACAATTAAAACGGAAACTGAGAATGCCAAGGTATTAGCAGCACATAGGTATTATAAAGAACATGGAAAAGTAAATCGTATGGTTGTTTTGGTTGATGATAATGGATTAAAAATATATGATACTGAAAATAATGTTAAAAAGATTAATATAGAAAATGTTTATTCCGAGTATTATATAATTCCTATGGATGATGGCATTTCAAATGGTGTTCTTGGGGTTGAATATTTAAATAATGGAAATAGAATGTTTTATAATGTTAAAACAAACAAAAATATTAGTGTTGATGCGTCATTAAATTATGGGACAGCTGATGGGGATTTTATAATTGCTCAAAATCCTAAAATCACTGATGAGGAACGTGGCAATTTAATGGGTCAATCTGAGGTGTTAATATCTGCTGATAGTGGTAAAATTATATTAGAAAGTGAAATAATTAATGACGGTAATTTATTCTTTGATGCATATAAATTCTCTAATAAATATTTTTATATTAGATATACTGATGTACTAACTGTTTATTCTAATGACTATAAAAAAATTGTTAGTGGTGGTTTATCTACGATTACATCAGATGGATACTTGTATCATTATGAAAAAGATAGTAACTTACTAAAATACAACATTGATGGAAAACTTGTATCAACCATTACAGACTATAAAAAAATTAAGATGTTAAGTAATGATTTTGTTGTCTTTACAAATGAAAAAAATGAATTAATGTTGCATAATTTAGTCACAAATGAATCAAAAAAAATAACTGATATAAAAAATAATGATGTGATTTATGATGAATTGTCATTTTATAGAGAAAATATTATAAACATTACACATAATAATGTTTATAGGGAAGATGGGTTATATGTTGTAATTGTAAATAATAATAATTGGACTGAATATTATTATAATCCACAAACAAAAAATATTGAAACAAGAAATTTAGGAAAAGCAGAAAGTATGTGTAGTCTTGAATACGAATTTTCGTATTGTGATTAGTTAAGACTTTTATCATATTATAAATTAAATATAAAAAAGGTGCCATAATGGTATCTTTTTTTCAACAATTAAATTCATTTACATAAACTATTATGGGTGAAAATAATTTATGAATGAAAAATATCGAATAGTAGTAGATGCTGGTCATGGTGGAGTAGATAGTGGTGCAGTTAGTGGCAATCTAAAAGAAAAAGACTTTAACTTACAAGCCGCTAACTACATGTACAATCGCTTTAAAGAATTAGGTGTACCAGTAACAATTACTCGTGATACTGATAAAACACTAAGTAGATCTGAAAGAATTAATGCCATGAAAAGTCTAGGAACAGATCCTAATGTCATAGTTCTTTCTAACCATATTAATGCTGGTGGTGGCGAGTTCTCTTATAGTAGGCAAATTTAAATTGTTGGTATATATAGGTTTCATTCATAATAATAAAGTGTAAATTTACAATTTTTCTTGTATATAATTAACTAAAAATGACTGTATATGTGGCGAATATGCTATAATTAATTCGTGGTGACGTATGAAAAAGATGAATTTTATGCAAAAAGTTAACTTTATTTTTCAAAATATGAAAATAGAATGGTATACTCTTTTAGCATATCCTTTTCTTTCAGCATTTGTTTTAGTTGTTGGTATTGAATTAAGTATGTTTAAAGTGAGTCTTTTGGTGTATTTAATTATTATGTGTATTGTCTTTGTAATACATTTTTTAGCCCATTTAATTGAATCAATAGGCATTATATTTAAAAAAGTAAATTTAGTTGATGGAACAATATATAAAACATATAATGATTATGTACATAGAGAGGACTATGGTGGTACTGGAAGAACGGGATTTTACGAAAAAAAATATGTTTCTTTGTTTTCAGACAATGTTAAAAAAAGACGTGTTCCGATACCTGGAAAAATTAGAATTCAAGTTAAATCAACTGATGAAAAGTATGTTTCACCTTGGGCATCAATAACAAAAAGAGTATTTAATAATAAAGAAAAGTATAAATTTATGATTGTTATATATAATAACATCCCAGTAACTATTTATCGAGAAAAAAACAATTAGATGGATAAAACCATCTTTTTTTTCAACTATTTTAATTCCTAACATAAACTATTATGGGTGAAAATAATTTATGAATGATAAATATCGTATTGTTGTAGATGCTGGTCATGGAGGAGCAGATAGTGGGGCAGTATCAGGTAATCTTCTTGAGAAAGACTTTAACTTACAAGCGGCTAACTACATGTACAATCGCTTTAAAGAACTAGGTGTTCCTGTAACTATTACAAGGGACACTGATAAAACACTAAGTCGTTCTGAAAGACTTAATACCATGAAAAGTCTAGGAACAGATCCTAATGTCATAATTCTTTCTAATCATATTAATGCAGGCGGTGGTGTGTTTCCTTATGGATGGTGAATTCAAATCGTTGATATATAATGGTTTTGATAAATAATAATTCATAAAAATATATTCAAAAAGAATAATTAAGTGTATATTTACACTTTTTTTAGTATGTAATGGTAGCAAACAATTGAAATACAAAAATTATTATAATATAATTTAATTAGATAGAAAGAGGTAGTATATGGAAGAGAATAATTTAAATTCAAATAATCAAATGAATACAAAAACTAATGTTAATCAACAAACACAATCAAACAAAAGTAACAATAAAATTTTGTTTGTGGTAATGGTCTTGATAATTGTTGGATTAGCAGGATATATTGTATATTCTAAATTTATTCAAAAAAATGATAATCCTAAACCAAATGATACACAGGAACAAGAA
>CACZNM010000113.1 GCA_902782535.1 uncultured Erysipelotrichaceae bacterium
ATTGCAGATTGAGTACTATTTTTTTATTATAAAAGTCAATAAAGAGACTATTAATAAAATGATTATTAGTATTAGAAAACTGATTAGTAAATCTTTTTTCTTCATAATATCAAGCCTCCTTCCTAAATGAAAGTTGGCAAGTACTCAGAGTTAGTATTTCCTGTAGATAATATTAACATATGTGGAAATGTATTTCAATATTATTTATGTTTTTGTAACTTCTTAATAAAGCTATATCTACTCATTGGATCAAAATTGGTCATAAACATATTTGTATATGCATATTCACTAAATGATATAGGTAAACCTACTATTAATCGATGATATAAATCAGTATTTTTACTAGCCATAATAATATGCTTAAAGCGTTCATAATCATATTTTGTTTTAGAAAAATCATAGGCTTTAGTGTTTAAAAGTAATTGTTCACTAGGACTTACAATTGATTCTTCATTTAAACTAACGATATAATTTGATAATAATGTATCAATAACATAACCATTATAAACGTTTTTATCATTCGTTGTTATAATATTACTAGGAAGAGATTGATATATCTTATTAGCATTTATTTCACCTAAAGCATAGGCATTTACTTCATCTAACATATTATGATAGTTTTCATTAACAAAATCATCATTATCTCTTAATTCATAACACATACGATATAGTTTCGCTTCATTACCAGAATAATTATCCATCATTACAAATTGTCTGACATGAGCAAATTCATGAAAAATAGTACTTAATATCTCATAATTAATAATATCTATTTTCGTACCATCAAGATTATCTCTTTCTTCTATGGTATCTTTCATTTTCTCTAAACCTCTAGTATAAAATTGTAAATCAACTCCATCATAAGTAGCGATTGTTTCTTCATCACCTTTATTACATGGTAAAAAGAAAACATTTAATACCAACAATTCATATCTTTTTAGTTTTATAATAATATTACATATTTTTTTAATATCTTCTCTATTTAAAACTTTTCTATTTGTATTACGTTCAATAATTAATTCTATTATTTCTTTCATAAACCCACCAGATTGATATTATATAAAAAGACATCTTAAAAGTCAAATTTATTAAAAAACTCTATCCTAAAATAGAGTTTATAAAGATTATTTTTTTTCTTTAATTTGTTTTTGAATCATACTAATAAATTCATCAATTTTAATTTCTTTAGTTTCATCTTTCCCATATAAACGATAATTAACAGTTTTACTATTTTTTTCATTATCACCAATAACTAAAGTATATGGGATTTTACGCATTTGACTATCACGCATTTTATAACCTAATTTTTCATTACGATCATCAACTTCACATCGAATATTATTCTCATCAAAAACTTTCTTTAATTCATTAGCATAATCTAAGTGATGTTCTAAATTAACAGGGATAATATTAATTCCTACTGGGGCAAGCCAAAGTGGGAATGCTCCTGCATAATGTTCAATCAAAATACCAATAAATCTTTCAATAGAGCCATAAATAACCCTATGTAACATAACAGGTCTTTTTTTACTTCCATCACTATCAACATAAGTTAAATCAAATCTTTCTGGTAAATTCATATCTAATTGGATAGTACCACATTGCCATACTCTACCTAAAGAATCTTTGATATGAAAATCAAGTTTTGGTCCATAGAAAGCTCCATCTCCTGGATTAATCTTACATTCATGTCCAGCTTTTTTACAAGCATCTTCCAAAGCTTTTTCTGATTTATTCCATATCTCAATATCACCAATATATTTTTCCTCTGGTCTTGTTGATAATTCAATCGTATATGTTAGATTAAATATTTTATAGATACGATCAATAAAATTAATTAAACGAATTACTTCTTCTTCTATTTGATCTTCTCGCATAAAGATATGAGCATCATCTTGTGTAAATGTTCTAACTCTAAATAAGCCATTTAAAGCTCCACTTGCTTCATGACGATGTACTTGACCAAGTTCACCAATACGAAGTGGTAAATCTTTATAAGAATGTAAAGAGTTTTTATAAACAAGCATTCCTCCTGGACAATTCATTGGCTTAATAGCAAAAGTTTTATCATCAATTTCACTGGTATACATATTCTCGCGATAATTAAACCAATGACCTGATAATTCCCATAATTCTTTATTTAACATAATTGGTGTTTTAATAAATTGATATCCTTCTTTAGTATGTTCTTGATACCAAAAGTTTTCAAGTTCATTTCTTAAAATCATACCTTTTGGTAAGAAGAATGGAAATCCTGGTCCATATTCACTCATCATAAATAAATCTAGTTCACGTCCTAATTTTTTATGATCACGTCTTTTCGCTTCTTCTAAGAATTCTAAGTATTCATTTAAATCTTTTTCTTCCTTAAAGCATATACCATATACTCTTTGTAACATTTTATTATTAGCATCTGCTTTCCAATAAGCACCGGATACTTTTAATAATTTAAAAAATTTAAGTTCCTTAACACTATCAACATGTGGTCCACGACATAAATCTGTGAAATCACCTTGTGAATAACATGAAATAACAGTATTATCGTCCATATTATTAATTAAGTCTATTTTATATTCATCATCCTTAAACATTTCAAGAGCTTCATCTCTTTTTAATTCATGACGAATTATTTTCTTACCGTCCTTGCTAATCTTTTTCATTTCTTTTTCAATTTTTGGTAAATCTTCTTCAGTTAATTTATCATCACCTAAATCCATATCATAGTAAAAACCATCTTCAATAACTGGTCCTACCCAAAATTTTGCATGTGGATATAAATGCTTTATAGCTTGTGCAAGTAAATGTGCACAACTATGATTTAACGTATTTAATTCTTTATTTTCTTTAATATTAATCATAATAACTCTCCTTTATTTTTAATTTTTCTTTTTCCTCTCTATAAATTCTTGGTTCTAATTTTTTCTTTTCGTGTATTTTTTTAGTTAATATATTATACAATCTTCTTAAATCATATATCTTTACTTTTCTTCGATAACTTAATAATTCATTTTTTGATAAATTATCTATATTACTAATATCAATGTTAGGTTTACTTATCTCATCATTATTAAATTCATAATTATTTTCAATATCCATATAAGGATTATAATAATATCGAATAATATTTTTTCTATCATATACCATTAAGATATTTCCATTATATATTTCTTCTTTTGTAACGTCCCTAAAAGGACATGTCCGTACATCTGGAAAAAGTATTTCCACATCTTCATGACTTAATTTTTTTCTATTAAGTGTAGAATTATTGATACCATAAAACCGACTTAAAAAATATACTAAATCAAATTCTTTCATAACCCTCCTAAATATAATAAAAAAGGAATAGTAAGGAGTCCTAAGACGTTACCATCCCTTTATTTA
>CACZNM010000114.1 GCA_902782535.1 uncultured Erysipelotrichaceae bacterium
AATTCCTCTTGGTAGCGAGAGGGGGGGTCGAACCCTCGACCTATTGGGTATGAACCAATCGCTCTAGCCAACTGAGCTATCTCGCCATGACTAAAATATATTATCATAAAAGATATCCTTTGACAAGTCTTTTAAAGGAAAAATTTGACTTTTTCATTGTTTTATAGTATAATTAACACTGTTTGTGGGGGGATATTATGTATAGTGATGAAGACAAAAAAGCTTTGTATAATTATCAAAGTTATGATGATGAAGGAAATTATACAAGCAAGAAGAAAAATGATTCAGCAGACATTATTATTAAAATAGTGTTAATTATTTTGTGTGTACTTGCACTTATTTGGTTATTTAATTTATTGAAAGGAAGTAATAAAGAAGAAACGGTTGTATATGTCGATGATAGTCGTCATGATAGCAATGTTGCAGAAGTTCGTCTTGCAGCAGAACGTTATTTCTTTATCAAAAATAATTTGCCACAAGGATATAATGTTAAAACAATTAGTTTACAAACATTAATTAATGAAAAATTATCAAATAGTATTGTTGATAGTAATAATAAGGTTTGTGATAATACTAAATCAGTTATATCTTTAAATAGGGATGGTTCATACTATTTAATGCGTATAAATCTTTCATGTTCAACAAATGAAAAAGAAGAAAAGTTTTATTATGATTATGTAACATATAATTGTGTAAATTGTAATGGTAAAACTTATATGGAAGGTAATACTAAAGAAGAACCTGATGCGGATAGTACAGGTGGATCAAATACTAGTTATAGTTGTACAGAATGGTCTGATTGGCAAGCAAATAGAGTAGTTGATGCATCTTTAACGGAACGTACAAGAACGCTTGTTCGTGGTATTAAGAAAGGTACAACAAAGACGACAGTTGTTTACGGTGATTGGTCAGATTATACAACAACACCAGTTAGTAGAACAAAAGATATGGAAGTTCAAGTAAAAACGGTTCAAACGGGCACTACGACAAAGAAAGTAACAAAAGAAAAAAAAGAACCAGATAAAGTAGAGAAAACTTGTCCTACTGGATATACCAAAGAGGGCGATAAGTGTTATAGTAAAGTTCAAACTGGAGACTTAACTTATAAAGAATTCAGTATGTATGATGTAACAAATAAAAGTAGCGTTGAAATAAAGACAGAAAAGAATAGTGAAGGTAAATATGTACTTGTTTATAAGAATTGTGTTTATCGAATTGTCAAAGATTTAATAGAAAAAGTTGTTCCAGGAAAAACAGTAACATATGAAGAAGAAGTATCAGTTCCTACTTACGTTACTTATTACCGTACACGTACAGTAACAAGAGAAACAGTAAGTGAAGGCGATATCATTACTGATGATTACTATGAAGAAGATAAATTACCACAAGGATATGAAAAGTATTCAGGTAGTGAAAAAATAGAATATTCATATAAATTGACAACTTGTGTAAAATAATGAAGAATACTAGATTTTAGTATTCTTTTTTTGATACAATTAATGTGTGATAGTTATGGTATTTAGTTTTAACAATGAAGATTATAATATATATATTGAAAAGAAAATAAGGACGAAGAATATTTATTTAAGAGTTAAAGAAGATTTAAATATTTATGTTACTTGTCATACTTTTACGACGAATAAAGAAATAGTAAATCTAATTGAAAATAATAAAGATAAAATAATTAAAATGATCGAAAGAAGAAAAAAATCGAAAGAAAAAGAAGAATCTTTTTATTATTTAGGAAAAAAATATGATTTAGTATATATAAATAGTCCTGGGATTACCTTTGGTGAGGATAAAGTTTTTGTAAATAGTGATTTTAATTTAAATAAATGGTATTTAAAAATGGCTAGTAATATTTTTAAGGAAGAGTTTGACAAGATGTATGATGCTTTTATTTATGATATACCATATCCATCTTTAACGATTAGAAAAATGAAAACAAGATGGGGTGTATGTAATACTAAAGCCTGTAAAGTTACTTTGAATCTAGAATTAATTAAAAAAAATCCCCTTTATTTGGATTATGTTATTGTTCATGAATTAAGTCACTTGTTACATCCTAATCACTCTAAAGCTTTTTGGCAATGTGTAGAAGATAATTTTAAAGATTATAAAAAAATAAGAAAGGAATTAAGAAAAGATGAGTAAAATTATTGATGGAAAAAAAATAAGTTTAGAGATTAAAAATGAATTAAAAGCGAAAGTAGAGAAAATGAAAGAGAAACCAACATTAGTTGTTATTAGTGTTGGTGATAATCCTGCAAGTAAAGTTTATGTAGGTCAAAAAGAAAAATGTGCTAATTATATAGGAATTAATTATCAACATATGCATTTTGATAGTATAACTGATGAAGAGTTGATTAAAAAGATTAATGAGTTAAATAATAATCAAAAAGTAAATGGTATTATTGTTCAACTACCACTTCCTGATGGTATGGATGAAGTAAAAATTGTTAATACCATTGACCCTAAAAAAGATGTGGATGGACTAACATATTTAAATGCAGGACTACTATTAAATAATAAAACATCACTTGTTAGTTGTACACCTAAAGGTATTATGGAATTATTAAAAAGAGAAAATATTAGGGTGGAAGGCGCTAATGTTGTGGTTATTGGAAGAAGTATTTTAGTTGGTAAGCCAATGATGAACTTGCTTATTAATGCTAATGCTACAGTTACATTGTGTCATTCAAAAACGAAAGATTTAGAAAAAATTACGCGTAAAGCAGATATTTTGATTGTTGCTATTGGAAAAAAAGAATTTATAAAAAAAGAAATGGTTAAACGAGGTAGTGTTATTATCGATGTAGGGATAAATAGAGTAGATGGTAAACTATATGGTGATGTTGATTATAATGATGTATACAAAAAAGTCAAAAAAATAACGCCTGTACCAGGGGGAGTTGGCCCTATGACAGTCGTTATGTTAATGCAAAATGTTTGTGATGCTTATGAAACTAAGAAGTAATTTCTTAGTTTTTATAATATAGTTTCTTTAATTATTTCGTAATTGATGTTTGTTAATTTCGCTAAATCATCTTTTTTAACTATTACTTCTATTGTTATTCGATCATTAAATTCTTTTTTCATGATGATAGAATCTTTAAGAAGGTAATCTATATCATTTGTTTTTTTATAATCTTCACTTATTTTTATTAGATAACCATATTCTATTTCTTTAATATTGTTATTAACAATTTCCGAGATACTACTAGAATAAGCTCTTACAAGACCATTGGCTCCTAGTTTTATGCCACCAAAGTATCTAATAACGATTGCTAATACATAATTTAAGTTATTTTTCTCTAAGACATTTAAAATAGGTAATCCAGCTGTACCAGTTGGTTCACCATTATCCGAGTATTTTTTTTCATTATCTAAAATATAGGCATAACAAATATGGGTTGCATCACTATATTGCTCTCTTATTTTATTTAGAGTTTCATTAATCTCATCTTTAGTGTAAATCTTTTGTACAATGCCAATAAACTTTGATTTATTAATTATCGTTACTTTTTCTTTATTTTCCTTTAATATTTTCATAGACATCAAATAAATTATAAAAAAAAGAAAATAAAAAGTCAAATTGTGTGATATAATTTATAATGAGTGAGGTTTATATGAAGATAATAGAAACAATTATTTTAGGAGTAATTCAAGGAATTGCAGAGTTTTTACCAATATCAAGTAGTGCACATTTAATTATATTTAGGGATGTTTTTGGTATCGGAAGTTTTATATCCGGTAATATGGAAATGAGTTTTGATATTGCCCTTCATTTTGGAACGTTTTTAGCGATTTTAGTTTTCTTTTTTAAAGATTTTTGGAAAATGTTTATTAAAGGATTTACCAAAGGTACGAAAGATGAGAATGGCAAAATGATGTGGATGATAGTTGTAGCGACTATTCCTGCAGCTGTTTTTGG
>CACZNM010000115.1 GCA_902782535.1 uncultured Erysipelotrichaceae bacterium
AAAGCATTATTACTCATCCCACTAATATAAGTATTAAGCATTTCCTTATTAACTCGAGCGATTGGATTAGTTTCATCTTCAGTCAAAGATGGATCCATTTTTACATAGGTATTAATATATGTTTCAAGTACTGATTTAAATATACCTGTATACGTTTCTTGAAAAACATTTTTAGGAACAACATATTTACTTTCTAAACTTGATAATAATTTATTATTTTCTTCTTTTTCAAACAAAGATTTTATAGTATTATCTACTTCATTTAAACTAATTGTTTCTCCTAAATTATTAATAAGATTACTACTAAGTTCATTTAAAGTATTCTTAAAATCTTCTTCAGCTGGAAGAGTATTTGTTGTTATGGAACTTGATATGGATTTAATGTAATTTTCTGTTTCTTTTGCTAACTTATTTTGATCTAATTTAACATTAAAGGCACTGGAAATTTGTTTTTCATCAACTTCAATCAAATCTTTGAAATCTAAATTTAAATCTTTTCCAGAAGTAAACTTTTTCCCTGATATAACATCTATCTCACTATCTTCTAATTGCTTTTTAACAATATCTTTTTCTTTGGCATAATCAATTATATATTTAGTTAATTCCTTTCGATAATTAACACCAGGGGATAAAGCCATTGAAGTAACTCCTTCTTTTAAAGATACAATTCCGACTATCTTTAATCTTAAAGCTTTATCATATAGATTTTTTAAAAAATCTTCATTTTCACTCATATCTTCATATACATCATATTTACTATTATATTTATACATATCACTAGACATAATAAGTCTTAAATCAAGATTTAACAAGTCATCATAAGAGAGTTTTAATGGCTCATTTTCTATATCAACACTTTCGCCTGTCATAATTTTATTAATCATTGTTTTTAATTCACTCGTATCACGAAGACCAAGTGAATAAACAAGTAAATCAGATATTGATGTACTATCACTTAATACGATAACCATTTCATCATATTTTTCGGGCCAACGACCTTTTAAGATATCATATGATTCATTTAGAACATCCAAATTATCAACCATTTCTGAATAAATAGATGTATATGTACCTATATTCATCATCATATTACTGCTAAACATTGAACTAAATAAGTTGTTAGGATTAATCTTAGCAATCTTTTTGGTAGCATCAATAGTATAAATATATGGTTCAACACTATAAGTATATTTGACAGATGATAAATCTTTTTCAACTTTTTTATAATTAGTCTCTAAATAATTTTTAAAACTTCTTAAATCATTAGTACTAATATTTTTTAACATTTTAGAAACATATTGTTGTTCAATAATTTCTTCTCCTTCTTGTCTTTCCCCATTTTGTGTTGTCATTGAAAGCAGAGTTCCCGTAATATCAGCTTGTTCTTCTTGAATCATCAATGGATAAGACGTTAATGTATCCTCACTAATTTTATCAACGTAACCTTGAAAGCCATTTGACAAGGCAAGAATTAAGGCAATACCAATAATACCAATACTACCAGCGAACGCTACAAGAATGGTTCGACCTTTTTTTGTCATTAAATTATTAAAAGATAAAGATAGTGCTGTTAGAAAACTCATTTTTGTTTTTTTCGTTTTCTTTTTTGCTAATTCACTATTTTCTCTTGTATCAATCTTTCCATCATAAGGATTCGTATCACTAGTAATCTTTCCATCTTTTAAAGTAATAATTCTTGTTGAATATTCTTTTGCTAAATCAGGATTATGCGTTACCATAATTACTAATTTATCTTTTGCAATTTCTTTTAATAATTCCATTATCTGGATACTTGTATTAGAATCAAGGGCTCCTGTCGGTTCATCAGCAAGTAATATTTCTGGATCATTAACAAGAGCCCTCGCAATCGCTACTCTTTGCATTTGACCTCCAGATAACTGGCTTGGACGCTTATATATATGTTGAGCTAATCCTACATCAGTCAATGCTTTTTTTGCTTTTTTTATACTTTCTTTTTTCGTTATTCCAGATAGAGTTAATGCCAACATAACATTCGATAAAACCGTTTGATGTGGTATTAAATTATAACTTTGAAAAACAAAGCCAATACGATGATTACGAAAACTATCCCAATCAGAATCTTTATAATCTTTTGTACTTATTTCATTGATTATTAAATCTCCTGAAGTATAATGATCTAATCCCCCAATAATATTTAAAAACGTTGTTTTTCCAGAACCTGATGGACCTAAAATGGAAGCGAATTCATTTTCTCGAAAATTAACACTAACAGAATCTAGTGCTTTTTGTCTAAATCCGCCAGTATCATATATTTTAGTAATATTCTTTATTTCTAACATAATTCGCCTCCTTTTTGTTCTTTATTCTAACATATTAAATGTATAAAATCTATAGATTATTCTATAATTCTTTTTCTATCCATGCCATAATTAAAGCTACACAAAAATCTATTTCATGATTTGTCAATAATCTCTTCTTCGGAATATGGTGCCATTTATATAAACAATTTCTACAGCACGTAGCAGTCGCATGTTGAGCGATAAAAACAGGATGATTTTTCATTGGTGTTTGTTTTCCATCAATTATCTTTGATGTATCACTTATTCTATTTCGAATAAAATATTCTGCATCTTCTTTAATTTTCTCTAATCCAACTTTATTTATATAATCTATCATATATTTGCGTAGATGAAAACTACTACGAAATTTTGATTTAGATAAACTATTTATTTTATCAGTTATTACACTCATAATTTTTAAGGAAAAAAAGCATAGTTTTTTCTATACTTTTAAATATTTCTTCACTGCAGATGCCGAACCAAGCATACCTACTACAGCACCAATTATAAGAATAAATAATCCTATTTTAAAGACAATTTCTTTTGGTGGAACTAGTAATATTATTTCCGTTATTAATTTTCCACCTAAAATATTATACAATGAATAATATCCATATATAACAAGAACAATAGGAATAATTGCACCCAAAACGCCAATTAACATACCTTCAAATATAAAAGGAAATTTAATTGATGAGTTGGAAGCTCCAACAAGTCGCATAATTGATATTTCTCTTTTTCTTGAAAAGATAGTTAATTTTATTGTATTAATTATTAAAAATACCGTAACTACAACTAATGCAATAACCGCTCCATAAGAGAAGTTCTTTACACCATTAAAAACATCAATTAATTGTTCCACCATTCCTTCACCATATTTAACTAAAGTAACATTTTCTAAATTTTTAATGGTATTAGCAGTTTCACCAATTTTTTCAGCATCAATTACCTTAACAATATAAACACTTTGAAGAGGATTTTCTTTATCATCCCAATCTTCCATAATATTTTTAAAAGTTTCACTTTCTTCCATCATGCTACTTTTAATTTCAGCTTTGCTTTGATATACAACATAAGTTGGATCAACATTATCAATTCCTTTTATTTGTGTTTCAAGACTATTAACATCAAAATTATCTGCATCATTACTAACAAAGACAACTATTGATAAATCTTTTTTTAACTTTGTCGTAGCACTTTCGACATTTTCTTTAATGATTAATGCTACACCAACAATTATAAGGGTAATAATAACACAAGTAATGGCAGCGATTGATAAAGAGAAATTCCTACCTACGCTTTTAAATGCATCTCTTATACTTCTTCCAATAACTCTAAAGAATTTCATTTACATATTCCCCCTTCTTATAATCTTTAAACAAGTGACCATCTTTAAGGGCAATAACATGTTTTTTCATTTTGTTTACTATTTCTTTATCATGTGTAACCATTAAAACAGTTGTTCCTTCCTTTTGATTGATACTAGATAATAATTCCACTATCTCCATACTCATTAAAGGATCTAAGTTTCCTGTTGGTTCATCACATATTAATACCTTAGGTTCATTTACTATTGCTCTTGCAATCGCTACACGCTGTTGCTCACCACCTGATAAATTATCTGGATATTCTCTTACTTTTCCTTTTAACCCAACTAATTCAAGGGATTTTAAGACTTTAGGACGAATATTTTTTTTCTTTTCACCAATAGCTTCAAGAGCGAATGCTACATTTTCATATACAGTTAATTTAGGAAGTAATCTGTAATCTTGAAAGACAATTCCAAGTTTTCTTCTCAATTTATATACACTACGATTTCTTAATTTTCCTACATTAATACCACCAAGTATAATTGAACCTTTACTTGGTTTTTCTTCTCTATATAAAAGTTTAATTAAAGTACTCTTTCCACATCCAGAACCACCTATTATAAAAACAAAATCTCCTTTTTCAATAGAAAGTGATAGCTCATATAGAGCAGTTACACCATTTTTATATTGTTTAGTTACATTTTTAAATTCAATTAGACTCATTACGTCACCTTACTTTCATATAGATGATTATATCACAAAAAAGGACACTTTTTATATATTTTCTAAAATTTTTAAAAAAATTTCTATTTAACAATAGTATTTCATATTCATTTAAAGTGCCCATATTATATTTAATAAAACAATAAATAAAGTTTATTTTTTTTCATAAATAAAAAGACAATTATAGTTAACATAACTAAATATTTTTTTATTTATCTATTTTTACTATACATATTAAAAACTATATTTATCTTTTTTAGCAACACAATTTGTACCAAAACAATATTACACATTTTGTGCTATTATACAATGATTTTGAGGAAACGTATGTATAGATTAAAAGATTTAAGAGAAGATAATGATTTATCCCAAAAAAATGTCGCAGATATTCTTAATATACCAACAAGAACATACTCATCATATGAAAATGAAGAAAGAAGTCTACCAATTGATATATTAATTAAACTGGCAAGATTTTATAATACAAGCTCCGACTTTATTATTGGACTAACGAATATTAGTAAGCCATATCCTAACCGAAAAATAAAAATTAAATAATTTTATCCACACATATTGTGGATATTTTCTTTCAAATCTCTTGAATAAAAGCGTAATTAATGGTATATTTTAGATATTAGAGAGGACATTATTATGGTATTAGATTCTATTCTTTTAATAGTTGGATTTATTGTTTTAATAAAAGGTGCGGATATTTTCGTTGATGGGGCTTCAAGTGTTGCAGGGAATTTTAAGGTTCCAAAAATACTAATTGGTTTAACTATCGTAGCATTTGGAACATCTGCTCCTGAATTTGCAGTCAGTGTTAAATCAATTGTTTCCGGTAATCATGATATTGTTTTAGGAAACGTTATTGGTAGTAATATTTTAAATATTCTATTAATACTAGGAGTTAGTTCCGTAATAAAACCATTAGTTGTTAATGATAATACTGTCAAAAAAGAACTTCCGATGATGATATTAATGATGACCATTTTTGGAACAGTTTTATCCGATAGTGTCTTTGATAAAGGAATGACTAATAATTTCCCAAGGACAGATGGAATAGTAATCCTTCTTTTCTTCTCAGTCTTTGTTTATTACCTAGTTAAAATGGCCCTTAGGGGACGAAGGAAAGAAGAAGCAAATGAAGGGGAATTAATGTCACTATCTAAATCAATTATCTTTACTGTAGTGGGAATCGCGATGATTACTATTGGTAGTAATTTAGTTGTTGATAAAGCATCAAGTATTGCTAAAATAATTGGGGTTTCAGAAAAAATGATTGGTTTAACTATCATTGCATTAGGTACAAGTTTACCAGAGCTTGTTACAAGTATTACTGCCTCTAAAAAAGGTGAATCTGATTTAGCAATAGGAAATATTGTCGGTAGTAATATCTTTAATATCGGTATTGTTATGGGAATTCCCGTTACAATATTTGGAGGGATTAACACAATTAATTTCAATGCTATAGACTTACTTGTTATGCTAATTAGTTCCTTATTACTATTTGTATTCTTATTAGGAGATAGAAAGTTATCAAAAAAAGAAGGAATAATATTCCTTATAATATTCGTTGCTTATTATTCATACGTTATAATAAGTGGTTAATAGTAAATAATAATTGACAAACATATCAATAATTTATTATAATAGTGTAGATTTTTAATTTTGGAGGTGGAAATAATGAAGAGAACTTATCAACCAAATAATAGAAGAAGAGCTAAAAAGCACGGTTTCTTTGCTCGTATGAAAAGTAAAGTAATGAATGCAAGAAGAAGAAAAGGTCGTAAAGAATTAATAAGAAAATAGCCACAATACAATACGTGGTTTTTTTAGTAGTTGGTGATTATGAAAAAAGAAGATGTTATAAAAAAAAGTATGGAGTTTGATGATATTATTAAAAATAATAATTACGTTAAAGATAATAATTACATCATATATTATCGAAATAATAATCTCAAAAATAGATTTGGTATATCAGTAGGAAAAAAAATAGGTAATGCTGTTACAAGGAACTATTATAAAAGAGTTATTAGAAATATTTGCGATATTAACAAAAACATCTATTCAAATAACAAAGATTATATTATAATAATGAGGAAAGGGTGCATAAACCTATCTTTTAAAGAAAAAAATGATAGTTTTATATCACTGATAAAAAAAATACAAAATAAAGAAAAGGATTTAAAAAATGAAAAAGAAGATTAAATACTTATTAATAGTATTAACACTATTATTTTTAACAACAGGGTGTACAACATACTTAAAAGATAAAGAAGGAAAAGTCCTTACAAACGAAAAAACTGGTCAAAACTTAGTTGAAAATATTCTTTGTAAACCTGAAGATGAAGAAACTATTAAATTATATGAAGAGGCAGAATTTGATTTAACTAAACTACCAAATTGTGTATGTAGTGATGAAAAAAAAGTTAAAGCCAATACAGAGGAAACAATAGAAGAAGATAATAAAGAAAATTCTAAAGAAGAGGAAACAAAAGAAACTGCTAAAAAAGAAGATAAAGAAGAAGTAACGAGTGAAGAAGAGGAAGAACAAAAAGAAGAGAATACAGATTCTTGTGAAGAATTCTCTGCCTTCAAAGGAGAATACGATGGATTATGGACAAGTATTTTTGTAAAACCTCTTGCTTGGGTAATATTATTCTTTGGTAAATTAACGAGTAAATTTGGTTTAGGTTTAATTATTACAAGTATTTTAATAAGATTACTATTATTCCCATTAACAAGAAAAACCGTTCTACAATCTGAAAAAATGAAAGAAATTCAACCTGAACTAAATCGTATTGAAAAGAAATATGCTAATAAAGATCAAAATGATCGTGAAGTAATGATGCAAAAATCACAAGAAATGATGATACTTTATAAGAAATATAACTTTAATCCAATGTCTGGATGCTTGGTATCATTTTTACAATTACCTTTATTAATGGCCTTCTTAGATGCCATAAACCGCGTACCTGCAATATTTGAAGAAAACTTTTTAGGATTCCATTTAGGAACAACGCCAAAAATTGGTATTACAAGTGGTAATTGGATATATATTATATTAACAATACTAGTAGCAGTTACAACGTTCTACTCATTATCTAAATCACAAAATAACACTGCATCAAATGATCAAATGGCAAAACAAACTAAGACAATGATGAATGCATTTACTATCATGATTATCGTTATGTCAGTATTTATGAGTTCTGCACTTAATATATATTGGATAGTATCAAATGGATTTACATTAATACAAAATCATTTAGTTAAAAGGAGTATGAAATAATATGATGAAGAAGTATACGTATCAAGCAAAAACATTCGATGAAGCTAAAAATAATGCTTTAGTAGATTTAATGGAACAAGAAGAAAATTTATATATCAATGAAATAGAAAGTTCTACAAAATTATTCAGTAAAAAATCCGTAATTGAAGTTGTAAAAAAAGATGATGTACTAGAATATATTAAAGAACTAATCAAAGATATAACTAAATTAATGGGATTAACCGTTAATATGGAAGTAAAAAAACGTGATGATAACGTTGCTATTTCAATATATTCTGATAATAATGCTAT
>CACZNM010000116.1 GCA_902782535.1 uncultured Erysipelotrichaceae bacterium
AAACTTTGTCTATATTATAACATTTTCATAAAAAAATACAATATTTATCAAATAATAGTTGCATGCAAACAATTTCTCTGGTATATTCATATTAACGATTGATATTTATGTTGCATACATGAAACAAAAGTTGTGGATAACTACAACTACCTCTCCATTATTGTATTTAGCCCTTATTTTATAAGGCTTTTTTAGTTTTATCTCTTTTTGTGAGAAGATTTTGACCTTTTAATACTATATTAAAAAATAAGAAAAATTAGGATACATATGCCCTAGTTTTATTTTTAATTTATCACGTATATCTAGTTATTATGACAAGTCAGCCCAATAAATATTCAAATCATAATTATCTAAATCATTTATTTTTCTTGATGTTATTTTATTATCCTTTGGATTAAAGAAATACTCTGTATAATTATTTCCATCTTCAAGTACCATATATATACCACTAGTAATTGGTTTTTCTCTTTGTGAATCTTTAACTAAATATGATGGTGGATATTTATCAAACTTATAACTATCTTTCCATTCAGCAACTTCAGCTAATTGTTTAAAATTAGAATCCTCAATCATCATTATTATAAATTGTTAAAAAAGCTGTCTTCAATATTTTGTAACAGAAAAATAAAAGTTTAAGGCAGTTAATATTATTAAAATATTAAATTATTTTTTTTATAGTATTTTACAATTTTATTTTGATTTTTTATCTAATACGATTGACAAAAAGAGATAATTACGTTATCATTAAAGTGATGATATAGATATACTATGAAATCATATTTTACTGTAGGAGGTGAAATAAATGGATGATTTAAATATTAGCATCAATCCTGAATTGCTTGATGAGAAAGGTGTTGCTATAAATGAACAATTTAAGATTATTGATGATGCAATTAATGAAATAGAAAGCGCGCAAAGTCTTCTTGCTAGTTGGCATAGTGTCAATAAAGATAAATATGAAACAAAAGTAAAAGATGTATTGCCAAAAATGAAAGAAATGGCTGATACTATTAATTCATATGGAAATGTCGCAAGAGTAACTGGACGTGCAATAATAAATACAGAAAAAATTATTTCTGACTCAATAGATGCATCAGCATAAAAGTGAAAGGAGATGTGAGTAATGGCTAATAAAGCGATAGCATTAACGTCAAATGATTTATTAATGGCATCACGCCAAATAGAAGATGCAGCTGATAGAATAGAGGGAGCTCTTCAAAAACTTGATGTAATCATGAGTGATTTAGATACTGTATGGAATGATAAAAATGCTAAAACATATTTAAAAAGATACGAAGAATTAAAAGAAATGTTTCCACAATTTAAAGCATCAACAAGAAGTTATGGAACGTTCTTGAATTCAGTTGTTCAAACATATGAGAGAGAGTATAATCAAAGTATCGCTGCTAGAGTTAATAAAAATGAAGTTACGAGCTAGAAATTAATTTCCTTTACAATTATATGTAAAGTGAAATTTTTTTTTACAAAATATATGGACAATTATATATATGTGTGGTATATTTTAGATACTACTTAAAAAAATCTTTACGTTACAAGTAGGAAAGAAATTTAGTTTATTTGCCTTAAGTGTTAGTTTAATAAAAAAATAAAGATTGTCTACTTTAATATAGATTGGCAAAGAAAACTAAATTTCTTTTTTTTATAGATTTTTTTTTTAGAATATAGTAAAATTTAATTATGGAAAATAAAGATTTAAACAATTATTTACAATATTTAGAATTTAATAGAAATTATAGTGAAAATACTCTACTTAATTATCGAAAAGATATAGAAGAATATTTAGTTTTTTTAAAGATTGAACATTTAGATTTATATAAAATAAAGTATAGCGATATAAGGTTTTTATTAGAGTATTATCAAAAAAACAAGTTGAAAAGCATGACAATACGAAGAAAGGTTAGTAGTTTAAAAGGGTTTTATAAATTTTTGTGCAGGAACAATAAAGCAGAAGATAATCCTTTTGATTATGTTCTATTACCAAAGAAAGAAAAGAAGTTACCACAATATTTAAATTATAATGAAATGATAGAAATATTTGATGTAATTGATATTAGTTCCTTTTTTGGATTACGCAACAGATTAATTATGGAATTATTATATGCGACAGGTATACGTGTTTCGGAGCTTATTAATATTAAATTGAATGATATTAATATTAATAATAAAAGTATTCGTGTTGTTGGAAAAGGAAGTAAAGAAAGAATTGTCTTTTTTAATGAAGTTGCAAAGAAATACTTGGAGAAATATATTAAAGAAAGTGCTGATAAAAGAAAAGATGATTATTTAATTATCAATAACAATGGTAAAGGTATTACAACAAGAGGTATTAGATTAATTATCGAAAAAGTAATTAAAGAAACATCAATTATCAAAAAGATTCATCCGCATACCTTAAGACATACTTTTGCCACCCATTTATTAAATAATGGTTGTGATTTATTAACTGTACAAGAACTTCTTGGACATTCTTCCATTAGTACAACAGGAATATATACGCATGTTACAACTAGTCATATTCAAGATGTATATTATAAAACGCATCCAAGAGGAAAGAATGACTGTTTAAAATAAAAAAAATATGATATACTAAAAGTATAGAAAGTAAAGGAGAGTATATGGCTAAAAAGAAAAAGAAATTAAAGAAAAAACCAATTATTATAGTAATAGTATTGTTAATTATGGGAATAGGTTCATTTTTTGTGTATCAAAATATTCAAAATAAGAAAAAATTAGAAGATCGATATCTAGGAAGTGAAAAATTAACAGTAGAATTATTTGATGAGAATAATGAAAAAGTGAAAGAATTATCACGTGGAACAAAAGTTTCTTATTATATTAGTTATCAAGATGAAGAAAAAAGTAAAATTAAGTATGAAAATGTCGATTATTTTGTTAATAACGATAATTTAGTTTCAGATATCAAAGATTCAGTATATGAAAAGGAATTATATGTAAGAACTAGCTATAATCTTAATAAAGATAGTGAAGGACTTGATTTATTAAAACTTGTCAAAAAAGGTGATAAAGTTGATATAGTTGGCTTTGATAAGATTAATAATGATGGATCTGTTAATATGTATAAAGTTAAATATGACGAAGAAGAAGGTTATTTTTATAGTAAATATTTAGTTAATAATCAAGATGATGCTTTAAAAAACTATGATAATAATGGGTCTTATGAATTTCATAGTAAACAAAAGAATGTTTATGGTGGTGGCGATGGTGCCAGTTTAGATTATTTTCCAGTTGAAAAACCAAAATTTGATAATAATGTTATGCCTGATAAAGTATATTCTTTGTATTTAAATGGAACGAAAGCTACAATGGCAATGGTTGATGAATATATTTCCTTTGCTAAGACAACAAAGATTAATGCTTTTGTTATTGATATAATTGATGATACTAATATTGGTTATGCTTCTCCTTATATGAAGGAAAATTCACCAACGAGTTATAAACATGCTCAAAATAGTGAAGAAGAGTATAAAGAAGCAATAAAGAAACTTAAAGATAATGGTTTTTATGTAATAGGAAGAATAACGGCATTTAAAGATTCATATTATGTAAACGATCATACTGATCATGCTATTTCAAATGCTAGTGGAGCTCCTTTGAAACATCAGAGTAGCTTTTGGCCAAGTGCTTTTAATAGAGATGTTTGGAAATATGATGTTGAACTTGCCCGTGAAGCAGTAGAGTTAATGGGATTTAATGAGATACAATTTGATTATGTTAGGTTTCCTGATGGATTAGGTACAATGGAAAAAAACAAAACAGTTAATTACCATAATACTTATAATGAAACAAAAGCCCAAGCTATTCAAAGATTTTTGATGTATGCAACAAACAATTTACATGAACTAAACGTTTATGTATCTGCTGATGTATTTGGAGAATCTAGTTATGGTAGTGGATATATAACAAGTTATGGTCAATATTGGCCTGCTATTAGTACGGTAGTTGATGTAATTAGTGCGATGCCTTATACTGATCATTTTGGTAAGGATTATGGTGGTCACACAGAACCATGGTTATATCCATATGATACAATTAGCTTTTGGGCAAAAACTGCTAAAAAAGAACAAGATATGACAGCAAATCCTGCAGTTGCTAGAACTTGGATAACAGCTTATAATACACCAGTTGCCTCTAGTGGAACATTCCTTTCGTATAATTCTAAGGAAGTATCAGAACAAATTAAAGCTTTGTATGATAATGGACTTACTGGTGGATATATGACTTGGAATGCTTATAGCTATAAAAATAATTTACCAAAATATAAGAATCAAAAGGATGCTTACATGAAGGAGTATTAGAATGAAAAAATATATTATAAATAATATGGAATATGAATTGATAGAGGATAATGGGGATTGTTTTAACGAAATTGAAGTTAAAGATAAAATCACTGATTATTTTGATGAATTTGATTATATATTAGGTGATTATGCATATAACAAATTAAGACTAAAAGGCTTTTGTGAAAGGAATAACACTAGATATAATAAAATTAATGATTATAAGACAAAAGATGAGTATTTAAAAAAAATATGCGCATATAAATGCCGATATTTTGTGTTAAAAAAGAGTAAAAGGTCTTGAAAACATTTAATTTTATGGTAAAATGGAAGTAGATAGTAGAGGAGAGATAAATATGAATGATAAAAAAAATGTTATGGTAACGGTACTACCTGATGGAACAGAAGAAAAAGTTGAAGTATTATTAGCGTTTGAATTTAAAGATAATAATAAAGAATATGTTATTTATACAAAAAATGAAGAAGATGAAAATGGTAATGTTACTATTTATATTTCAAATGTTGTTAAAGACGGAGATAAGGTTTCATTAACAACGGTAGCAGATGATAGCGAATGGACAAGAATCAAAAATGTTCTTCGTGAATTATCAAAAAGTGAATAGGAGGTAAAGTATGAGCATGAATGATATTGCAATAAAGGGAATTCCTGGTGGAGCACAAAAAGTTTTAACAGATACTACGCATAGAGTTGCTAAAATGAGCAATAAACAAGAAACTCCTAAAATACAAACGTTATTAAAAAGATGGCAAGAAGAACTAGCCAAGGTTACCAATGAAGTGAAGACTACTGTAGAAACTAAAGTTGCCAAAGGAAAAGAAGTATTAGAAAATGCTGGAACAAATGTTAAGGATTTCTTTAGTAGAACTTTTCGTGTTAGTGCACGTAAATTAAAGGTAAATAAAATTGTTGCTGAAAAATCTCTTAATGCATACGGAGAACATAACGGTATTGTATTACAGGTAGCCGTAGAACCAAAAGAGGAGAAAGCAGTAGAGACTAGTAACATTAATGATATGGTGAGAGAAGAATTAGTAAATGAAAAATCAATGATGGATAGTCGTGTTTCAAGATTAGAAAGAACTGGTGAAGTAAAAGTAGCTTCTGAAACTGTTGATACACCAAGAACTGAGCCTATTTATGATACTCCTATTATTAATACTCCAACGCGATTCGAAAGACATAAGGATACACAATTTGATGCCTTAATCAATGATAATGCGAATATTTCAAGTATGCCTGTGGATAACACCTTTGAAAACCATGAGAGAACTTTTGAAACGAAAGGTGGAGATCCAGATTTATATAACGAATTAATTCGTGGAAATAGCAAATTTGGAAAAGTTCAAGAAGCAAAAAGAAAATTATCTACTATAAGAGGAGAAAGAGAAAAAGCTACGGCTGTTAATGCTGATTTAGCTAAAGAAGTTGAAGATGTTAAAAGAACTATTGAAGAAATAAAAAGAAAGCAAAAGGAAGAAGAAGAATTAGAGCTTAGTAATACAATGAACATGATAGGAGAAGAAGAAGAAAAGATTCTTTTTGAGACTAGAAAATATGATACTTTAAAAGCAGAACTAGCAGCTCTTATACGTGAACGTGATAGTTTATTAGGTAATTCTTCATATAAAGAAGAAGGTTATTCAAGAAGAATGGCATCATAAAAAAAAGGAAACGATTAATTACGTTTCTTTTTTTACACCTTCAAAGTTAAAATCAGGAATAAAGCTTTCGCTTGCTGTACCGTCTATTTGACAAAAAGCGTTTTTAATACCGATGTTAACAGCATAATCAATTATTTCATTATAATCAGAATTAGATAAATTTCTTTTTAAATCTTTATTTTTTACCTCTTTATTGGGAGTATATTGATTCATAATACTAAGAAAAATATTATCATGATATTCATTGTATAAATAATTAATTATTTTTTTTGAATCATCTATATGATTTGGTAATACTAAATGTCTTATAATGACACCTTTTTTTATTATACCATTCTTATCAAATATACATGGACCAGTTTGTTTATACATCTCTTTAATCGCTAGCATAGCATTTTCTAAATAATTCGGACACTTAGAATATTTTAAAGCTAAAGTATTATCATAATATTTAAAATCGGGAAGATAAATATCAATATAACCATCTAGTAATTTAAGAGCGTTAACATTTTCATAACCACTACTATTGTATATAATAGGTATTCTTAAACCATTTCTTTTCGCTTTTTTTATCGCTTTTATAATACTTGGAATATACATTGTTGGTGTTACTAAGTTAATGTTATGAACTTCCTTTTTTTGTAATTCTAACATTATTTCGGCAAGTCTTTTAATACTTATTTTTAGCCCTTTATTATATTTCGATATTTGAATATTCTGACAAAAGATACATTTTAAGTTACATCCGGAAAAAAATATTGTTCCGCTACCTTTAGTACCACTTATTGGTGGTTCTTCATAAAAAAAGGGACGAGCTAGAGCAACACGTAATTCATTGTTTAACTTACAAAAACCTAATTCTTGATAACGATTAACCATACATTTTCTTGGACATAAAGTACAACTTTTATAATAGTTCATTTCTCCACCTAAGAGTATTATATATCACGAAAGAAAAGTGGACAAGTTTAATTTTTTAGTCTATAATACTTACAGGAAGTGATTATTTATGAAATATTATTTTATTGGTATAAAAGGAAGTGGAATGAGTACACTTGCTAATCTTCTATTTGATTTAGGTAATGAAATAACTGGTTATGATGATAGTACTGGATATAAATTTACTATGGAAGGATTAAATAAGCGTAATATTCCTATTTATCATGGTGAAGATTACCCTAAATTAGATAAAGATACTATTGTATGTTATACCGCTGCAATTAATGAAACGCATCATGAAGTGAAAAGAGTTAAAGATTTAGGTTATAGAATAATTCCTTATAAAGAATTAATGGGAGAGTTATCGAGTAAATTTGAAACAATCTGTGTATGTGGTACACATGGCAAAACAACAACATCTTTAATGATTAGTGAAATATTTGAAAAAACATTAGGATGCTCTTATTTTGTGGGTGATGGATCAGGTAAAGGTGATAAAAATAGTCATATTTTAATTATGGAATCATGTGAATATAATAAACATTTCTTATCATATCATCCTTTTAATACCGTTTTAACTAATATTGAACTTGATCATACTGAAACATATCCTAATATCGATGAGATGATTAAAACTTTTCAAGAGTTTGTTAATAAAACGAAAAATTATTGTATTATCTGTAAAGATGATGATAATTCATTAAAATTAAAAGTTAATAAAGCTTTATATTATGGATTTAGTGATGAGAGTGACTTGCAAGTTAAGAATAAAGTAGTCATAGATAATAAAACAAAGTTTGATGTCTATTATAAGAATGTCTTTTTTGATCATTATGAATTAAATCTTTTTGGTAATCATTTAGTTTTAGATGCCTTAGCAAGTATTTTAGTTAGTATTCTTTATGATATACCTAAAAGTATTATTAAAGATGTTTTAGAGCATTTTGTTCCTGCTAAACGTCGTTTTAATGAAGCAATTCTTGGTGATAATGTTATTATAGATGATTATGCTCATCATCCTACGGAAATCAGAGTAACATATGATTCTGCTAAACAAAAGTATCCTAATAAAAGAATAGTTGCTATTTTTATGCCAAATACTTATTCAAGAACAGAAGCTTTATTTGATGATTTTGTTAAATCCTTGAAATTATATGATAAAGCCTATATTACAGAGATTAATTGTGATCGAGAAAGAAAGGAAGATTATCCTAATATTTCAAGTTCAAAATTAATTAAAAAAATACCAAATAGTGAATTAATTGATATAAAAACAATTGATAAATTAAAAGATTATAATAATACAGTATTTTGTTTTATGAGTTGTGCTTATATTAGTCCGTTGATTGAAGAAACCAAGAAAATGTTTAAAAAGGAGATCTTATGGTAAAAAATTATAAAGTAATAACATTATGTGGTTCTACAAGATTTAAAGATGAATTTATGCGTGTACAAAAAGAATTAACACTTAAAGGGAATATCGTTATCTCTGTAGGTTTGTTTGGTCATGCGGGAGATAATGAAGTATGGGAAAATATGGATGAAGGCACCATTACCAAGACGAAAGAAATGCTTGATGATATGCATAAAAGAAAAATAGATATGGCCGATGAAATATATGTTATTAATGTTGGTGGTTATATTGGTGATAGTACCAAAAGTGAAATTAAATATGCGAAAGACCATGGTAAAAGAGTTAATTATTTGGAGGAAATGAAATAGATTTAATGAAGATTAGTTATTAATCTTCTTTTTTATTGTTTTATTTGCCTATTATGTTGTATACTATATATATAGTAGCGGAGTATATGTATGACTGAAATTATTAAAGCGATTGATGGTAATAAAATATATTTATCGGAAGAAATGGTTCAACAAATCAAAGTACTAATAAGAGGTAAAACTTATCTTGCTAATAAAGAAGAATTAGCTTCTCTAAGTAAAGGTGAAGTTAATGAAGGAACTTTTGCAAGAATTTATAGTAGTATTATTAGAAGTTTTCAAATGATACTAGATAATCCATATGTTAGTATTGATGATAGTTTTCAATTTGATGAATCTCTACTAAACGAATTAAAAGATTTAAAAGAAGAATATAACAAAGCCAAAGCCCAATTGCAATTAAATGATGATTGCTATATGTTGGTTGATGATTATCCTCGTTTAGAACATGTTATTGATTTAATATATCAATGTACCGAGTTAGAAAAGAAGATGTACTTAATTCGTGATTTAACTAATGCTAAGAGAGATTATATAATTGATATGAAATATTTCATGAGTGAAGATTCAATTAAGAAATTTGAAAGAGAATATAGTGAAGCATTACAAGAAAAGAATATTGATAAAATGTTGCAAATGTTAAAACAAGTTCAACAGCTTATTTTACAAGAATGGGAAAAATATGATGGTGATATGGAAAGAATGACAGATGATAATTTCTGTTTCATTGGTCATAGTACAGGTAGTAGTCAATTTAATGGTGATTTTTTTAGTAGATATGTTTCATGCTCTTTATTTAATCAGAATTTAAATGATACATATCGAAGACGTTATGGTTTTATTATGGCTCCTAAAAACATTATTGGGGCAAGTAGTAATGATATGTTTGTTAATAATTATGCTAACGATATCGAAGATACACTACTATATACTAGTGTACCAATTATTCACCATCCCCAAAGATTACTTGATGAATGTATTGAACTAAAAAGAAAGAATATCGATGAAGACGAGGAAAAAGCAGTATATAATGAGGTTTTTATTGATGGCTTTAGTCCAATAGGAATCTTCTGCTTTACCAATGGTGCAAAAGAATTAGATGATAATTATCGTTTAGCTATAGGATTACAAAAGAGTTTCCCTAATTTAAAAATAAAATTTATAGATATAATGAAATTGAAAAAGGGAAATGACTTAAAACAAATGCAATTAGAACTGCTTAAATCTTTAGAGAAAAATAGTGGATATAATATTGGATTAGATGTATTGCCTAGATATGAAATCTTTTTTCAAAAATTTGATGAATTAAAGAAAAAAGGTAATTATACTAAAGAAGATATTGAAAATATTTATCAATATAACAATGAATTATTACTTACTAGTCCAGACATATTATTTGATGGGCAAACATCGGAAGAAGAAATCAAATTTGTTTTAGGAAGAAGTTATACATTTAATATTGATGAGATACTTAAAGGTAATATAACGATATATGCTTTAGAGGATTTAAAATCTTTAATAGAATATAAAGATCGATTAAATAAGTATTATGCTGGATTATCTGAATTTGTTTTATTAATGTCGAAAGTTCCTATTGATAATGAAATAATTAATGAAATGAAAAGTGATTTACCAACAAATTTTTATAAAATGGCCAAAGTTCTTGCCAAAAGACTGAAATTTATTCTTGAACAAAAAAAATATATTACGCAAACGAAAATTGATAGTTTAAAAGAACGCCATCACATATTAATGGAGGAGTATAATAAGCGAAAAGAAATACAGGAAAAGTATCAATTTTATTTTGATATTTTAAGTAATGAATATCGTTATAGTCTTCTACAAATGGATATAGATAGTTTAGAAAGTGACCAAGAACAGAATAAACAAGAGAAGAATGATTTAATCGTTCAAAAAGAAGAAATAGAAAAGAAAATAAATAAATTAATCGCTGATAATAATTCATTACCAAAAGAGAATTATAAGGATAGTATTAGATATAAAAATATCGTAGAAGAAATAAAAATGCTTAAAGTACGATTAATTGTATTGCAAAGACATAGTATCTTAAATATGCGAAAAATAAAAGCGATAAAAGATAAAATAAACAGTTTAGAAAGAGAAGCTGAATCAATGGAGATTGAGTATGACCGTAATCATGATGACAATATTTTGGAAAATGATTTAATAATAGATTCACTAAAAGAAGAATTAAGTGATATAATAGAACGTATTGAAGAAAGAGAAACCGAAGAAAAAAGTTATAAAGAAGAAAAGGATAATATTAATAAAAAAATATTTGAATTATTTAAATGTCATACGATAGAAGAAGCTTTAATAAAAATCCAAGAAGCAAAATCATTTATGAGTAATTATGATCATTCTAATGGATACTTGTTGCGAGAAGTAGAAAGAGAACTACAAGAAATAAATGAACAGATATTATCGCATGAGAAAACTTTAACGGAAATAGAAGAGGAAAAAGGAAAATTATCAAAATAGATTAATACAAGGTAGGTATTGATATGGAAAAGATTAAAACGCCAGAGGAATTATTAGACTTTATGTCTAATAATATTGAATATGGATATTTAGGAAGAAGTGGACAAATATATCATTATGATGATAAAGACTTTAATAAAAATTGGTATACGGAATATGTTTTAGAAAGTAAAGATGAATTATTAAAAAATCTTTATGGTAATTGCTTTGATCAAGTTGAATTTGAAAGAGATTGGTTTACAAAAAATGGATATGAAATAAAAACTATCTTTGAAATGGTTAATGTAGATTATGAAAATGAATATCCAACGCATTCTTTTCTTGTATATAATAATAAAGAGAATAGATGGTGTTGGTTTGAAAATGCTGATTATGCTAATCGTGGTATTCACATCTTTCGTTCTTTTGATGATTTAATTACTTATCAATATACTAAGTATGTAAATTTTCTTAAAACTTTTAATATTAGTGATACAGAAATAAATAGAATTATAATGACAGAGTTTTCAAAACCAAAGGAAAATATTAGTGCTAAAGAGTACCTTAATCATGTTATTAATTCACCACTAATTAATTTTAATAAGAAAAGTGTTTCTGAAAAAAGAGATTTATATGATAAAGACCGAAATAAATTAGCTGAAACTATTTTTAAAGGTGAAAGAATTCCCGATGATAGATATATTGTTGTTGTTTTAGTCTTTATTGAAAATATGGATGGTCAATTTTTAATTCAAAAAAGAAGTATGGTAAAAAATGGTTTATATGCTACTACTGGAGGACATCCTAAAAGTGGCGAAAGTAGTCTTGAAGGGCTTATTAGTGAAGTAAAAGAGGAAATAGGATTAGAACTTGATTCTAATAATCTAGAGTTATATTATCAAGGAAAATCAGATAAAGAACATGTTTTTTGGGATGATTATTATATTAAAATGGATATACATAATATCAATGACTTATCTTTACAAAAGGAAGAAGTTGAAAGTATCGAATGGCTTTCTGAAGATGAAATAAGAAGATTGATGCAGGAAGAAAAATTCTTTCAAAGTCATTACGAAGAATTTGAAATATTACTTGAGTGGAAAGCGATGAAGAAGGTGGAATAATGCAATTATATCTTAGAGAAATAAATAAAAATGATCAAGGTGAATTACTCCAAATGGTTAATGAAATAAAAAATGATACAATTGAAGATAAATTTGAAGGTTTTAGAGACATTCAATATTTAAACGAAGAGAACTTTAATGATTTTTTAATAGAACGTGAACACAATAAAAATATGAAGTTATATAGACCTGATTTAGTTAACCAAACAACTTTTATATTAGTTGATGATAGCAATCATATCTATGGTGGAACTAATTTAAGACATGAATTAAATGATAATTTATTGAATTTTGGCGGGCATATTGGTTATTTGATTAGACCTAGCGAAAGAAGAAAAGGTTATGGAACCTTAATTTTAAGTTTAGTTTTAAAAGAATGTCAAAAAAGAGGAATAACTAAAGTGTTAGTTACATGTCGAGAAGGAAATATTGGTTCAGCCAAAGTAATTGAAAAAAATCAGGGAATATATGAAAATAGTAAAAAGAAAGTTGAAGATAATAAAATATATCGAAGATATTGGATAGAATTACATTAATTTATGAAAAAAGATGGATATTATATAAAAATCCACCTTTTTTTGATATAATTTAGATAGATGAATTTATTAATTTAATGAAAAGGAGAATGTTATGAAAAATATTATTTTAACTGGTGCAAGTGATGGTTTAGGAAAAGAGTTTGCCAAACTATGTATAAAGGAAGGTATAAACATAATAGCATTATGTAGAACTAAGCCTGATTATGAATGTGATTATATAAGAGTTGATTTAACCGATGAATTATCAATGACAAGTGCCTGTCAGGAAATAAAAACTAGATATAACAAAATTGATGCGTTAGTTAATTGTGCTGGTGTACCTGGAATTGAAAAATTATATGAAATTACTTATGCATGCCTTGATAATTTAATGAAAATAAATAGTATAGCACCTATGTTTTTAGTATCACAATTAATTGATTTAATTAAATTAAGTGAAGCAGACATTATAAATATTGGTTCTACAATAGGTTTAAAACAAGGTTATGAAAATCAATTAGCATATACAACATCTAAATGGGCATTAAGAGGTACAAGTTATAATTTACAACTTGAATTAAAGAAATATAACTGTCGTGTTATTCAATTAAATGTTGGAGGGATGAATACGAGAATGCATGAGAAATATACTGGAAATAAAATAGAAAATCCTGATGAATGGATGAATCCCAAAGATATCGCTGAAATTATGTTATATACAATTAAATTACCTAAAAAGATTGAAATAAGTGAAATGACGATAAATAGAAAAAATATATGTTAATTATAAAAAAGTATTAGCAGCCTTAATTGTTATTTTAGGTATAGTATTAATAAAGATATAAAGAGAAGTTGATTCGATGAAAGAGGTAAATAATGACAATAGAAAATATTAAAACACCACAAGATATTTTAGAATTTATGAATGAAAAAATTAAATATGGATGGCTTGATATTAATAATGAAGAACATATAGGTAATATGAAAAATTTTAGAAGATTATATCGAACATCCACATTAAATGAAATTTTAAAATATGGTATAGGTACTTGTATAGAACAAGTATGGTTAATGAAATATTTATTAGATAAAATTAATATACCAAATAAAATGTTTTGTACAAGAATATATGAAGGTAAAGATTTTAATAACTTAGAAGCTGAAGAACATATGCATTGTTTTATATTGTATTGTGCTAATAATAAAGTGTTTCAAATTGAACATCCTAATTGGGAAAGGATTGGTATATATGAATTTAATTCAGAAGAGGAAGCAATCAATACAATCAATGATTATTATGTTAAAATGTCAGGTGGTAAATCAAGACCAGTAACAGAGTTTTATAACGTTGCACCCAATTTATCATTTAAAGAATTTAATGAATATATAAATAGTTTGGATGAAAAAGAGAAAACAAAGAGATAAAGATAAATTAAATTTTAAAAAGATAATTACATCATTAAGTTACAAAAAACAGGTGAAATTTTATGAAAATAAATAATATAATAGATGATAATTATAAGTACAAAATTATTGATAAGATGGAATTTGATAATAAGTATCTATTACGTAATACGGATGGAAGTAAATATAAAAAGTATTTACTGATATGTTATAAGAATGATGATATTATTAAGTATGATGATATACCTAATGAAAGTTATCTGAATAGATTTAGTAACATAATAAAAACATATCTTGTGGAAGAAATTGTATCAATATGTATTCATTTTGATAGTATGTATAAGGAATTAAATTACTTTCATATAGATGATATTTATTTTATAAAGTATTTAATAGATGAAGAATGCTCTGATATGTTTAAATCAAATAATGATTACGAAATTATTATAGATAAGTTAGGATTTAAACTAAGATATAAAGAGGTGAATTTTATGATTAAATCAAAAGGATGGAATTGGAAAATTGTAAAAGAAAGTAATGAAGAAATTTGGAAAAATCCAAGTATTGAATCATATTATCTTCTTAATAGATGGCTTTCACAAGGAAAAAAATCATTTTTAGATTTAGGGTGTGGCTTGGGAAGACATTCTATTTTATTTGGTAAAAATAGTTTTGATGTCTTTTGCTTTGATATTAGTGAAGAAGCTATTAATAGAACAAAAAAGTGGGCTATAAAAGAAAATTTAAATTTTGATTATCAAATTGGTGATATGCTTAATTTGCCATATGAAGATGAAAAATTTGATTGCATATTATGTAGAAATGTTATATCACATACTGATACAGAAGGAATGAAAAAAGTAGTTAAAGAGTTATACCGAGTTCTTAAAATTGGTGGGGAGTGTTATTTAACTTTAGGATCAAAAGATACATGGGGGTTTAAGCAAGAAAATTGGCCATTACTTGATGAAAATACTAGATTAAGAATGGAACATGGTCCTGAATATAAAGTTCCTCATTTCTACGTGGATTATGATTTAGTCAAACAATTATTTAGTAGTTTTGATATTATCAATATATATCAAGTTATTGATTATTTTGAAAAAACAGATGGATTAGTTGATTCATATCATTATCATGTATTAATTAAAAAAAATAAATAAGTTAAAGGAGTGAAAAATGAATTATGCTATTGAACTAGTATTTGATGAAGAAAGCCAAAAAGTTATTAATAATTTAAGGGCAAAACTAAGTGAAAATGGTGTACATGATGAAGCGGTTAAATTAAATCATGTATCTATAGGAGATTATAAAACAGGTAATATTGATGAATTAAAAAATAGAGTAATAGAATTTTCTAAAACAATTAAACCATTTGGAATAGCATTAGTTTCAGTAGGAACCTTTATGACAAAAGAAAATGTTATATTTTTAGAACCTGTTATTACTAGAGAATTAATAGATGTTATCATGATTTAATACCACAAAAAGTTATTAAAGTTAATTATAAAGATTTTGAAAAATATTTTCATAGAGAAATTAGAAAAATGAGGTAAAAAAATGATTAAGCCAAATAAGTTAAAAAAGGGAGATAAAGTTGCAATTGTAAGTCTTTCATGGGGAGGACTCGGTGATGAAAAATTAATTCATAAATATTATATAGCTAAAGAAAGATTAGAAAATGATTTTGGATTAGAAGTAATTACGATGCCTAATGCTTTAAAAGGTAGTAAATATATTTACGAACATCCAGAAGCAAGGGCACAAGATTTGATGGATGCATTTAAAGATGAATCAATAAAAGGTATTTTTTGTGCAATAGGTGGAAGTGATACTATAAGATTATTACCCTATATAGATTATGAAGTAATAAAAAATAATCCTAAGATATTTATGGGATATTCTGATACAACAGTCAATCATTTTATGATGAATAAAGCTGGAATTATTTCTTATTATGGACCATCAATAATGTGTGAATTTGGTGAGTATGTTAAGATGTTTGATTATACAAAAGAGGCAGTAGAAAATATTTTGTTTAATGATAGTGAAAATTATGAAATAAAGTCAAGTGAAATTTGGTCAAATGATTTTGTACCATGGAAAGAAGAAAATATAAATGTTGCTAAAAAGACATTGAAAGAAGAACATGGATATGAAGTGTTACAAGGCTCTGGTACTGTAACTGGAAAAGTACTAGGTGGATGTATTGATGTTTTTCCAATGATGACAGGTACTAGAATATGGCCTACCAAAGAAGAATGGAAAGATAAGATATTATTATTGGAAACAAGTGAGGAAAAGCCAAGTCCAGATTTAGTTACATATTATCTTAGAAATTTAGGGGCACAAGGAATATTTGAAGTAATAAAAGGTATAATTGTTGGAAAGCCACAAGATGAAAAATACTATGATGAATATAAAGATGTATATAAAAAGGTAATGAAAGAATTTAAATGCGAAGATTTACCAATAATGTATAATATTAATATAGGTCATGCATATCCAATTGGTATAATACCATTAGGAATAAATATAAAAATTGATTATACAAACAAAAAAATATATCTTCTTGAATCAGCAACTAAATAGAAGAAATTGATTGGGATTAATTAAAATTAAACTAATATCAATATCTTGTGACACTTTTTGTAATACTTTCTAGAAATGCTTCTAAAATAAAGCTTTGTGAGAATTGGCATCTTACATAATTAATATAAAAATTTAACTAAGCAGTCATTAAAAATGAGGTGAATTTATGAAAATTGAAAAGGTAAAGTCAAATGAAAAAATAGAAAAATTTATAGAAGAAGAACAACAAAAATATGAAACAAAAAATGACATTGAATGTAATTATACACCATTTTGTTTCGTAGCTAAAGAAAATGATGAACTAGTTGGTGCAATTGAAGGTGCAACATTTTTTTCAGAAGTATATATAGATGAATTAGTGGTAAAGGATAATCAAAGAGGAAGAGGCATAGGTACAAAATTAATTAATGCTGTTGAGGAGTATTATAAAGATTCTGGATTTAATAATATGAATACTTGCACCAATGAATTTCAAGCATCTATTTTTTATGAGAAATGTGGTTTTGAATTAGAATTTGTTAGAAAGAATAAAGATAATCCAAAATTAAATAAATATTTTTATATAAAATATTTTAAATAAAAGAGGTTATATAATGGTAAATTATACATGGTATAATACTTCTGTACCAAAAGATATAGAAGTTAGACAAGTTTATGGTATTGTGTTTTCAAATGACTTTGATGTTTTATTAAGAATAGAAGATAATAATTATAAATTAACAGGTGGAAAGCCAGAAGAAAATGAATCATATGAAGAAACATTAAAAAGAGAATATATTGAAGAGTTAAATGTTGAATTAGATGATTGCTATTATTTAGGATATTTATTGGTAGAAGATAATAATGAAAGATATGCTCAAGTTAGAATGATCGCTAAAATAAAAAGTATTAATGAAAATCATATTGACCGTGCTACTGGTAAGATGTATGGAAGAGAGTTAGTAAGTATTAATAAGGTAAAAGAATTATTAAATTATCAAGATGAAGCAGGTAATTTAATGATAGATGAAGCAATAAAAAAAGCTAAAGAAATATATGGTTAAAAGTATTAGACAATTGAAAATAATTGTGGTGTTTTAAAAGAGGTAATATTTGATTCACAAGAAAATTGTAATTTTAAAAAATATTGGATAAATGTAAAAGAAGCATTAAATAAAAAAGAAGAAATCAGAAGGAGGTAATTCAAATGAATAATGAAGGAAAAGTTATCAAGATGAATATCAACTGTTTGATTGAAATTTATTCTAGATTTTTCGCAAATTTCTATAAAATAAGGGAAAATTTATCAAAATAGAAAAAAAGTTCCCAAAATGACATGGCATTAGATTCGAGTCTAACTTTTGGTAAATACTTTGATAAAATTGACTTAAATGTGTAGATATTATATACTCTTCTAAGAGGAGGAAATATATGGAACTTAATTATGATTTTAGGAATTTAACATATGAAGATATTCAAATGTGGAGTCATGCACCCCATTCAACAAAATATGATTTATGTTATCGTATAGCTGAAGATGAAGAATTAAAACATGATAAAATTGCTCTTATGAATATAGTATCTATTCATGGTGTAGAACCATGGATACTGGATTATATTGGTGATGATGTAAGAAATGATATGGAATTTTTAACTGTTTTAATTAATTCTACCGATGAGACTAGGTTTTCTTTTAATGAATTTTTTACAAGGAATGATGATGGTTTTACTTTTAAATATGTAGACAAAATTTCTCCAGAAATTAGATGTAATGAAATGTTTTGGGATATTTTGAATGCACATTCTTTTGAATTATCTAAAAAAAATCCACAAATGAGTATATATAGATTTGATAAAGCAACCGAAATTTCTAAAGCTCAATCTGAATTAGAACAAAAAGGAAAAAGATTATAATAAAAATGCTTATTGCCAATAAGCATTTTTACGCAAAAAACAACGATTAATGGTTGTATTGATTGGAATCCAGCTAATGAATTTTACAAGTATATGGGTTGGCATTCCTATGCAACATTTAGATAAAAAAAGAAAAATGAGGTAATATTTATGATGTATGAAACACCACAATTAGAAACAGAAAGATTAATATTAAAAAGAGGAACATATGATGATTTTGTAAAGGTATATGAATATGATTTTACTAAATTAAGAAATATAAATGGTGAATTTGAATTTGTTAAATATGATCCAGAAAGATTAAAAGGTTGGGAAATCCCTGATCCTGAAACATACGATTGGCTTTTATATTTAAAAGAAACAATGGAACCTATTGGAAATGTTGTTGCAAATCGAGAACAAAAAGATATTAAAGCAATTGAACTCGCTTTCAATACTCATCCAAACTATTGGAGAAAAGGTTATACAAGTGAAGCTATTATTGAAATAATGAGATTCTTATTTAAACAAGGGTATGAAAATATATTATGTGGATATGATGAAGGTAATATTAAATCAAAATCAATAGGAGAAAAACTTGGATTTTTACCATATGAAGTAGAAGAAAATGCTTGGACAAAAAATGGTGTATCAATAACAAGATACACAAGTATATTATCAAAAGAAAGATTTAATGAATTATATAAAACAAATAGTAAATAAAGATAATGTGCTAATATTAATAAATAATTACTAAAAAGTATAAAAAGCAACTAAAAATAGCTAAAAATAGCATGCCATTTGATACTTGGTATTGACGGTTAACATAATATAAAAGAGGTGATATTATGATTTATAATACATGTAATAATATATCTGAATTAAATGATTTAAAGGATTATTTTAATAGTGAATTAATAAATGATTTATATTTTAAACCTAAAAAAGTTAATAAAGATTTAATAGATGAAAAATTAAATAATTCCAATTATATAGAAAAATTTAATAATATTATAAATAATTATAAAGATTATGATATAGAAAAACTAATAAGTGAAAAGATAAGTAATTTTGAAAAAAATACATCATTTAAATTAGATAGTTATAAGATATATGTAATAATAGGTCTTGATACCACTACAATATATTCAATTAAATATAAGGATGAAGATGTTACAGTACTATTACTTGAATCTACAAATGGTAATATGGATAATTTGGACATGTTACTAGCACATGAATTTACTCACTTTGTTAGAAGACAAATATTTAAAAGAGACATATTTGAAAATTCTATAGGAGAAAGATTTATAGTTGAAGGTATAGGATGTAATTATTCAAGAGAGATAGTACCTAATAAAGAAGACTATGAATATTGTATTGTTAATAAAGATACTGTAGAATGGGTTAAAAACAATATTGATAAAGTAGAAGAACACATGTATGGTAAAATGGATACAAATGAATTAATGAGTGATTACTTTTATATGTTTGCCGATACGGAAAAAACAGGATTACCTGCAAGAACAGGTTATGTATATGGATATTTAAAAGTAAAAGAATATTTAGAAAATAATAATCTAAGAATAAAAGATATTATTGATAAAGATTGGAAAGATATATTGAATTAAAGGAGTTGATCCAAATGAATGAAAATCAAACTAATATAAACTGGTACCCAGGCCATATGGCTAAAACTAAAAGGGAAATTAAAGAAAAACTAGATTTAATAGATATTGTTTATGAAATAGTTGATGCGAGAATTCCTAAATCAAGTCGAATAATAGATTTAGATGATATTATCATAAATAAACCAAGAATTATTATTTTTACTAAATATGATTTATGTGATAAAAGTATTACTGATAAGTATATTGATGAATTAAATAAAGAGTATGTTGTCTTAGAAACAAATTTAAAGGAAAATAGTAATATTAATAAGGATATAATTGCTAAAACAGAAGAATTATTAAAAAATATTAATAATAAAAGACAAGAAAAAGGTCTTAATAAGAGAAATTATCGAGCTTTAGTAATTGGTGTGCCTAATGTCGGTAAAAGTACTTTGATTAATCGTTTAGCAGGACGTAATGTTGCTAAAACTGGTAATATTCCTGGTGTTACAAAAACTTTATCGTGGATTAAATTAAATAAAAATATTGAATTATTGGATACACCGGGTATTTTGTGGCCAAAGATAAATGATCCAATACAAGCTTTAAATCTAGCAAGTTTATCAAGTATTAAAGAAGAAATACTAAATAAAGAAGAAATAGCAACATATATTATTGAAACATTATATAAGTATTATCCAGAATTATTAAAAGAAAAATATGGTATTGAAGATATATGTGATATCAATAATGTATTTGATAAGATAGGACGAAAAAGAGGATGTTTATTAAAAGGTAATATTATTGATTTGGAAAAAGTTTACACAATTATTATGAATGATTTAAAGGAAGGGAAAATAGGAAAAGTTAACTTTGATAGATAGCTTTTCTTTTTTTTAAAAAAAATTAGCACTCATATATTGACAAGTGCTAATCATAAGATTATAATGGTATTAGCAATCAGAAAAAGAGAGTGCTATTTTGGAGGTAGAGATGCTTACTAAAAGACAAAATGAAATATTAAAATTAATTGTTATGTCTTATATTAAACTTGCACATCCTGTTCCGTCTAGTCTTATTTGTGAAGAACTTAATTGTTCCTCTGCAACGGTAAGAAATGAAATGGTTGCTTTGGAAGAGGCTGGTTACTTAGAAAAAACGCATACATCATCTGGACGAGTACCATCTGAGGCTGGCTATAGGTATTACGTTGATAATTTGATGGATAAAGCAAATATTAATAAAGATGAAGAATATAAATTACAAACAATTTTCGCTAATCGTCAATTAGAATTATCTGATGTAATTACCAAGAGTTTACAAATAGTATCAGATATGACTTTATATACATCGGTTATTTTAGATGAAAAATCACATGAGAATAAACTTAAAGAAATAAGTGTTGTTCCCATTAATAATACGGAGATGGTTGTTTTAATTGTTACAGATAAAGGTTATGTTGAACATAAAGATTTAAGACTTGATGATGTTAGTTTAGATGATATTAAAAATACCGTTAAATTAATCAATGATTTAATTGTTGGTACACCAATTGATGAAATAAGTAGTAAGTTGGAATTTGATATTAAACCTATTATTTCAAAATATGTTAAGCAACATGAAATGTTATACAAAGCTTTCTATAATGTTTTTGAAGATATATCGAAACCTGGTAGTAACATTAATGTTGTTGGTAAAAATAATATCTTTAAACATAAAGAATTTAATGATATCGATAAAGTTCAAGATATCTTTGAAAAATTGGATGATAAAGATACGATGCTTAGTATTAAAGAAGAAAATGATAATGATATAAAGGTATATATTGGTCATGAAAGTAACTTGGATGATGATGTAACAGTGATTAAAACAAGTTACAAAACGGACAAAGATAATGGTACAATTGCCATAATTGGTCCAAAGAGAATGGAATATTCAAGAGTTGTTAATCTTCTTGATTATATAAAGAAGCAGATTGAGAGGGATGAAAATGGAAAATGATGTAAAACAAGAAACAAAAGAAGAAAAGCTAGAAGAATTAAAAAAGCGCCATGAAAGACGTGATAAAAGAAGAGAGAATAAAGAAGAAAAAGATAAGAAAGATGAAATGATTAAATCCTTATCAGAAAATGTTGAAGAACTTCAAAATAAACTCTTGTATAATCAAGCTGAGTTTGCAAACTATAAAAGGAGAAGAGAAGAAGAAACAAGGAATATGCTTAAATATCAAAACTTTGATATAGCATTAGAACTTATCAATGTTGTGGATAGTTTTGAAAGAGCGGTTAGTATTCCTGATGATAAATTATCGGATGAAGTTAAAAAATATTTAAGTGGGTTTAAGATAATGTATACGAATTTAATTAATATTTTAAATAAGTTCGAGATACATGAAATTGATGTCTTAAATAAAGAATTTGATCATAATACTTCACAAGCTTTAATGACAGAACATCGTGATGGTATATCTTCTGGAATTGTAATTGAAGTATTACAAAAAGGATATATGATAAAAGATAAACTATTACGTGTGGCACTTGTTAAGGTTAGTGAATGATATGAATGACAATGAATTAGATAAATATTCAATGGATTTTCTTGATAAACCAATTTCAAATATTGAAGATAGCTATAAAAAGAAATCTTTTGTTTGTAGTATGTATCTATTAAAATACATCAATGATAAAGACAAAGATGCATATAATAATTTTGTTTTAATGTTTAAAAACTTAAATTACGAAGATAAAATACAAGTTTTATTAAGTGTAAAAAATAATTTAAGTAAACAAGAACATATAAAAGTAAAGAAAAAGGATATACATGAATGATAAAATTAAAAATATTCTATTAATATCATCACTACTTGGTACTGATGAATATGAATCACTTTACATTGAAGATGAAAAAGTAAATGATTGTCTTATGAAAATGTATTTCTTTATGCTTCTAAATGAAAGTGATAACAGAAAAGAAAAAATGTATATAGAATTTTGTCAAGAGTATGACAAACTAAATAATGAACAACAAGAAATAGTCAAAAAAGAATATTTAAATATAATAAATGCTCAAAATAATAAAGATAAAGTTAAAAAGAAAGGAATGATAAATTATGAGTAAAATTATAGGAATTGATTTAGGTACAACAAACTCATGTGTTGCTGTACTAGAAGGAGGAACGGCTACAGTTATTCCAAATCCAGAAGGAAATAGAACAACACCTTCTGTTGTAGCATTTAAAAAAGGAGAAAGAATTGTTGGTGATGCTGCAAAACGTCAAGCGATTACGAATCCTAATACAAAGAGTTCTATTAAACGTTTAATGGGAACAAATGAAAAAACAAAACTAGAGGATAAAGAATATACACCTGAGGAGATATCAGCTATGATTCTATCTTATATGAAAGATTATGCTGAAAAATATCTTGGTGATAAAGTTACAAAAGCAGTTATTACTGTTCCAGCATATTTTAATGATGCACAACGTCAAGCTACTAAGAATGCTGGTAAGATTGCAGGTCTTGAAGTAGAAAGAATTATTAATGAACCAACCGCTGCTGCTTTAGCATATGGTCTTGATAAACAAGAAAAATCACAAACAATATTAGTATATGACCTTGGTGGTGGTACATTCGATGTATCAATACTAGAACTTGGTGATGGTGTATTTGAAGTTAAATCAACAGCAGGTAATAACCATTTAGGTGGAGATGACTTTGATAATCGTTTAATGGATTATCTAGTAGAAGAATTTAAAAAAGAAAATGGTGTTGACCTATCAAAAGATAAAATGGCAATGCAAAGATTAAAAGAAATAAGTGAAAAGGCTAAGAAAGATTTATCAAGTATGTCTAGTACCCAAATTTCTGCACCATTTATTTCACAAAGTGAAGATGGACCACTTCATTTAGATATGACACTAACACGTGCTAAATTCGAAGATTTAATCCGTGATTTAGTAGAAAGTACACTAAAACCAGTTAGAGATGCTTTATCTGATGCTAAGATGAGTGCAAGTGATATTGATAAAGTAATCTTTGTTGGAGGATCTACTCGTATTCCAATGGTTTATGATTTAGTTAAAAAAGAATTAGGTAAAGAACCATCTCGTGAAGTTAATCCTGATGAAGTTGTTGCTATGGGAGCTGCTATTCAAGGTGGAGTATTAACTGGTGAAGTTAATGATATCGTTCTTTTGGATGTTACACCTCTTTCTCTTGGTATTGAAACATTAGGTGGTGTTATGACCGTTTTAATTCCAAGAAATACAACTATACCAACAAGTAAGTCACAAGTATTTTCAACAGCAGCTGATAATCAACCAGCAGTCGATATTCATGTTTTACAAGGTGAACGTAGTATGGCTAATGATAATAAGACACTTGGTAATTTCCAATTAACAGGAATTCCTGCAGCACCAAGAGGTGTACCTCAAATTGAAGTTAAATTTGATATTGATGCTAATGGTATTGTTAATGTTTCTGCTAAAGATTTAGGTACAAACAAGAGTCAATCTATTACTATTACATCTAATACTAATTTGTCAGAAGAAGAAATCGAAAAAATGCGTAAAGAAGCAGAAGAACATGCTGAAGAGGATAAAAAACGTCGTGAGGAAGCTGATCTTGTCAATGAAGCAGAACAACTTGTCTTCCAAACAGAAAAATCTATTAAAGATTTAGGTGATAAGATTACTGATAGTGAGAAGAGTGAAGCTGAAGAATTAATCAAAGAATTAAAAGAAGCATTAGAAAAGAAAGATATCGAAGAAATTAAGACAAAGAAAGATAAATTACAAGAAAAAGCAATGGCTCTTGCAACAAAAGTATATGAAAATATTCAAAAAGAACAAGCTAATAATGCCAGTGCAGAAAATACTAATACTGATGCTAATGATAAAAAAGATGATGTAGCTGATGCTACATATGAAGAAAAATAAGTATAAGTCCTAGGAATCTAGGACCTTTGCTTATTAGGGAAAGGATAATATGAAACAAAAAAATCGTAGTGAAATCAAATTAGAAGATACATGGGATTTAACATATATTTTTAAAGATAAAAAAGCCTTTTTAAAAGCCTTAGATGATGTTAAACCTTTAATTTTGGATATTTCTAAATACAAAGGAAAAATTCTAGAGAGTGCCAATAAACTTTTATCCTTTTTGGAATTTAGTGACGATATTGAAAGAAAACTTTATAAATTATATTATTATGCTCATTTATCATTAGATGTTGATACGACTAATACTTTATCTCAAGAAATGGAAGGTAAAGTAAGTAATTTGCTTCAAGAATATAGTGTTTTATCAAGTTTTGTTGTACCAGAGTTGTTAAAAAGTAACTATAGTGTTGTAGAAGAGTATATCAAAAAAAATAAAGATTTAGAAAAATATCGCTTTAATTTAGAATGTATTTATCGTTATCAAAATCATTCTTTAAGTGAAGAGATGGAAAAAACTTTATCAACACTTTCTAAAAGTTTTATTGCAGATGATACTTTTGAAGCTTTAACTGATGCGGATATTACTTTTCCATCCATTTTAATAGATGGTAAAAAAGTAGAACTTACAGAGAGTAATTATAACTCATATATAAGAAGTGCTAATCGAAATACAAGAAAGAAAGCATTTACTAATCTTTTAAAAACATATGGAAATTATAAAAATACTCTTGCTAAAACTTTTAGTGGTAATGTAGAATTATTAACTAGTATGGCTAAAATTAAAAAATTCAATTCTAGTTTAGAGGCTAGTTTATATAAGGATAATATAAAAGTAGAAGTATACAATAAATTAATTGATACGGTTAATAAGCATTTGGATGTTTTATATAAATATTATGCTTTAAAGAAAAAAGTATTAGGCTTATCTAGATTACATTTATATGATATTTATACACCACTTGTTAAAGATAACGATAAAAAATATAGTTTTAATGAAGCGAAAAATATAGTTATAAAAGCCTTAAGTATTTTAGGTGATGATTATATTAAGAATCTTAATAAAGCTTTTGATGAACGCTGGATTGATATTTATAACAACAAAGGAAAAAGGGGAGGAGCATATTCTAGTGGTTTTTACGATACTAAACCATATGTTCTTTTGAATTTTGAAGGAAGATATGAAGATGTTACCACACTTGCTCATGAATTAGGGCATTCTATGCATACATATTATTCTTGTTCAAATCAGCCATATAATTTATCTAGTTATAATATTTTTGTTGCTGAAGTAGCATCAACAGTTAATGAGTTATTATTAGTTCATTATTTAATAAAGAATAGTAAAGATAAAAATGAAAAATTATTTCTATTAAATCAATTGATGGAATTATATAAAGGAACAATATATCGACAAGTTATGTTTGCTGAATTTGAACGTGATATGCATGCTGATTTGGAAAAAGGCGAAGTATTAACAAACGAATATTTATCAAGTAAATACTATGAACTTGTTAAGAGATATTTTGGTAAAGATGTTGTTTGTGATGAATTAATTAAAAATGAATGGATGAGAATTCCGCATTTCTATTACGATTTTTATGTTTATAAATATGCTATTGGTCTTTCATGTGCTACAAAAATAGTAGATGGTATTTTAAATAACAAAAAGGATGCCTTAAACAATTATTTATGTTTCTTAAAAACAGGTGGAAGTATGTATCCTGCAGATGAACTTTTAGTAGCGGGTGTTAATGTTTTTGAAAAAGATGTATATGAAAGTGCGATAAATGCATTTAATAGCTTTATTGATTCCTTTAATGAAATATATAAAGAATAGGAAGTGAAGTATTATGAATAAAAGAGATTATTACGAAGTATTAGGTGTTTCCAAGACAGCAACTGATGACGAAATTAAAAGCGCTTTTCGTAAATTAGCGAAAAAATATCATCCCGATATTAATAAAGATCCTGATGCTCCTGCTAAATTTAAAGAAGCCCAAGAAGCATATGCGGTTTTATCAGATAAAAATAAAAGAGCACAATATGATCAATTCGGACATGCTGCCTTTGAAAACAATGGTATGGGTGGATTCTCAACAGGTGGCTTTGATTTTTCAGATTTCGATATCGATCTTGATGATATTTTAGGAAATGTTTTTGGTGGTGGTTTTGGCTTTTCTGGTGGAAGAAGAAAATCTTCTTCAAGGAAGCATCGCGGTAATGATTTATTAAAAAGCATCAATTTATCTTTTGAAGAAGCAGCCTTTGGTTGCGAGAAAGATTTAAAGATTGATGTTAATAGTAAATGTCCAGAATGTAATGGTGATGGTGGCTTTGATAAAGAGACTTGTTCAAAATGTCATGGTAGTGGAGCAATAACTAGTGAACAACGTACGATATTTGGAGCATTTATGACTAAGACAACGTGTCCTACTTGTGATGGAGCAGGAGTAACTTATAAAAAACGTTGTACTAAATGTCGTGGTACAGGTTTTGTTAAAGAGAATAAAACTATTACCGTTAAGATACCAAGTGGTATTGATAATGGTATGCGATTAAGACTTAGTGGTAAAGGTGAAGCAAGTCCTGACGGTGGAGAAAATGGTGACTTATATTTAGAATTTTCTGTTTCAAAACACGATTTCTTTGAAAGAAATGGTGATGATATTATCCTTGAAGTACCAATTAATTTAGCCGAAGCAGCCCTAGGTTGTAAGAAAGATATTAAAACATTATCTAGTATTATTACTTTACAAGTACCAGCAGGAACAAATAGTGGTGACAAACAACGAATTAAAGCACGTGGTATTAAAAATAGTACAACAGGTAATACTGGTGATATGTACATTATCTTTAAAGTTATTACACCAAGTAAACTTACACGAGAACAAAAGAATATTTTAGAAAAATTAAATGAAACAAATTTAAATACTAGTGAAATTGATAGATTTAATCGCTTTGTTGAAAAATAAAAACGCTTATTGCGTTTTTTTGTATGGACTTCTCTTATCTTTTTTGATACAATAGTATTAGATTAGGAGAGAGTATGAAAAAGAAAGATTATAACTTATCAATAAGAATAGGCATAATTATATTATTTGTTTTTGCATTTATTATTTTAATTGGAAAGCAACAAGATAGTGAAACCATTTTAGCGGATATTGTTGATAATGAGTTTTATTTAAGAACAATTCCATCAAAACAATATGTTGTAAAAGATTTAGATGTAATTTATCCTAGGTATTATGTTTTTTATTTCGATAATACTGATAATACATATATAATTCACTCATTTAATTATTATCAAACTGATAGTCAATACGAATTAGAATTTAGTAATCATCGTAAATATGTTGTTGACTATAATTATAGTGATTATATGATTAGATATGTTGTTGGTGATGGTAAAGGTAGTTATGATGATATGATAGAGGCTGTACCTTTCATAATTGATACTTTTAATTATAAAGTTTATTGATGTAGGGAGTTATTATGGAAACAAATACCTTTGTAATTAATTTAGCAATATGTTTTCTTTTGAGCTTTATGATTGGTATTGAAAGACAATATCGAAGAAGATTAGTTGGTCTTCGAACGACTATTTTAGTATGCGTTGGGTCATTTTTGTTTGTTAGTGCATCTTTTATTATTGGTGGAAATAAAACTGATTTAACAAGAATAGCGGCTCAAGTTGTTTCAGGAATTGGTTTTTTAGGTGCGGGTGTCATTATAAAAGATGGAATGAAAGTTAGAGGATTAACAACTGCTGCTACAATGTGGTGTGATGCATCAATTGGTGTTTTATGTGCGACAGGGGCATCTATTCCGGCTATTCTTGGTACATTTGTTATTCTTTTTTCAAATACTGTTTTACGATATCTTAATAAAGAGATTAATAGAATATCTACTAATAAACGAATATGTGAGCAATACTTAATTAAAGTTGAGGCTAATAATAAAAATATTTTAGGTATAAAGAGTTATCTTTATGATGAATTAAAAAATGATTTTACATCAGATATTATTGTTGACGATATAAGACTAAATTTATCTGGTAGAAATAGTAATATTAATTTATTATTAACAATTAAAAAGAATAAATCTATGCTTTTAGATAGAGTAGTTGAAGAGATAAGTAAAAAGTTTTCTACTGATAAAATTATATTTAAAATGGAGAAAGAAATTATTAATGCTGATGAAGAAGAAATAATGTAAAAGAAGAAAAAAAGTATTGATTTTATTAAAAAAATAGAGTATATTTATATTGCTACTGATTCGTAGTAGTAAGATTTCCTCGTCTGCTACTCCGTATTGGTGAATAATAAATAAGGAGGATTAAATGGCTTTAACGAAAGATGAAAAGACAAGTATCATTGAAAAATATCGTGTAGATGAAAATGATACTGGTTCTGTTGAAGTACAAGTTGCTTTGTTAACAAAAAGAATTAATGACTTAAATGAACATTTAAAGGTTCATAAACATGATTTTCATTCTAATCGTGGACTTTTAAAGATGGTTGGTCAAAGAAAGAGTTTGTTAAATTATTTAGCAAAGACAGATGTACAAAGATATAGAAATTTAGTTAAAAAATTAGGATTAAGAAAGTAGACACTGTTTTAATAGTGTCTTTATTTTTGAAAAGGAGTAGGAATGAAAAAAATATTTGAAAAAGATTTTCGTGGGAGAAAATTAGTTATTGAACATGGAGAACTTGCTAAACAAGCTCACGGTTCAGTTTTAGTTAGATATGGAGATACTGTTGTATTATCAACTGTTGTAGTTAGCAAAACGGCTAATATTTTATCAGATTTTTTTCCACTAATGGTTTTATATCAAGAAAAACTATATTCAGTTGGTAAAATACCTGGTGGATTTATTAAAAGAGAAGGTCGTCCTACGGATGCTGCAACGCTTGCAGCTCGTATGATTGATAGACCAATGCGTCCAATGTTTCCGGAGAATTTTCGTAATGAAGTGCAAGTTGTTAATACTGTCCTTTCTGTTGATACCGATAATTCACCAGAATTAACTGCAATGTTTGGATCAAGTCTTTCTACATGCATTAGTAAAATTCCTTTTGATGGACCAATTGCAGGAGTAAAAGTAGGAAGAGTTAATGGTGAGTTTGTAATTAATCCAACCCCAGATGAACTTGAGGTAAGCGATTTGGATTTAACAGTAGCAGGAACAAAATATGCAATTAACATGGTTGAAGCTGGTGCTAAAGAAGTATCCGAGGATGATATGTTAGAAGCACTTATGTTTGGTCATGAAGCAGTTAAAGAATTATGTGAATTCCAAGAGGAAATTATCCAAGAAATTGGTGTAGAAAAAATGGAATACGAACATATTGAACTTCCTGAAGAATTAGTTAATGAAATAACTCAACTTGCTAGTGATAAATTAGATAAGGCAATGCGTATTCATGAAAAACTTGAAAAATATGCTGCTATTGATGCTGTTAAAGAAGAAGTTGTTAAGAAATATGAAGAAGAAAACAAGGAAAAACTTGAAAACGAAGAGTTAACTCTTTTATTAACACAAGTAAAATTAATATTAGAAAATATTGAATATGATATTTTTAGAAGCATTACAGTTAACGAAAAAACTAGAAGTGATGGAAGAAGTATGACAGAGATTCGTCCTTTATCAACTGCAATTGATTTACTTCCAAGAACTCATGGTAGTGCACTATTTACAAGAGGTGAGACACAAGCTCTTGCTGTAACAACACTTGGTGCCATTAATGAAAATCAAATTTTAGATGGTTTAAGTTTAGAAACAGAAAAAAGATTTATGTTACATTATAATTTCCCGGCTTTTTCAGTTGGTGAAACTGGTCGTTATGGAAGTCCAGGACGTCGTGAAATAGGCCATGGTGCGTTAGGAGAAAGATGTCTATCACAAGTTATGCCAAGTGAAGAAGAGTTCCCATATACAGTTCGTGTGGTATCAGAAATACTAGAAAGTAATGGTTCAAGCTCTCAAGCAACTATTTGTGCAGGATGTATGAGTCTAATGGCAGCAGGTGTTCCTATTAAAGCACCAGTTGCTGGTATCGCTATGGGATTAATTACATCTAAAGATGGTAAAGATTATACAATTTTAACTGATATTCAAGGAATGGAAGATCATTTAGGAGATATGGACTTTAAAGTTGGTGGAACAAGAAATGGTATTTGTTCACTTCAAATGGATATCAAAATTAAAGGTATAACAAAGCAAATATTAAAGGAGGCTTTAGCACAAGCTCATACTGCTAGACAAGAAATTCTTGATGTAATGGAAAAAGAAATCGCTGAACCAAGAGCAGATGTATCAGAATATGCTCCAAAGATGGAAACATTTATGATTAATCCTGATAAGATTAAAGATGTTATTGGTAAAGGTGGAGACACTATTACAAAGATTATTTGTGAAACAAGTAATGTAACTAGTGTAAGTGATGTACGAGCCGTTAAAATTGAACTTGAAGATGATGGTCGCGTAATGATTTATCATATGGATCGTGATATTATTAATAAAGCAAAAGAAATGATTTTAGATTTGACAAGAGAAGTAGAAGAAGGTAAAATATATTCTGCAAAGGTTGTTAAAATAGAAGATTTTGGATGTTTTGTTGAAGTATGGCCTGGATGTGAAGGTTTAGTGCATATTTCTAAACTTGCTAAAGACCATGTTGAAAAAGTTGAAGATGTTGTTAAACTAGGAGATGAAATACTAGTTAAAGCTATCGGAACTGATAAAAAAGGAAGATTAAACTTTTCAAGAAAGGATGCTTTAAAATAAGCATTCCTCTTATGCCGACTTAGCACAGTGGTA
>CACZNM010000117.1 GCA_902782535.1 uncultured Erysipelotrichaceae bacterium
AAATGACCAATAGCAAATAAGAATGCTGAAATAATATTAGCAATTACAAATATTTTAACGGGAATATTTTTTTTATTTTTATAAAAGATTTTCGAAATAATCCAAACTATTAATGACATAAAAAATAGTCTTAACAGTATTTCCTCAAAAATAGCACCATAGGTAAAACAAGAAATAATATATTCAATAGTTGGCTTACTATCATAACTATGTAATACTGGTTCAATTAAAGAACCAAAAACATATCGATCAACAATACTTAATAACAAACCTCCTATAATTGAAATAATAATTGTATAAGTAATAGCTTGCTTATTCTTTTCAAACTTCTTCCATAAGCCAATTTTATTAGATAAAATTATCCCTAATCCTCCTAAAATGATGGTATATAAAGATATTTGTATGACAAATATTAGAATTAATAATTCTTTCGAACCAATTTGTTTTATTATTTCAGCAATAGAACTCTCATCCAAACTACCTAATGTATATATAATAGTAAAATATCCACCTATAATACACATTATAATCATAAAGATTAAAAACTTAAAATTTTCTTTAAGATATTTCATAAATCCTCACCCTTTCATCATTAGTAAAACACCATATTTATCTCTTTATTAATTATAACACAAAAAAAGAGAATTATAATATTCTCTATATCGTCTTACTATATACTTGTGATGAATCAAATTCTCCCAATTTCATACTTTCAATTATATTTTTTATTCTATTATTCTTATCAACTAAATCATTAATCTTTTCTTCATTAGACACAATACATTTATTTAAAAATTCAATATACATTTCTCTTGTCATAAAAAAACAATCGCCAAGAACATGTCCTTCCATATTACCTAAATATGTATGACCATCTTCTCCCAATACTTTGTAATTAATGACATATAATGGTTTTTGAGAATAAGATATATTATCAGATATTTCACTACCAATTATCTTTCCTTTAATGAAATGTCCCATATCTTGTTCTTTCCATCCTGATACAAATTTGAATATTAAAACTTCTGTTCCCTTTTCATATACATTTTTATCCAAATAACTCACTTAATCCTCCTGAACAGAAAATTATTATACAATAATACTTCTTAATGTACAATAGAATTATTAATGATAACACTTATTATTTAAAAAACACTTTATTTTCTTTAATATTAACAAAAAAAAGTCCGTATAAACAGACTTCCTTCTTCCTATCTCTTACTAAATTGTGGAGCTTTACGTGCTTTTTTAAGACCATATTTCTTACGTTCTTTAACACGTGCATCACGAGTTATCATTCCACTAGCTTTAAGAGGTTTTCTTAAACTATTTTCACTTGTAGCATCAGTTGTACTATCATATTCTAATAGTGCTCTTGTAATACCTAAACGTACTGCTCCAGCTTGACCACGGAATCCACCACCACATACTTTAGCATCAACATCAAAAATTTCTTTTGTATTGGTAATATCAAGTGGTTGAGTTAAATCCATTACAAGTGTTTCAAAAGGAAAATATTCATGAACATCTTTTCCATTAACAGTTATTTTTCCAGTACCATTTACTAAGTTTACTTTAGCAACTGCACCTTTTCTTCTTCCTGTTCCATAATATGTTTTCTTCTTCATAAATCCTCCTATTTAACCTCAATGCTAACTGGTTTTTGAGCTTGATGTGGATGATTTTCATTTTCATAAACGAATAATTTCTTTCCCATCGCTCTTCCTAAACGATTATGTGGAAGCATTCCATTAACTGCTCTTTCAATCATCTCAATTGGATAATCTTCACGCATCGTCTTAGCATTTCTTTCACGTAATCCACCTGGATACATAGAATGATTATAATACATCTTATCTTCTAATTTGTTACCAGTTAAATTTACTTTCTTTGCATTAATAATAATAACGTAATCACCACAATCAATATGTGGAGTATAAGTAGGTTTATTCTTTCCACGTAAGATATGTGCTGCTAAAGTGGCAACACGACCAAGTGATTTTCCCTCAGCATCAATTACATACCAAGAACGAACTACTTCTTCTTTTTTTTGCATAAAGCTTTTCATATTTTTTTCTCCTTCTTCTAACGATTTTTAGTGTTCCCAATACCAAAAATCAATAGGGAATTTCAATGTACCGATAAGAATTATACTAGTTTTAATATAACTTGTCAATTATTTTTCTTACTTATTTCAATACTTTTTCATACTTTTTACCATTTTTATCCAAAATAGTATCATTATTAACCATTCCCGGGTCAATATAATGACTAATTATATATGATTTATCTTTATCTGATATTTCTTTATAAGTTGCAATAATTAATTCAGGATCTTCTAAAAAACGCATAATAATCCTCAAAACTATTTCAAAATCAACTCTTAAAATAGATGCTAAAACAGATTTTGATCTGTCACTGAAACATATAGAAGTTAGTCCTTTATGTTGTGATATAAAGGCAAAATACTCTTTATCATTATAATTATATTTTAACGTAACATCAACTGGTAAAACACCATTTTCTTCTTTAGCTTTCATACTTGTAACATTGTATATGGAAAAAAACCATACTATTTTCTCAGTATTACCATCCAGGCAATACCATTCTTTATTATTACAAGTATTTAGTGA
>CACZNM010000118.1 GCA_902782535.1 uncultured Erysipelotrichaceae bacterium
AATTGTGTTTTTGTTGAAGAGGAAGCAGAATTCTTATCCGAAGTATTATTTGAAACGATGAAGACTTTTGTATTAATGGGGGTTAATCCAGAAAAATTAATAGAAGAGTTTATCGAAAAAGAGAGGAAGGAATCTCTAAAAAGAAAGTCAAAATAGTTTGGCTTTTTCTTTGTAATTTGATAAAATAAAGGCAGGTTGTGGTTTTATGAAAGTTAAAGGAATAAGTTTAGGATGTAAAGTTAATACATATGAAATGGAATATATATTATCAGAATTTAAAAAACATGGTTATGATATCGTTTCAAATAATGCTGATATATATGTTATTAATACTTGTAGTGTAACAAATACCTCTGATGCTAAATCTAGAAAGATAATTAATAAAGTTATAAGAGAAAATAAAGAAGCTTGTATTGTTGTTATGGGATGTATGATTGAAGCGAATAAAGATTATTTAAATGATAATGTTAATATCATAATCGGTAATAAAGATAAGAATAAAATAGTTGAATATGTAGAGAATTACTTTAAAAATAAGGAGAATGTTAAAAAGTTATATCAAGATTTTGATAGTAATTTTGAAGATATGTTTATTGATAATATGGAAGGAAGAACAAGAGCTTTTGTTAAAATTCAAGATGGTTGTGAAAACTTTTGTTCATATTGTATAATCCCTTATACAAGAGGGAAATGTCGAAGTAAAGATAAAGAAAAAGTATTAAAAGAAATTAAAACACTTGTAGATAATGGTTATCAAGAAGTAGTTTTAACGGGTATTCACACTGGTCATTATGGTGAAAATGGAAGTACTACTTTTCCGGATTTATTAAAAGAAATAGTTAAAATTAAAAATCTTAAAAGATTACGCATTTCATCAATTGAAATAACTGAGCTTAATGATGATTTTTTAGACGTTTTAAAAAAGAATGAAATTATTGTTTCTCATTTACATATTCCATTACAGGCAGGTAGTAATCGTATTTTATCTTTAATGAATAGAAAATATGATAAAGATTATTATCGAAATAAAATTCAAGAAATAAGAAAGATAAGACCAGATATTTCTATTACTACCGATGTTATTGTAGGTTTTCCTGATGAAACGGATGATGATTTTATGGAAACTTGTGATTTTGCCAAAGAAATGGAATTTAGTAAAATTCATGTATTCCCTTACTCAAGACGAAATGGTACTAAAGCCGATATGATGCCTAATCAAATAGATGAAGAAAGAAAAAAAGAAAGAGTTACTAAATTAATTGATATAAGTAATGAATTAGAAAAAGATTATTTAGATAAATTTATTAATAAAGAAGTAGAAGTACTTATTGAAACAGTTAAAGATGGTCAATCAATTGGTCATACAGGGAACTATTTAAAAGTTTTAATTGAAGAAGAATTAAAAAGAAATACAATTGTTAAGGTTAAAATAAATAGAAGAATAGATAATTATTTAGAAGGAGAGAGAAATGATTAATAAACAAAGAAAAGATTATTTAAGTTGGGATGAATATTTTATGGCGATTGCACGTCTTTCTAGTATGCGAAGTAAAGATCCTAATACGCAAGTTGGAGCGTGTATAGTTGGTCATGATAATCGTATTTTATCAATTGGTTATAATGGTGCTCCTAATGGCTTTGATGATAAGGATTTTCCTTGGGAAAGAGTTGGTGATATGCAAAATACCAAGTATGCCTATGTATGTCATGGAGAAATGAATGCTATCCTAAATTATCGAGGTTCAAGAAAAGATTTAGAACAAGCACGTATTTATGTCGATTTATTCCCTTGTAATGAATGTGCAAAATTAATCATTCAAAGTGGTATTAAAGAAGTTGTTTATCTGAGTGATAAATATAAGGATACTGATGGTGTTAAAGTAAGTAAAAAAATGCTTAAAACTTGTGGTGTTAAAACAAGAAAACTAAAAATTGACAAAAATATTACAATTAACTTAGAATAAAAATATTTACTATAATAAGAAAATGTGTTACTATTTATATAGAAGGTAAAGGAGAGAATATGAATAGCAAAAAAATATTGATTATTGTAGTAAGTATTTTTTCTTTTTTAGTGTTAATATTTGGAACTTCATATGCGTATTTTATTTATAACAAAGATATTGGTGAAGTATCTGTAGAAACAGGAAATATTGCGATTAATTTTAGTGATTCTAATAATATGACAATAACCAATTTATTACCAATGACAGATAGTTACGGTAAAATAAATGGAACATATATTGATTTTACAGTAGATGGAACAGTTGATACAGATAGAATATATTATGAAGTATATATAGTACCTAAAAATACAACGACAATGTCCACTGATAATATAAACAATTACATAAAAACTTATTTAACTGATCAAAATGATGTAGTAATTAAAGGGGTAAAGTTATATAAAGATTTAAGAGATTCAACTAAAAGTAATGGTAAAATAATATATCAAACCATAATAGAACCAAATAATAATGGAACAGTAAAAAATGAAAGTAAAGATTTTAGACTAAGATTATGGTTAAAAGATGATTATCCAACTACAAGTAGTGAAGTATTTAATTTTAATATATATTTATATGCTATTAATGTAGATGAAAATTTTGAATTACCACCAGATGGAACTGGATTAGTAAGAAAAGCAATTACAGCAAAGATTAATGCCCAAACCAATGCATGTAATCCAATATGGGTAGATGATAATGGCACGGCAAATGATGAAAGTGATGATGTAACATATTTTTCAGGGACAAATGATTGTGTGGATATGAACTATGTATGGTACTCTGGAAAACTTTGGAGAATAACAGCGATTTACCCTGATGGAAGTATGAAAATGGTAACAGAAAATAATATTACATCTATTGCTTTTAACGGATCAGGAAATGCGAGATTTTATACAGATGCTAATACAACATCATTCATGTATCAATGGTTAAATGAGGATTTTTATAGTACACTTTATAATGCATCTGAGTTTATAGATGCAACAAAACTTTGGAATGCAACTAATTCTAATGCAACGTCATATACTGCTATTTCTACAAAACTTTTAGAAACAAACATGCTGAGTGCGAATGTTGGTTTATTAAATAGTTATGAATATTATAATGCCTATAGAAATGCTAATGAATCGACAAATTATTTAAATATATCATATGATTGGTGGTTATTAAATCCATATAAATTATCAAATGGAAATGTATGGATAGTTAACAATGATGGTTATGGTGAAAATGGCCTAGACACAAGAAACGCGTATGGTGTGAGACCTAGCATATATTTAAAATCTGAAGTTGAATTTGTGGGAAGTGGTACAGCAAGTAATCCGTACAAAATCTTAGGAGACAAAGGTGTTGGGCGAATAAATGACCTTTTAAATACAAGAATAAGTGGAGAATATGTAAAACTAAAAAATGGTAATGATGAACAACTATATAGAATAATTGGAATAGAAAATAATAAAACAAAAATAATTTCGATGGATTATGCAGATAATATTTCAACTCATAAATTTGCTACAAACGATAATATATGGGGAAGTGGTACAACTACAAATTCAGGCACATGGTATATGTATTTAAACGATACATATTATAATGGTTTAGTAAATACATATGGAAATCTTTTTGATAATGGAATATATTATTTAGGGATTGTATTTAATAATTATAAAAGTAGTGTATGCCATAATCCACCAGTTGGACAAAGTGCAAATATTTGGGAATGTAATAAGACAAATCAAACAGGTACTTTTAATGTTGGGCTTCCTAGATTTGGTGAGATGTTTGCCACACGTTTATCATATGATTCTACTAATTCTATTAGTATGTGGTTAATCAATGGTGGAACGAATTCATCTGTTTGGGCAATTCATTATATAGGCAATGGTACATGGGTCGCTTCGTCTAACGAATATATTGCTCGACCTACACTTCATTTAAAATCTACGGTTAAAATTCTTTCAGGATCAGGTACAGAAAATGACCCATATGTTGTTGGGTTATAAAAATTATTTGACATTAATTTAATTAGTGCTATAATAGTCATATAAATATTTTGATTAGGACGAGACTGCTTAGAATCTTTTAAGAGAGTTAGTGATTGGTGCGAACTAACAAGCTATAAGTAAGCTACTACCTATGAATAGAATAATTAAAGTTATTCCGGGTAATTCCGTTACAATAATTAAGTTAAATAAAGGGATGGTAACGTCTTAGGACTCCTTACTATTCCTTTTTTATTATATTTAGGAGGGTTATGAAAGAATTTGATTTAGTA
>CACZNM010000119.1 GCA_902782535.1 uncultured Erysipelotrichaceae bacterium
ATAATTTTCTTTCTTTCAAACATATAATATGGTATAATGGTTTTGGTGATTTATGAGAGTTATTATCAGTGCTGGGGGAACAGGTGGACATATATATCCTGCTTTAAGTATTATAAATAAAATAAAGGAGAAGGAACCAAATAGTGAATTTTTATATATTGGTACTAAAAACAGGATGGAAAGTGAAATTGTTCCTAAACTTGGTATTCCTTATGTAGGATTAAATGTCATTGGTTTAAAAAAGAATTTATCTGTTTTGAAATTTGTACCTTTATTAAATCATGCCATTAGTAAAAGTAAAAAAATAATTAAAGAATTTAATCCAGATATTGTTATTGGTGTAGGTGGATATATTACCGCACCGGTTATTTATTCAGCAAAAAAATTGGGTTATAAAACGATTATTCATGAACAAAACAGTATTCCTGGTAAATCTAATACGTTATTATCTCGTTATGCTGATGAAGTAATGGTATCTCTTCCAGGAAGTATGAAGTACTTTAAGCATAATAATGTGGTTTTAACAGGTAATCCTCGTTCGGAAGAAGCCTATTATGCTAAGAAAATAGATAAAAAGAAATATAATTTAAGTAAAAATAAAAAGTTAGTTTTAATAGTTATGGGATCACTTGGTAGTGGTACTATTTCTAATGCTTTAGTTGGAATAATTCCAAAATTTAAAGATAAAGATTATGAAATAATGATTATTACTGGTAAAGATAATTATGATGCTTTTCCTAAAAAACATCCTAGTAACGTCTTTATTTTACCATATATGGATGGTATGGTTGATTTTCTTAAGAATGTTGATGTTTTAGTAACAAGAGCAGGTGCTTCAACAATTGCCGAGATATTAGGGGCATTTATTCCTTCTATTTTAGTACCAAGTCCATATGTTGCAAATAATCATCAATTCTTTAATGCCAAAGAATTATTGGATAGTAGTGCAGCGCTTTTATTGGAAGAAAAAGATTTTAATGAAGAAAATTTATTAAAAAAGATTGATTTATTACTTACAAATAGTGTATTATACAAAGAGATGCAGGAGAACACAAAGAAAATTGGTGTTATTAATAGCAAGGAAAAAATATACCAGGAAATTAAAAAGATATTAAAGGATAAAAAATAATAAGATTTGATATTGCTATATTATAAAAGCCTTATAAAAAAATCTAAAAAAATAAAAAACTCTTGGAGGTTAATATGCAAGATGCAATTAAGGAAATTATTGCGCGTCATTTAGGAAAAGTGTTAATTAATGAAAAAATATGTAACTATACAACTTATAAAGTTGGTGGAAAAGCACGTTGTATATGCTTTCCTAAAGATGAAAATGATTTACTTGAAATACTTAAATTGTTAAAAACAAAGAAAATTAAGTTTTTCGTATTAGGTAATGGTAGTAATGTTTTATTTAGTGATAATATCTATGATGGTTTTATTATTAAATTAGATAATTTTAATAAAATAGATATTCATGATAATATCATAGAAGTAGGAGCAGGATATCCACTTATTAGATTATCAAGAGATGCTGTTAGAAATTCCCTTGGTGGCCTTGAATTCGCTTCAGGAATACCAGGTACTGTAGGGGGAGCAGTCTTTATGAATGCGGGAGCTTATGGGGAAGATATGAGTAAAATTGTTGAATCAGTTCGTGTTATCAATAGTGACTTAGAAATTATTACTTTAACGAATGAAGAGATGAAGTATTCATATCGAACAAGTGTTCTTCAAGATCACTTGGATTATGTTTGTATTTCGGCAACTTTAAAGTTATCTTATGGAGATAAAGAAGAATTAGAAAATGTTATTAATGAGCGTAGAAAAACACGAATGGCTACGCAACCTCTTAATTATCCATCAGCAGGAAGTGTGTTTAGAAATCCTCCTGGAATGTATGCAGGGAAACTAATTGAAGATATGGGCCTTAAAGGATATAGTGTTGGACGTGCTATGGTAAGCCCTAAACATGCTAATTTTATTGTCAATATGGGAAATGCTAAAGCAAGTGATATCAAGAAAATAATTGAAACTATTAAAGCAAAGGCTTTATCAAAATATAATATTAGATTAAGAGTAGAACAAAGATTAATAAATTGGGTTGGTGTAAGTGAAAAAGAAGAAGAGGAAAATTAAATTAAAGAGTATTATTGTAGTATTTAGTTTTATTTTAATCGTTGGTTTGATAATATTTTATTATACAAACAAAAGAATAACAAATATTTATGTTATAGGTAATAATCTTTTAAAAGAGAGTTATATAATAGATAAAACAAATTTGATTAATTATCCCCCAATTGTTTCTATTGATACTAAGAAAATAGAAAATGACTTAATAAGTGATTCATTAATTAAAAGTGTTGAGGTAAAAAAATCTCTTTTGGGTAAAGTAACAATTACTATTGAAGAAAATACACCAATATTGAAAATGAGTGATAATCTTTATATTTTGTCAAATGGTGATATGGAAGAAATTGATATTGAAGAGCAGGTTCCTTTTTTAAAGGGAGAAGTTGATGCTAGTATATACGATAATTTTATAAAAAAAATGTTATTAATCGATAAAGATATTTTAATCAAGATATCTGAGATGGAATATGCTAAGACAGAATTTGATAATGAAAGATTTTTAATGCGTATGAACGATGGAAATATCGTTTATGTTACTTTAAGTAGGATAGAGCTTATTAATTCTTATAATGAAGTATACCCAACACTTGAAGATAGTAAAGGAATTCTTCATTTAGATAGTGGTAATCACTTCGAAATAAAGGTAAAAAAAGAAGATAAAAAAACTGATGAACAATAGAGGTCCTTTTGATGGACTTTTTTTGATTATTAATAAATGATATAATAATTATGTTAAATATAAAATGGGAGGTAAAGAAAAATGAAAATAGCTATGATAGGAACAGGCGCATATAGTGTAGCATTAGCTTGTATGCTTGCTAAGAAAAAAGAAAATAATATTGTTTTATGGACGGAAAATAAGGATAATGTAAAAGAGTTTAATAAAACCCATATATTGAATAATATATTTGAAGGGAAAAAGCTTGCTAGTAATATATCAATTACCACAAGTTATGAAGAAACATTAAAGGATGCAGGATTAATTTTTATCGCTTGTGTTGCTAAATGGGTAGATGATGTATGTGGATTTATGAAGCCATATTATCAGAGAGAAGTACCAATATGTATTGCCTCTAAGGGTATTGAAGAAACAACTGGCTCATTTTTATCAGATATGGTTAAGAATGTTTTAGATGCCGATAATATTGCGGTTATATCAGGTCCAGCTTTTGCTATCGATATGATTAATAATGAACCTATCGCCTTAGCTTTAGCCGGTACTAATCAATTTACTATCGATATCGTTAAAGAAAATTTAGCCAATGATATGCTTAAATTAAGAGAATGTAATGATTTAATAGGTATTCAAATTTGTGGAAGTATTAAAAATGTTATTGCTATCGCCTCAGGTATGATAAAAGGATTAGGTTATACGGAATCAACCCTGGCTTTCTTAATTAATGAATCACTTCATGATATTAAATATTTAATATATAAATTAGGTGGTGATAAAAAAACGGTCTTATCATATGCTGGTATTGGTGATTTATTACTTACTTGCACATCAAAAAAATCACGTAACTATTCTTTTGGTTATGTAGTAGGATCTACAAAAGATCCTAGTAAAATAAAGGCTTTTTTAAAGGAACATACAGTTGAAGGATATTATACGTTATCTTCAATATACAAGTTAGTTAGAACAAATAATATTGATTTACCAATAATTAACTTGATTTATGATATTATTATGAATGGTAAAGACCCATATGAACTTCCAAAGTTTTTAATCGAAAAAAAATAGACTTAAGATAGGTGATATCAATTAATTGATAATAAATAATAAGTATGATACCATTGTCGACGAAGGAGTGAGTACAATGGAAAAAAAGCATGTAATATTTTTAGTGATTTTAGTTATATTAGTTGCATTGTCAATTTGTATAGGAACATATCTTAATAAAAAAGTTTTAAATACTGGGAAAGTAAAAGAATTTACATATAGTTATTGGAATAGTATAAATGAAGCTGATAATTCATATTATTTAAATCAATTAACAATAGATAGTGAAGGTCAGTATCATTTCTTTTATCGTTATGGAACTAGTGATAATGGAGAGAAAATTCTGAGCGATTTAGAAATTTCAAAATTCAATGATATCATTAGAACATATGATATTGATGTATGGAATGGTTATAATTCTCAAGATAAAGAAAATCCTAATAATGGGTTTATATTTCACATTGAGTATGTAAATGGAGATAGAATAGAAGCAAGTGGTTCAGCAAATCATTTTCCAAATAATTATGAAGCACTTTCAAAAGCATTACAAAATCTTTTCAATGATTATGTAAATACCATTAAAAATGCATAAATTATATTTAAAAAAAATGACTACAAATGTGTTGTTAAAAGTAGTCTTTTTTTGTATATAAATAGAAATTTATAAGTTTTAAAAGTTAAAGTTCAAATTTAAAATAACAGAGTAATTTTATATTTTAAAAAACAATTATATATTAAATATATCACATAATGATCGATACTTGGAATCTGATGAAATGATAGAGTTTATAAAATAGTGATAAGAATATTGATTTTTACGTTTCAATATCGACAGTATTTAATTATTATGATATTATTATAATGGAGGTGCGTTATATGGCATTTAGTATTTTAAATAAAAGAATGCTAGAAAATGATAGCGTCAAGGAAATTTTAAGTAGAGTTGAATGGTATGAAGCAATTTTTACTAAAGATCAACAAAAAAGCTTTGATATACATAAATCTTTAGCTGCCTGTCTAATTTTGCAGGATTATGACGAAGTTAAAAAAATTGGTACTGAATATGATATAAATAAAAAAGAATACGTAGATGATTTTTATGTTGATTTTTATAAATGTGGAGACATTTTGCCAATAATAAAATTTGAAGAAATTAAAGAAAGTAGTCAAGTGATTTCTGAAGATGATGACACATTGACAATTCAGTATGGAAGTGGCTTAACATCTAGAGTTTCTACTAGCGATGATTTACGAAAAATAAAGATGGATTCAATGATGGGAGATATTGTTGAAACTAATCGTAAAATAACAATTCGTCTATTAAGAGATGGTAAAAAAACTCAATTAAGAGTATACAAAAATCAGCAAACTGGAGAAGAATATGTTTTCATGAAGAAAAACTATGATGATTCGTTTGATGATAGCTTAGATCCACATGCAACTTTTGTAGGTGTTGTTTCGCCACTTACATGGACGGTGGATAAAAAAACGGGTTTTGCCATTTGCAGTAAACCTTTATTTTTATCCGAAACAATTGATTGTGAATACGACAAATCCGAATTGGCAAAATTTTTAAAGAGTGATGAATTTGTAAAAGAATTAGGAGTGCATCAAGAAAAGAAACAAGAAAAAAGTACAAGTGTTAATAACCCTTTCGGAGAAAAGAAAAGAAAACTTAGTGTTGAACAACAAATAAGAAGAACTTTAATGGGTGGCAAGAGAATACCATATTTAGTAGGGCATCCAGGAGTTGGTAAAACGCAAATTGCTAAAAGTATTAATAAAAATTGTTTAGTATGTAATGTAGCAACATTTACCCCTGATGCATTTACCGGTAAAACTAGTAATATTCAAGATAAAATAATTACTCATGAAGGAGACAAGACCATCGAACGTAGCGTAAATGGAAGAACAGTTATAACGGAACCAGAATGGCATACAAAGTTAGTTGAAATGTCTAATAGGTGTCGTCAAAACAACGAGAGATGTGTTTTATTATTAGATGAATTTGATAAATTAACACCAACTATGCAAACGTTTGTTAACGGTATAGCAAATGATCCACGAACTATTGCTGAATGGGAAATACCTGATAATGTTGATCTCATATTTGCTGGTAATACTGAAGAATATTCAGATGCTTCTTTTGATATTTCAGGGGAGGTTGCAAGTAGATTAATAAAGATTGAAGTTTTAGCAGACGATATTGATTGGTTAAAATGGGCGTCAAAACATGATATAGATCCAATTGTAAGAGCATATATTCATAATTTTCCTAATAAGATTATTCAAGATGTCAAAGATGAAAACGGAAATTATGATTACGGATTAAGTTTAACACCTAGAAGTTGGGATCAGAAAATTAGTGAAGAATTAAAAGCCTCACGAAAAATTCATGAATTTCCATACTTAGATCGATGCATGGATGAAAAGAATAGGAAAGAATTTGAAGAGTTTATTTCATTGTATATTGAATTAGGTATTGAAGGAATTCTGAAAGGAAATATTCCTGCTGATATTTTTGATTTAACTCATGATAAAATTCAAATAATAATTAATTGTTTGATTGCAACAGCAACAACAGAAGAAGAAGTTATTAATGCCCTTACATTTATCAGGCAACATAATTTGAGTGAATACCAAGCTCTTTTTGAAAAAAGATGGATAGAAATAAACTCCACTGATGAAGATATTTTAAAACTCAAATTAGCTAAAAGTAGTTTGGGTGATAGGAGAACAGGTTATGGAAAATAGAAATAAAGAACGTTATTTATATTTCATATTTGAAAGTAATACATCGGTATATTTAAAAGAAAAGGCTATTTTAGATATTGTTAAGAATTACCCATACTTTGAAATAGATGGTAATAATCAAGCATCATTTAGTGAACAATTACAAGAATTTATTAATAATAATCAGTCTGTTCAAAAAATATTTATAATTATCGATACTGATAATATTAAAAAGAATAATCAAAAGAAGTTATCTTGTATGGTAAAAGATAAATCATATCAAACAGTATCTTTACCTGATAATTGTAAATTTATTGTTACTGGTAACAAAGATAATATGGATAAAGAATTGTTTGGTCTTTTGGTAGCAATCGATGTTTGATATTAATTCTGTAATAAATAGAACTTTAATCTATTTTCCAATATTTAAAATCTTAATTAACAACATTCAATTTATTGAAGATAATAGCGAGAAAACTGCTTGTACTAATGGTAATACAATATATTATAATTCATCTTTTTTTCAAAAATTATCAAAAGATGAGCAAGTATTTATTATTGCACATGAATTAATGCATATTACTTTAAAACATCTTTCTAGATTAGAAGAAAGAGAT
>CACZNM010000120.1 GCA_902782535.1 uncultured Erysipelotrichaceae bacterium
AGTAACTATTACGCGTGATACAGATAAAACTTTAAGTCGTGCTGAAAGACTAAATACTATGAAAAGTTTAGGAACAGATCCTAATGTCATCGTCCTTTCTAATCACATCAATGCTGGTGGTGGTGAAGGCGCTGAAATAGTTTATCCACTTCGTTCTAACGGGACTCTTGCTAAAAACATTCTTGATGAAATAGGTGCACGTGGCCAAATAAAAAGAAAAATATATCAAAGAGTTCTTCCTGAAAATCCTAGTAAAGATTATTATTACATTATGCGTGAAACACCAAATACAACAGCTTTATTAATCGAATATGGCTTTATCGATAATCCAAGAGATGCCCAAAAACTACAAAATAATCTTACTAATTATGCAGAAGGTGTAGTAAAGGCTGTATCAGAATATATCGGAATACCATATAAATTGCCAGGTACAAGTGAAATTGGTGACTATTATACTGTCCAAAAAGGTGATACATTGTATTCTATAGCTTTAAAATATAATACGACAGTTAATGAAATTAAAAGTTTAAATAATTTAGATAGTAATACGCTTTCAATTGGACAGTCATTAAAAATACCAGCAAGAGAACAAAATGATGAAAATAATAATTTATATGTTGTTCAAAAAGGAGATAGTCTTTATTCTATTGCAAATAAATACAATGTTTTAGTGAATGATTTAATAGATGCAAATAATCTTGCTTCAACAATTTTAAATGTTGGTCAAAGATTAATAATACCTGCTAAAGAAGAAATTCAAGGTGTTAATTATACAGTTAAACCGGGTGATACTCTATATTCCATTGCTAATAGATATAACATAAGTGTTAATGATATAGTAAAAGCTAATGATTTAAAGAGTAATATTTTAAGTATTGGACAAGTATTATTGATACCATCTATTCCTGTAAATGAAGAAGATTATGTTGTCTATGAAATACAAAATGGTGATACTTTATATTCAATCGCTAGAAGATATAATACAAAAGTTGATGCGATAAAGGCGTATAATAATCTTTTAAATAATTTTCTAAGACCTGGTGATGTAATACAAATTCCTATAGCACCTGTTGAAATGGATTATAATGTTTATACTGTCCAAAAAGGTGATACTCTATATTCTATTGCTAAAAAATATGATACAACAATCGCTGATATTCTTGCAATTAATAATAATTTATCTGCAATTTTACAAATAGGAGAATCAATAAAAATACCTAAAAAATGAACTACATTTGCCAAGGGATTGTAAATTTTATTTGACTTAATCCTTGTAATTTGTTATCATAGAAGATGTCCATAAAAAATTTGAAGTACAATTGAGGTGTTAGAAATGAATTTAATTAAAGGAAGGATACGTTTATTTTGTGTAAGCAATATTATCGCATCTTTCGCTTGTACAGGCCTTTTAGGACCCCAATATTATATTGAGTTACAAGAGGCAGGACGTAATGGTAACAACGAAGTAATATCAGCAGATGAGGTGATTCCGCTCTCCCAATTAGGGAAAGGGGAAAATAATATCATAGAAGAAATTGCGCGAGTTCCTAGTATCGAGGAATTAGCCAAAAAAGCAAAAGAGAATAACACAAAAGAAACTACTAAGAAAACAACAAGTAATAAAACAAATAAGAGTAGTAGTAAAAAAACAGTTACTAAAAGCGTTGTAACTAAAAAAGAAGTAAAGGCATCATCTAAATATACACCAGCAGTATATAGTGAAGTTACTGGAACAGCTGTAGTAAATTATGCCAAAAAGTATTTAGGCTTGAAATATGTTTATGCCGGAAAAAGTTTAGCAACAGGAACAGATTGTTCAGGATTTACAAGTCTTATTTATAAAGAATTTGGTATATCTTTACCTAGAACTGTATCTGGGCAAGTAAATAAAGGAACTTATGTTAAAAAATCTGATTTAAAAAAAGGTGATTTGGTTTTCTATAGTAGTGGAACTAACTATGCTACACATGTTAGTATATACATAGGAGATGGTAAAGTTATTCATGAATCTAATCCACGTGATGGAGTTAAAATAAGTTCTGTTAATATCATGCGTTATATTACTGCAAGACGTGTAATTAATGATACTGCAAAGAAAATTGTTGAGAAAAAGATAGAAGAAGATAAAAAGGTTGAAACAAAGGTAGAAACTCCTGTAGATACAAGTACTAGTGTAGTTGATACAAATGTTCCAACTTCTAGTACACAAACTGAGAGTGTTGATAATAATCCTGTTTCAGTAAGTGAAACAACAGTAGTAGAAACAAAAACGGAAACTTCTCAAGTTGAGAGTCAAGAATCTTCAACAGTTATGGACGAAAAAAAAGAAGATTCTAGTGATAAAGTTGTCGAGACTAAAAAAGAACCAAAAGAAGAGAAAGTTGAAATAAAAGAAGAAGTTAAACCAGAAACAGAAACATCTAGTGAAAATACGGAAAATTAGAGTCTATTTATAGATTCTTTTTTCTTTTTATAATATAATTAATAAAGGAGTATGTATGAAAAATATCGTTGAATTATTAATTGAGAAAAACAAAAAGATAAGTACTATGGAATCATGTACAGGAGGGGCAATCGCTAATTATATAACGAACATTCCAGATGCTAGTAGAGTATTTGCATTTTCTGCCGTTACTTATTCTAATGAATATAAAATTAAAATGGGAGTAAGTAAAGAAATAATTGATAAATATACTGTATATAGTATGGAAGTAGCAAATGAAATGGCAAAAGTAATTAGTTTTTATACAAATTCTAATTATGGTGTTGGTATAACTGGTAAATTAAAGAAAGCTGATGAAAATAATATGTTTGGTGAAGATGATGTCGTATATCTTTCAATATATGATAAAGATCATGATAAATTTTATAATGAAAAAATCAGGTTAAAAAATGAAGAAAGAAATGAAAATAAGAATCAAATATTAGAAGAAACTATAAATATATTAAATAATATTCTTAAAAAAAACTGTTGTTAAACAGTTTTATTATATACTTTAATTTCAGTATATTCTAATGGTTTTAATTCTAATGGTTTAACTTTAGGTATTTGAAACTCAAAGTAAGGAAGTAATTTAGTTTTAATTGGGTACATTCTACTAGTTAAAATAATAGCTTCAAAATAATTTAGTGTTTTAAGCTCTTCAATATTAATTAATAGATTCTTTTCATCTTTTTTACCGCAACTGTTAGCTATTAATTCTAAGGTATGAATATCGTTAGCTAATAAGAATATTGTATTACCAATGGCCATTCTAATAAATTCTGTTTCTTTTGATCCATAGATATTTTCAAGATGTAAAATACTTTGAACAACTAATGTTAACCTAATACCAACACTTCTAGAATAAGTTAAAATATCTAAGAAGTTTTTAATTGGTTTAATGGTACCAAATTCGTCTAAGATAATATTTAATTTTCTGCTGGTATTAGGGTTTAATTTTACAAGATTATATGCTTGATTTAATATCATTGGCATAATAATACTTGAGAATTTACCATCACTAATCACAAAGATAGCTGTTTTTTCGCTTTTAACATTTTCTAAATCAATATTGTTATTACCTAATAGTTTAGATGTTGATTCTCTAGATACAATAAGTCCTAATTTTTGCTGAAAAACAGCGATTATTGAACCTTTTGTATCCTTTGGAGCTTCTAAAATTGGTAATAAGTATATATACATAATAGATGATTTATCAAGTTTATTTAACTCTTTTTTTATTTCATCAAGCTTATAACTTAGATTTACAACATTGTTAATATTTATTTCATCAGAATTTGCTTTTTCAAATAAGTATAAAGTTAAACCAGTAAATAAATTAATAGATGAATTTTCCCAAAATGGATCAGCATTGGTATCTTTAAAGTCTGATATTAAGTTATAACCAACATTTTCGATTAATTCAATAGCATCATCTACCTTACCTTTTTTATATAAAGTATATGGAATATATAATGGATTATAATTATTACCTTTAGTCATATCTCTAAAATTAATAACTTGTACTTTATAACCATTTTCTTTAGCCATTCCACTAAATTCCTCATATAATTCATCAGCATGATCATTGACGATAAAAGATTCTCCGGCTTTAATAGATAAATAAATTTGTGGCATAATAGTAGTTTGACTTTTGCCAGAACCTGTACATCCGATAACTAGATTATGAGATTCAGCATTATTAATGTATATGCCTTCATCATCATACATAAACGTAATTCCGGATTTTTTTACTTCAGAATTTTTAGTAACTTTTGTTGTATGCTCTAATATTTCTTCTTTGGTTGCCCATCTTGCATAAGACATAGTCTCATCTCCTTTCAAAAATAATTATATTATAAAAAAAATAGCAAAATTAAACAAAAATGGCTTTTTATGATACAATAGGTTTGGTGATATTATGTTTTCTAACAGTTTAGTGTGTGATATCTTAGATTACATTAATAAAAATATTAATTGCGAAATAACTATTGATGAACTAGCAAATTGTTTTTATTTTGATAGAACATATATTATGAAGAAGTTTAAAAAAGAAATTGGTATTTCCATTCATGATTATATAAATAAAATAAGAATACTTAACAGTTTAGATTATTATAAATATGACAACCATATTTTAAGTACGGCTTTAAAGAATGGCTTTAATTCGATTGAGTATTATTCTGAAATATTTAAAAAAATTATTGGTGTTAATCCAATGAAATATAAAAAATTTATTAATCGTAGTCTTGATATTAAAGAAAATGAAATAGATATAATTATAAAAAATGTAAATGAGTGTAATAATATAAAATTAAAGGCCAATAGTTACTTAAATAGAAGAAAACCTACTACAAAAATGGAAAAAGTACTCAAATTACGATAAATACTTGCAAATACAACTCATTTGTGTTAATATCTTTGATATGAGCAAATGCGAAAGACGTAATTAAATTGAAGTAATAGAGAGTCTATGGTTGGTGGAAATAGATATGAAAATTTAATTTAAATCACTTTCAAGTGCTATTTATGGATAAGATAAATACGGTTGTGCGTTATAGCAAATGAGTTAGTTAATCTATAAAATAAGGTGGTACCACGGTAATACGTCCTTATGTTATAGATTTTTTTATTTATAGGAGGATGGATTTA
>CACZNM010000121.1 GCA_902782535.1 uncultured Erysipelotrichaceae bacterium
AACAGCCGATACATTGGAAGCTCTAAGAATTGCAAAACTTCATAAAATGCATACCCTAGGTATTATTAATGTCCTATCAAGTTCTATTGCAAGAGAAAGTGATAGTGTTATATATTCACTAGCTGGCTGTGAAATTGCTGTTGCTACTACTAAAGCTTATCTATCGCAAGTATTAATTTTATCTCTTTTAACTCTTTTAATCAGTTATCAAAAAAGTAAAATAGAAGAAAAAGAAGTTAATAAATATCTATCTAATTTAAAAGATGTTATTAAAGATACTAATGAAATACTTAATGATACTAATAAATATCTTGAAATAGCGAACAAGATGTATCAAAAACGAGAAATGTTCTTCATAGGCCGAAATACAGATTATGCACTATGTATGGAAGCAAGCCTTAAAATGAAAGAAATATCTTATATTCATTCTGAAAGTTATGCTGCTGGTGAATTAAAACATGGTACTATTTCTTTAATTGAAGATGATACAATTGTCGTTGGTATTATGACCAGAAATGATTTAGCAGCGAAAACAATAAGTAATTTAAAAGAAACGAAAGCAAGAGGATCTAGAATCATTATTGTAACTACGGAAGAAATTAAAAAGAATTATTTACAAGATAAATTCTATGATGAATTAATTGTTGTTGATGATTTAAATCCTTTCTTCCAAAGTTTAACTATTATGACAACAATCCAATTATTATCATATTATGTTGCCTTATTAAAAGGTGAAAATATTGATAAACCACGAAATCTTGCTAAAAGTGTTACAGTAGAATAAAAAAGCGTTGGAATTTCCAACGCTTTTTTTATTATTCAATAGTAATAATTCTTTTTTGTGATTCAGCTTTAGTAGGCACTGTTATTTTTAGAGTTCCATCATTAAATGATGCATTAATTTTTTCTTCATCAATATCACCTAGATAAAATGAACGTTCAAGATTATTATAACGTCTTTCATGTCTTATGAACTTCTTACCTTCATGTTCTTCTTTTTTGAATTCTTTCTTCGCTCTAATTGTCAAAGTACCTTTGTGACATTCAATTTTAATTTCATCTTTCTTAAATCCTGGAATATCCATTTCTACATGATACATTCCATCTTTTTCATAAATATCACAATTCATTCCTTTAGAGAAATCAAAATTCTCTAACATATCTTCATAAAATCTACTTGGTAACATATACATCACTCCTTTTCCTATTTATATTACTCTTTCGATATCATATCACATACAATATTTGTAAGTTCATTAGGATTAGTAACGCTTAATCCATTAATTAAAAGTGCCATATTATAAAGTACTTTACTATAATCCTTTAATTTATCACTTTCACCATTATTATGTAATGAAACAATCTTTTTATACACAGGATGGTTAATATTAATTAAAAGTACTTTACTTGCCTCTACACCGTTTGCATTAGGCATAGCTTTTAAAACTTTTTCCATTTCAAGAGATAATTCCCCTTCACTAATTAGTGAAACTGGATGATTTTTTAAATTATCACTAAATTTAACACCTTTAATACCAACAGTATCTTTCATTAAATTAAGTAATTCTTTATTATCTTCATTTAATTTTTTTATTTCGTCAGTTTCTTCATCTTGTTTTTCATCAAGAGCATTGACAAACTCTAATTCTTCAAATTTATTCATTGTTTTAATTGTAAACTCATCTAAATAGTCTGTTAAAAATAACACTTCGATTCCCTTATCAATTAAATTTTCAACTTGTGGCATATTTTTAAGTTTGTCAATCGATTCTCCTGCTGCATAATATATCTTGTTATTATCATCTTTAATTCTTTCTTTGTATTCAGCAAGAGTTGTCAACTTATCTTCATGACTTGATGTAAACATAAGTAAATCTTGTAATAGTTCTTTATTCATACCAAAACTAGAATAAATACCATATTTTATACCATTACCAAATTCCTTAAAGAACTTTTCGTAATCTTCTCTTTTTTCTTTCAATAATTCTAATAATTCTTTTTTTATCTTAGATTCAATACTTCTAGCGATAGATTTTACTTGATGATTTTTTTGCAATGTTTCTCTTGAAATATTAAGATCAATATCTTCACTATCGACAACACCTTTTACAAAACTAAAATAATCAGGAAGTAAATCACTACATTTATTAGTTATTAAAACTCCTTTAGAGAATAATTCTAATCCCTTTTCATACTCCTTGGTATAATAATCACTAGTAGCATGACTTGGTATAAAAAGTAAAGCATCGTAAGTAACAAGTCCTTCTACCTTGCTTTTAATGATATGAAGAGGATTATCATAATCATAATAACGATCTTTATAGAAATTATTATAATCTTCATCTTTTACGTCTTTTTTATCTTTTTTCCAAATAGGAACCATACTATTAATAGTTTGTTCTTCTATTTTCTTATCAACTTCTTTATCCATCATAATTGGATATGTGATGTAATCCGAATATTTTTTAATAATTCTTTCTAAATTATATTCATCTAAGTATTCACTATATTGATGATTTTCAAGATCTTCTTTAATATGTAAAGTAATAACTGTTCCATTACTATCCATATCCGCATCACTTATTGTATAGCCATCTACTCCTTCTGATTCCCAAAGGAAAGCTTTATCACTATCAATACTACGGCTTAACACACTAACCTTATCACTAACCATAAAACTTGAATAGAAGCCAACTCCAAATTGACCAATAATGTCAATTTTTTCATCCTTTTCATGTTGAAGTTTAAATAATTCACTACCACTTCTAGCAATTGTACCCAAATTATTTTCAAGTTCCTCTTTCGTCATACCAATACCATTATCACTAACAGTTATAAGACGTGCATCTTTATCAAAAGAAACTTTAATTTTTAAATCTTCTTTTTTAATATCCAATTTCTTATCTGTCAAAGAACGATAATATAATTTATCAAGTGCATCTGATGCATTTGAAATTAATTCTCTTAAAAATATCTCTTCATTAGTATAAATAGAATTAATCATCATATTAAGTATTTTCTTTGATTCTGTTTTAAATTCTTTCTTTTTCATATTATCTTCCTTTCAATATACAAGAATATCATAGTACTGTTTTTAGCAG
>CACZNM010000122.1 GCA_902782535.1 uncultured Erysipelotrichaceae bacterium
AAATTGTGGTAGTTCATCATTAAAATTTAAAATGTATGAAATGCCTGAAGAAGAAGTATTAATTTCAGGACTTTTTGAAAGAATTGGGGAAAAAGTTTCTGATTATACGATTAAAATAAATGGAGAAAAGTATAGTAAAGAAGTTGCTTTACCTGATCATAAGGTTGCTTTTGAAATACTTGTTGAAGAATTAAAAAAGAATAAGATAATTAAACGTCTTGATGAAATAAAAGCAATTGGACATCGTATTGTTCAAGGTGGAGATTATTTCGATAAAACAGTTGAAGCAGATGAAGATGCTGTAAATAAGATTGCTGAACTTGCAACTCTTGCACCGCTTCATAACGCAGCAGCGATTACAGGTATTAATGCTGCGAAAGAAGTTATTCCAACTGCTCTTGAAACAGTAACCTTTGATACGGCTTTCCATCAAACTATTGAACCAGTTAATTATATGTATGCTGTTCCATATGAATGGTATACCGATTATAAAGTAAGAAAATATGGTGCTCATGGAACGAGTCATAAATATATTGCATCACGTTTAAATGCATTACTTGGTCGTACTAATACAAAACTTATTACTTGTCATATCGGAAGTGGTGCTAGTGTTTCTGCTATTAAAGATGGTATATGTATTGATACATCAATGGGATTAACTCCTAATGCTGGACTTATTATGGGAACACGTTGTGGTGATATTGATACATCAATTCTTACTTATATGATGCAAAAGGCTAATATTACACCAAAAGAAATGGATACCATCTTAAATAAAAAAAGTGGATTACTTGGTATATCAGGTGTATCTAATGATTCAAGAGATATTGAAGATGGAATTAAAAAGGGAAATGAAAGATGCATATTAGCCCAAAAAATGTATGTAGAGAAGATTATTGATTATATTGCGATGTATTATTTTGAAATGGGTGGTGTTGATGCTATTGCCTTTTCTGCTGGTGTAGGTGAAAACTCTATTCGTACAAGACTTGATATAATGGAAGGATTAAAGGTTTTAGGTGTAATTCCAGATTTGGAAGCAAATAATTGCCGTGGGGAAGAAGTATTAGTTACTAAAGAGGATTCTAAAGTACCATGTTATGTTGTACCAACGGATGAAGAAATAATGATTGCAAGAGATGCCTTTAACTTAGTTAAATAGGTATAAATATGTTTCAAGATATTTATAAATTAATTGAAAAATACGATAATATTTGTATTGCAAGACATATTGGAGTAGATCCTGATGCTATGGGATCAACTGTTGCCTTAAAAAATAGTATCTTATTAACTTTTCCAGAAAAACGTGTAAAATTATTAGGTACAGGAAGTAATCGTTTCGCATATTTTGGTAGATTTGATAAACAAGAAGAGATTCTTGATAATACCCTTTTAATTGTTTGTGATACTCCGGATATTAGAAGAATAGATGGTGTAGAGGATATTACCAAATTTACAGATATTATTAAAATTGATCATCATCCATTTATTGAAAAGTTTAGTGATAATTCTTTAGAATATATTGATAAAGATGCATCAAGCGCAAGTCAGATTGTTCTAGAATTAATATTAGCAACACCACTATTGATGGATAATCAAATCGCCGAACAGATATTTTGGGGCATTATTTCCGATACTAATCGTTTTATGTTTAATAATTCTAAGAGTAAAACATTATATTTAGTTGGAGATTTAATGGATAAATATAAGTTTGATATTAATAAGTTATATGAACCATTATACGCGAGACCTCTTGCCGAAGTAAGACTAGAGGGATATATCGCAACAAATATGACTGTTACAGAAAATGGTGTAGGTTATATAAAGATAAGTGATCAAATATTGAATGAATATAAAACAGATGCAGCCGCTCCTGGTAATATGATAGGAGACTTTAATTACATTGATGAAGTGTATGTTTGGATATTTATAACAGAAGATGTTAAAAACGAAAACTATCGTATATCAATTAGATCACGTGGACCAATTATTAATACAACAGTTGAAAAATATCATGGTGGTGGACATAATTATGCATGTGGTGCTAAATTAAAAGAGATGAATGATATCGATAATCTTATTAAAGATTTAGATGACTTATGCAAAAAATATTTAAAAGAGAAAGATGGGGATAAGAATGAAAATAGTTAATGCTTATTTAAGTGTTTTAGCCACTAGAATTAGTCAGTATCCAACTGATGAATTACCAGAGTTCTTATTAGTAGGAAGAAGTAATGTTGGAAAAAGTAGTTTCATTAATACCATTCTTGGACAAAAAGGTTTAGCAAGAACATCATCAACGCCAGGGAAGACGCAAACTTTAAATTTTTATCTAGCGAATAATGCTTTTTATCTTGTTGATGTTCCAGGTTATGGTTATGCACAAGTTAACCGTGAAATGCAAAAGAAAATGGGCTTAATGATTGAGGAATACTTAGAAAAAAGAAAAGAACTTAAAAGAGTTTTCATGCTTGTTGATTTTCGTATTAAACCAACAGATGATGATGTTTTAATGTATCAGTTTTTAAAATATTACGATATACCAGTAACCTTGATTTTGAATAAATGTGATAAAGTAAGCAGTAGTAAACATGCTAAGAATTTGAAAATCATCCGTGATGTTATTGACTTATCACAAGGTGATGATTTAATTGAATTTTCAAGTGTTACTAAAAAAGGAAGAGAAGAAGTTCTTGATAGAATTGAAAGTTTACTAATTGAAACAATATAATTGTTGTAAAGTTAGTAGACTTTTCTTTTCTTTATATTGACATTTTTGATGAATTATTTTACAATTATGTTGAGTTAATAGGAGAGTAGATATGGGAATAGAAAAACTAAAGAAAAGTCTTTTTGGTCAAAATGATGATGATGAAAATGAAGACATTGATAATAAAAGTATAAATACGTTAAAAGAGGTAAGTGATGATGGGAATAAAATGATTTTATTTGAACCACGTGCTTATTCTGAAAGTCAACAAATCGCTGATTACTTGAAAAATGAAAATGCGGTTATTGTTAATTTAAAAAGAGTAACACCTGATCAAGCCAAAAGAATTGTCGACTTTTTATCAGGAACATTGTATGCTATTGAGGGAGGACTCCAAAAATTAGGTGGGGGAATTTTCTTGTGTACTCCTGCTAATGTACCTGTTGAAGGCAAAATAAGCGATGAAAAGGACGTTAAATCACTAAATAACAAAAGGCCAAAACAAGAAAAAGATGATGACGATTTAGATTGGGAATAATATAGTTTATACTATATTTTTTTTATTGAAAATGCTTTATTAAACTGATATAATAAATATGAAAAGATAAGGAGGATAATATGATTACAAATATAATATATAAATATAAGAATATTATTCTGCTTACTATTGGAATTCTTTTAATAATAATTTCATTTTGTCTTTTATTTTATGATCGTATTGAACTACTTAAAGAAGGTGTTTATAACGAGATAGAATTATTGAAATATCATGAAGATAATGATGATGAAGAAGAAATAATAGAGGAAAAAAATTCTCTTGAAATAGATGGTATTGATACGCAAGAGATTGAAGAAGATGAGGAAGAAGAAAGTGTTGAAAAACAAGAACAAATAAAAGCTACAGAAAAAAAGAAAACTAAAGAATATATAGGTTATCTTGAAATAAGTAAAATAAATTTAAAAACAGGGTTTGTATCTAAAAATTCATATTATAACAATGTTAATCGTAATATGGAGATGCTTTCGGCATCTGATTATCCTGATAAAGAAAATGGAAATACTATTTTCGCTGCTCATTCTGGATCAGGGTATATATCATTTTTTAAAAACTTATATAAATTAGAACGTGGTGATACTGCTAAAATATACTATAAGCAGAAAGTATATACATATAAAATAAGTAATATTTATAATGTACCTAAAGTTGGATATGTTTCTATTAATCGTGATATAAATAAAACAACATTAACACTTATAACTTGTACAAAAAATAGTAAAACGGAACAAACTGTGTATATATTAGATTTAATTAATGTAGAAAGTGAGGCAAAAGTATGAATGTTATGATTGCGCTTTCTATTATGGTATATTTTGTCTTATTGATTATTCTTGTTATCAATATTACAGATAAAAGTAAAATTATTAAATATAGTTTTGTGATTTTTATGTCTAGCTTTATTGTTTTAATCTTTCTTATCAATGATATCATTATGGATTATATTATGTCATCAATAATACGTTTCTTGTATTTTCCAACCTTTTCTTCGGTTTTAGCAACCGTTATGATTTCTATTTTCATTTTCCTTTATAATATTTTTAGAGAAGATAAAAATGATAAAGAACGAATTATTAATTATATATTCGCTAGTTTAATTACTATTGCATATGTTATTTTCACTATTCAAAATATTGATATTAATTCTTATAAAGCATTATATGATGGCATTAGTTTAACATGTATAAGATATATAAGTAGATGTTTTGTTGTATGGATGATTGTTCTTTTGACGATTAAGTATTTCAAATTTATTAAAGGAAGTGATAAAAAATGACAAAATTTCTTTATATGAAAATATTAGGATTATTTATGGTTATTTTAGGCTTTAGTTATTGTCTTACTTCTTTTTATAATTTTTATGATTATATTTTTGGTGTAAATTATATCGCTAATGGTAACATATGGATTATGGGTATAGGACTTATATTTCCTTTATTTACTTTTATTTTTGGAGTATTCTTTTACTTCTATACCGATCGTGATTTTGCGAGTATAAATCCCTTTATTTTATCAAGTGGGATATCTTTATTAATTATTGGCATATCAAGAATATTTATTAGTAATGGTATTATGGAATTTCTGCACTTTACCTTTGCGTATGTATTAATAATATTGTCATTATTATTAATTTATGGATGTTTTAAGTTTAAATATTAATTTAACATAAAACATTTTTTTTTACATAAATTTAATAAGAGGAATAATTATGACGATATTAGAACTATTATTAACGGCAGTATCATTGGCAGGAGATGCTTTTACTGTTAGTATATGCAAGGGTTTAAAAACAAATTTCCATAAATTCAAAAATGCTTTGATTATTTCTCTTTTATTTGGTTTATTTCAAACTATTATGCCTATTATTGGTTATTATCTAGGAAATATTTTTACGGAGAAGATTATTTATTATAATCCTTATATTTCCACGATTCTTTTAATAGTAGTAGGATTATTAATATATAAAGAAGACGATAAGATGGAAATTGATGAAAAAATTAAATTATGGGAGTTATTTTTTCTATCTATCGCTACTAGTATTGATGCCCTTGTAATAGGGATATCATTTTCTTTTTTAAAACTTAATGTTATTATATCAGCATTAATTATAGGAATTATAACTTTTATAATGTGTTTTTTAGGATTTTATATGGGTAATCTTTTAAATAATAAGGTATCAAAATGTGCTAATAAAATAGCAGGAATAATATTAATATGTTTAGGAATAAAGATTTTTCTTGAGAATTTATTTAAATAATATTAAAACTTGCATGATTAAATAGGATATGATAATATAGTTGCGTTAGTTTTTGGAGTGAAAAATGGATTATAAGAATAAAGTAGTTTTAATTACTGGGGCAAGTAGTGATATTGCAAAAAGTATAGTAAAATATTTTGTAAAGTGTAAAGCAAAGGTTATTGTTACATATCATAATAATAAAGAAGATTTATTAGAATTATGTGATAAATCAAGAGAAGGAGATAATACTTTAATTGACACTTTTTACTTAGATTTATGTAAAGAAGATAGTATATTAGAATTGTATAATTATGTAAATGATAAATATCATAAAATAGATATATTAATCAATAACGCTGCGATTTCCATGGATAGTCATATCATTGATAAAACAAAAGAAGAATTTATGGAGGTTCTTGAAACTAATTTAGTAGGAACATTTTTAATGATGAAGTATTTTGATAATATTACTGATGGATATATCTTTAATATATCAAGTACAGATGGTATAGATACGGGTAATATTTATAGTATTGATTATAATGCTTCCAAAGCAGGGATAAATAGTATAACAAAGACTTTTAGTTTATATAGTAAAAATAAAATAATTAGTTTATGTCCTAACTGGGTAGATACTAAAAGTACAAGAGGGATGGATAAAGATTATTTAAATTGCGAACTTAAAAGAATAAAACAAGATAAATTAATCAAGCCTGATGTGATTTTTAAAGTAATCGATAAATGTATAAAGGAAAATATAGATAGTGGTAGTATAATTAGAATAGAGGGAGAAGACGATGTACGAAGAATTGATTAAGAAAGTTGATGATAAGATTCAAAAAGATGGTTTATTTAAGAAAATAGATGAACTAGAAAATTATTATAGTGAGAAAATAATAAAAGCTTTTAAAGAATATAAAGTAAGTGAAACAGATTTTCACGGTACAACTGGATATGGTTATAATGATATAGGAAGAGATAAAATAGATATGATTTTTGCAAAGGTTTTAGATAGTCCTAAAGCTTTAGTTAGA
>CACZNM010000123.1 GCA_902782535.1 uncultured Erysipelotrichaceae bacterium
AATTGTAAAATCATTATTCCAATTTACCATATATTTTGTATCAGTATATTCAGAAGCATTATATGTATAACTTCCTCGATTATAATCATATGTTATATTAATGTCATTGGCTTCCCAACCTGCTGTTAATGTTACTGTTCCATTATTGGTTGTACTTAAATTTTTAAAGTATGTTCCTTTGTTTCCATCTATCCATGCTGTTGCAGGTGATGATGACGTTCCATATTTGGCAGTCCCGGTATTTATATCACCACTCGCTGTCCATCCTGTAAAGGTATATCCACTACATGTTGGATTAGCGATGGCACTACTTTTGATATTGCTTCCATATGTTGCATTTATATTAGCATACGTCGTAGCATTTAAGGTACAGTTATTATTAGAACTTGCAAAAGTTACAGTATAAGTATTTAATGTTCCTGCTGTCTCTATTGTAGCAGCCTCAGTTACCGTATGCGTATATGGACTTGTTTTATTATCTCCACCTACTGTGAATGTTAATATATATCCTGTGCTTGCCCCTGCTTCAATATATATTGTCACACCTTTTAAAAAGTTTAAATTTGTGGATGTATAGGTTGATCCAGTTGATGTTTCATATCGTGTTATTAAATTTGTATTCCCTCCTGCATTTCTTGTAATTGTATAATAATCAATTGTAGCGGCATCTGTGCCAGATGATCCTACAGTTACTGTTTTGCCTGTATCACGCATCATGGTTTTACCAGTTGCTCCTGAATTATATGACGCATAAATATTGTATGTTCCTTCCGGTACCGCCGTAAATGTTACGGAACTACTACTTGATGTTGCTTTTTCAAAACTTCCAACAAGTGTTCCATTTTGATATAATGCTACTTTGATACCATTGCTTGTCCATGTCTCATCATTATTTCTTATATTTACAGTTACACTATTTGCTGTCCATTTAGCATATACTTTTTTATTAGCACTAGCATCAACTGCCGGCTTAAATGAAAGTGTTTCATCTAATACTGTTCCATTTGTTGTTTCGCTCCATCCTCCATATGTATAACCAGTTTTAACTAAATTTCCTGTATTACCTGATAGTGTAAATGATAATGTTAATAAGTTGCCACCAGTATTTACACCATCATATGGATATCCAGAATTATAATATTGCTGTTGGTCTAAAGTCACTGAGGCCGGTACAGTTCCGCCTGTATTTCCATTACCATCATATTCTATAGTTACATTTCTTTGGTATATTGTTCGATAAGAGACCGAATTAGCAACCGGTATTTTATATTTTCCACCATTATATGTAGAATTAATACCACAATTATTCTCTACCTTATCATTAGCTCTAAAACATCTTAATTCCCAGCCGTTACCAATGTCAGCAGCATTATCTGTTGCTTCTTTTAAAGCATTCATATCAGGAATATCAACTGCTGTTGCATAATTTGTAGATGTCGTATAAGGAATCCAATATTGTAATTCTTCTATTGCAATATTTGTTGGAGAAATTCCTGTTGCAAAGGATACAGTACGAACTCCTACGGCATATAAATTTAAGTTTTCTGTTAAATTATATGTGAAACTTTGACTATCTTCATATGCTTTATCTAAACTTGTTTGTGTTAAAGACCAATAGGCAAATCCCCATCCATGAGATGTTTCTCTAAAGTCTTTATTAAAGGAAGCATAACTTGACAATGTACAAGACTGACCATATGTACACGTTGATGTACCCAATAAATCATTTCCTGCTGAACTTGTTCCTTTACCCAAATAATAATTAATTGTAAAAGTATTATATGTTGCCTCTACTGTCACAGAACTACTTGTCGCTGCTTTAACAGTTTCACTACCGCTTCTTGTAGCGGTTATATCACTTGTACCACTCGAAGCAACTGCAGTTATAGTTTCACCATTTACGGTAAAGACATTGGTATTACTTGAAGTATATGTAATGTTAGTTCCTGGTGTTCCACCACTTCCACCGTTTGTTATACTAAGATTTGCTGTATTACCATTTCTTACTATCAATGGATCAACTGTTAAAGTTAAATCCCTCGTATATTTTTTAACTGTTACTGTTGTTGTTACGGTTTTAGCTTTAACTGTTGTTGTACTTGCTGCTGTTATCGATAAACTAACTGTTTTATTACTGTCATCAGATGCTGAAAGTGTTCCAGCATTGAAATTTGTACCACTTACACTTCCCTTAGTTCCACCTTCATTATCTGTGCCTTTTACTGCAGATAATTCACCACCAATATTATCTTTAACAAGTCCTGATAAAGCGGTTACACTATTTACATAAACTGTTTTATTATTTCTTGTCATCGTATTAGTATTTTTTTGAACAGTTATTACTACTGGTTTAGAACATTCAGCATAATTATTGTTACCAGAATCAGTAATCATTACATCAACTGATTGATCATCATCATTATCACTACTCATCGCTCCAGATACTAATATGCCATTTGATATAGTACTAGGTGTAGTTGTATTATTACCATCACTTTTAAGTGCATAACTCAGAGTTCCTTTAACATTACTTGCTGCTTCACTTAAATTCAACTCATTTCCTGTTTTAATTGTTTGATTAGTTGTTGTAAGGGTACACACGGCCTTACTTATTACTAAAGCTTCTGTACAAGATGAATTTCCTGCCTCATAATTACTATTTCCTTCGGTTGTAGCGATAACATAGTATGTATTAGCATTTACGGGTGCTGCACCATTACTTGCTGCCCCGCTATTAGCAGAAGTTGTTACATTATTACACTTATTATCAACATAATAAGTAATTGTTGGCGTTAAATTACTTGTAGTACTAACACTTGTTGTATGAACGATTCCATCATATGTAAAAGTTTGTTTTGAAACTGTTATAATATCCTGATTACTTCCTATTGTTTTTGGTTTATTTAATACCGTATTAATGTTTGTTCCTGTATTATTTGCTGTATCACTAACATAGCAATAATACCATATATAATATGTTCCGGCTGCATTACCGTTATATGTTGATGGTATGTTTGTTGTCCAAGTACTTGTTGAAAACTCTGGAGCAGTATTATCCGTTGTCGGATTAGATGGGTACCAATACATTACACCACCAGTTGAACAGCTACCTGCCGACAATAAAAGATTTTGGTTACTTCCATTATATTTCAAATCTGCACTTACTACTTCTGGTTCAGTTATCGTAACAGTTCTTTTGGTTATATTAGCATTTTTAGTAATACTTGGTGGATCAAGAGCATAATTATCTTTATCTCCTCCATCTAAACTTACTGTACACGTTACCTTTTTATTATTACCTGCTTTTGCATTATTAAAAGTGCAAGTTCCAAGCGAAACATTAACATCATCACTTTCGATAATTCCCGTTGTAGTACCTAATGTACAAGTTGCATTTTTATTTCCATCATAAACCTTATTTTCACAACTACTTAAACTAGCGGTTACTGATATTTTACCTATAGTATATATCGTACAACTTGATGTACTACTATTATAATTACTTGTTCCCGCTAACGTAGCTTTGACACTATATGTTCCTGTATCTATTGGGGCAACAGATAAAGCTGTTCCACTACAGCTATCACCATTATAATATGTATATGTATAGCCTCCATCGGTTATAGCGCTATTATTACTACTTAATGTACTTGTCGCTCCACTTATTTCTTGGATAGTTCCTGTATAAGGATTATTTTGAGCGGTTAAGGTTGTGGTTGTATCTGATTTAAAAATTGGACAATATATAGTTCTTTCTTCTTTTCCGTTATTATCACTCCATACATACCCATCTAATAAATTAACAGTAATAGGATATCCATCTTGGTTAACTTCCTTTTGAATATTACTAGAAAAAATAACCCCAGTTGGTTCCTTTTTTGTTAATAATTGATTTTCTCCATTATATGATGGCTTAAGACAATATTCACTTTCTTTAATTTTATCTACTTTACTACTAGATCCCGTCGTTAAAGTATGTTCACTTGTTAATAGAACAGAAGTATCATCCGAAATAACAGATGGATTATCGGGATCATCAGAACTTGCATAATACCAAATAATCGGCTTATTTTCATAAGCCGTTGGTAATTTATCTAAATATCCATAAGTCTTTCCTGTTATTACTTCATGCTTTTGAACATAATTGTCATTATATAAAAGTTTAACTAAATACGATACATCAAATGAAACATTACCAGGTTCAACATTACCTGCTAAATCAGCAACTTCAACATATAATGTATAACTTCCACTACCAATACTTATTTCAATAGTATTACTATTAATATCAGACAAGATTGACCAACTATCCGGTTTCTTTACATCAGTTTCTGTATAACATTCTTTTTTATAATTATAGCAATAACTAATACTACCAATCCCAAAATTATCCCTAACATTTTTGAGTTTTATTTTGATTGTTCTTTCTTCTTGATCATCTTCAATCATGTATTTTTTCTCTGCTTCAATATCAAATTTTGGTTTTTCATTATCTATTTTGACATTTACTTCTTTTTCATCTGCAACCTGTGTTGTACCACTATATGCTGTAACAATATATCTCCCCGAATTTTTAAAAACATAAGTACATTGATTTTTATTTGCACTGTTATCAATATTTGTGAGCTCTTTTATAACTGTTCCAGTGTCAGCATTTTTAATAACATAACGAGAAACTATTATTGTTGTATCATTATCGCTTAAAGAAAATGTTGCAGAAACATCTTTTTGTGTTACTCCAACATTAGTATAGCTTAGTGATGTATTATATTTTGTACTTGTTCCAAAAAGAACAGCATCAACATCTATCTCACCACTTTGTCCTCCACAGTAAACACCCTCGCTTTTATATGATCCACATTCAAGACAGACTTCATAATCAAACGTATTAGTTTCACTATTTCGATAAATATAAACATCCCCTTTTGTACATGCATTACCATTTTTATCCTTTATTGGTTCAATATATCGACCATTAACTAGGTTTTCTACGGATACGGAACGCGATCCATGAATAGGTAACTCTTCACGATGTGCTTGAAAATATTCATTTCCGGATAATAATAAACTCTCTTCTAGCGTTTTATAATAACTAGTCTCTACTTTTTTATTAATGGCATTATAACTTATTATACCTATCGCTGCAATTAAAGCAACAATAACAAAACTAACAAGTAATTCAATAACAGTAAAGCCCTTATTTTTCATACCTTCACCTATTTTCTTACCTTTATATCATAATTATAACACAACGATAAAAATATACAAATATTTTTAAATAAAAAAGTAAAAAAAAAGAAGATTTCTCTTCCCTTATTCCTTAGCGTAACCAATATTTTTTTCAGCAGCTGAATCAAATGTAAAATTACAAATACTTGCAACTAATCCATAAGCACCAAAAGTAACTAGGGTTAAAAAGAAATAAGCTGCTGTTCTACTTCTATACCCTGTTGGTTTTAAATCAGTATGATTAATAATATAACTACCGATAAAACCCAAAAAGAATGTTAAAAGGAATCTAACTAATTTAGTATTGTCAACTTCCATATTTCAGTCCTCCTTATTTAAGATCAACTTTCTTTCTAATCATATCATTTTGTTTAATTAATAATTCTTTTTTATGATAATCATTATTAATTTGATTAATAATCTGTTTATTTTTGAAATATAGATATCTAAAATAATCTATATTAATGGTATTTGATAAATCAAGTTTACCAAAAAAATTATCTGTTTTTTCCTTACCTTTATTAAATAAAATAATTAAATAATATTTATTATTATCTTTGACAATTTCTTCTTTAATTATTTGAAAGCCTAATTCTTGAACTTTTGCTCTTAGTAATACAAAATCATTATTTGGCGATAAAACTATGTTAGATACAGATGGATAATTATTAATATTTTCAAGTATTTTAAGTATATTTAATGTTCCCATTCCGGATATAACAACAGTATCAACATTCTCTTCCATCGCTTCTAATCCATCAGCTTTTTTTATTTTAATACGTTTTTCTAAATGATATTTTATGATATTTTCTCTTGCTTTAATTAATGGTTTTTCTCTTATATCACTAGCGATGACATTAATATTTTGGTTATTAAGACATGCATAAACGCCAAGAAGTGCATGATCACAACCAATATCAAGCATTTTTTTACTATCTAGAAGATAAGCGCTTATTGTTTTTAAGCGCTTATTTATATTTATCTTTTCCATTAATCTGTTAAGAAATCCTTTAATTTTCTTGAACGTGATGGATGACGGAGTTTTCTTAGAGCTTTCGCTTCAATTTGACGAATACGTTCTCTTGTTACATTAAAGACTTGACCTACTTCTTCAAGAGTTCGACATTGACCATCATCAAGACCAAAACGAAGTCTTAATACTTTCTCTTCTCTTTCTGTAAGAGTCAAAAGTACTCCTGAAAGCTCTTCTTTAAGCATTTCAATTGTGGCATATTCTTCTGGTGACATTGTTCTTTCATCTTTAATAAAATCTCCTAAATGAGAATCATCTTCTTCACCTATTGGTGTTTCAAGAGATACAGGATCTTGGCTTATTTTATAAACTTCACGAACCTTTTCAACAGATAAACCTATTTTTTTAGCGATTTCTTCTTCGGTTGGTTCACGATTTAATTCTTGTGTTAATTGACGTTGTACACGAGCAAGTTTATTAATTGTTTCAACCATGTGAACAGGTATTCTTATCGTTCTTGCTTGATCGGCAATCGCACGAGTTATCGCTTGTCTTATCCACCAAGTTGCATATGTTGAAAACTTATAACCTTTGCTTGGATCAAATTTATCAACCGCTTTCATAAGACCAATGTTCCCTTCTTGAATCAAATCCAAGAAAAGCATTCCACGACCTACATAACGTTTTGCAATAGAAACAACTAAACGTAAGTTACTTTCAGCAAGCATCTTTTTCGCATACTCATCACCTTGTTCAGCAAGTTGGGCATACTCAAATTCTTCATCACTAGATAAAAGATTAATACGACCAATCTCTTTTAAATACATACGAACGGGATCAGATATTTTAATATCTTTCGAATTAGATAATTCTTCTAAGATATTCTCTGGTGACTCATCTGGTTCTTCTTCATTAAGTCCTTCTTCCGATACTATTTCGATGTGATTATCTAAAAACGCATTATACAAATCATCTAATGTATCAGAGTCCATATCAAGACCCTTTAATTCGTCTGCAATCTGTTCATAGGTAACATAACCTTTTTCTTTACCTAAAGCAATTAAGGATAATTTTCTTTCTTCCATCCCTTTAACTTCATTTACCATGATTTTCCTTCTTTCGTTTTCAAAAATCTTATCTCTTCCATTAATTTCACTTGCCGATCAATATCTTTTTCTTCTTTTATTTCTTTCTCTAATTTCTTGATTTCAAGAGCAATATTATATTTTTTGATGGCCATAAGTGATTCATTAATATTATCTAGATTCATTTCTGGATAATCACTTGATAAGATTTTCTTAAGTACATTTACTAAATCCGTATTACTTTGACTTAGATAAGTGTAAAAATCTGCTTCATTAATTTCTGAATATCGATTATAGTAAGCTATAATTTCATTTAATAATAAACGTATTTCACTATTAGGTATATAAACATTACTATTATCGATCAAAGTTATGGCTTTTGCATTATTAAGTGCGTAATAAACAAGAGATTGCATAGTCTTTAAATAACCATCTTTCTTGTCCTTTTTGATGACTAAATCCTCTTTCTTTACAACGCTTTCTTTAGCATTTTTTAATTCCAATAACTTTTTTTCCAACGTATTATACCATATATTTGTATCTTCTGCAAGTTGTTTTAACATAATTTCACATTTTATTTCATCACGCTCTTTCGCTATTTCTAAAAGAGCACTATTGACATACTTCGTTTTATCATCAATATTCGATAAATTATAATTTTTCTTTGTTTCCTTTATTTTATATTCGTTAAAACTAATAGCATTATTTATTAAATTTTTAAATTTATCTTCACCATATTTTAAGATATAATCATCAGGATCAAGTCCATCAGATAAAGGTATAACTAAAACATTGCAACCCATTTTACTAAAGACTTCACCACTCGATAAAGTTGCTTTATGCCCTGCTTCATCACCATCATAACATAAATAAATAGTGTTACTTAATTTATTTATTAAAGACGCCTGTTCATTTGATAAAGCTGTTCCCATAGTGGCAATAGCATTCTTTACTCCAATCGTATAAGAACGAATAACCGCCATAAATCCTTCCATGACAATAACACTTTTTTCTTTTCGAATAGCTTCTTTGGCACGATGATAATTAAATAAATTCTCTCTTTTTTTAAATATTGGTGTTTCTTTAGTATTTTGATATTTATTTAAATTCGAATTATCATAGATTCTTCCAGAAAATCCAATTACTTTACCATCTTTATTTTGTAGGGGAAACATAATCCTATTAATATACGTATCATGATTAGTATTTGATAAATCTATTAAATTAAGCTCTTCCAAAGAATGTCCTTTAGAAACTAAAAGATTAGTTAATATATCATGTTTATTAAGGGCTAAACCAATACCAAATTCTTCAATAATGTCTTTATTTAAATGTCTATTCTTTAAATAAAGACGAGCTGCATTTCCTTCTTTGCTTACTAAATTATTTTGAAAAAATTTATTAGCAATATCCATCATTTCATAATATTTGGCATTTTTATCGACTTTTTTTTCTTTAAAACCAATATCCATTCCTACTTCTTTAGCAAGTTTCTCTACCGCTTCTAAAAAGGATATATGTTCATGATTCATCACAAAATTAAAAACGTTACCACTTTCATGACAAGCAAAGCATGTATAAATATTTTTTTCCGGTGATACACAAAAACTTGGTGTATTATCACCATCATGAAAAGGACATCTACCAAAATAGTTACGTCCTTTTTTTTCAAGGGGAATATATGAACCGATAACATCAACAATATTTAACTTACTACGCAATTCATTAATTTGTTCATTGTTCATAATCCCTCCATTTGTCTATATTTTATCATAAATCATCTATTTATGTATCACTGTTTACTAATAACTGCAAAATAATTTGGTTGTCCTTTATTTATAAATTCATCAATGGTAACCCAATTATTAACTGTACATGTTCCTGTCATTGATGAATTAGTTCGCGAATATGGATCGGCTACAAAGATTAAATCTTGATCATTAATTCCAATAACTGTTAGATAATGTGAACCCGTACTATAGCATCCACCATTAACCGCTAAGATGATTAAATTACCCTTTCGTAGCTCGTTTTTAAGAACATCAACATCTTTTCGATGATACTTTTCAGAAGCTTTTAAATTTAATTTATCAGCGATATATAACACTCTATCATATTCCGAATAACCCCATATTTTACCATCAGGATATATTATCTCATTAACAAGTGTTGGTGGTGTAAATAATTCTCCATTAGAACTCTTAAGACCAAATCCTGCAGCGATAATCGACATGGAGGTTGGTAAGCATCCATTTTTTGAAAGAGGACCTGGTCCATCGCTAGTTGCTTGATATATCGTATTATAATCCTTCTGTTTGTAACAAACAAAACCCTCAAGACAATCATAACCATTAACATCCTTAACAACTTCTAAGGTAAACTTTTCTTCAACTGTACAATTAATTACTAGGCTATCCATATCCTTATCCGTTACTTTAACACTTACTGTAGGAAGATTATCCTTAGTAAAACTATCACTATATGTAAAAGCATTTGATGAACTACTATTACTTTTTCCGTTTACAATATATTCATAATTAGTAATCTTATCACTCTCCGTAGTTGTTACCTCAATATTAACAGCATTACTTCTTACTTTAGCAACACATGTTCCTGTTACTTCATAGTCTTTTCTTTTTTTTACCTTAACTTTTCTTGCAAGAACGGAATAATTATCGCGAGAATTAATTACAATATAATGAACGATATATTCTCCAACTTGATTTACATTAACGTTTCCAATAATTTTAACTTTATTTGAAATATCACCATCAATATTATCATAAGCAGTATAACCTGGTTCTTGATATGTTTCATTATAAAAAGTATCTATATCTCCATCAATTAGATTAATCGTTGCAAAAGCATTATTTATATTACCATCAATATTTTTAGTTTTATCATCAGTATAAATAATTACTCTTTTAATAAGATCATTATTTAATTTATAATAAATTATCTTAATATTATCTATTGAATTTGATGAGACCATTTCATAGTTAGAAAATTCCAAATATTCTTCATCAGTGTTCATTATAATTACTTCTGGTCCATCAATTTTCTTTTTATTAATTTTACTTTGAAAATTATTACATTTCATAAAATCTTCATATACATAATTATTTTGTTCATTGGTTACTAAAATACCACTTCCTTGTTGACAATTAGAAAATTTTGTATTATCAGATAACTCTTCTAATTTAAAAAATCTTGAACTATCAATTATTAAACCATTATTTTTTATATCATTTTTTAATATGTTAATAGCTTTTTTTCCTAAGTTATTATTACGCACATAAAATTGATATATAATAATGCCTAAAATAATTATAATTATTACATAAAACATTTTCTTTTTCATTTGAAAATTCCTTTCCAGGATTAATTTTCTAATTTAACACTAACTAATTTAGAAACACCTGATTCTTGCATTGTAATGCCATAAAGTGTTTTAGCATATTCCATTGTTCTTTTTTTATGAGTAATTAATAAAAACTGCGTCTTATTCTTATAATTATCTAAGTAATGTCCAAAGATATCAACATTATTTTCATCAAGTGCTGCTTCAATTTCATCAAAGATACAGAATGGTACTTGACGAATATTAAGGACAGCGAATAAAAGACTTATAGCGGTTAAGGTTTTTTCACCACCAGAAAGTAAACTTATTGATTTTAAACTTTTTCCTGGAGGTGATGCAATAATATCAACTCCGGTTTCTAATAGATTATCGGGATTAGTTAATTTTAAGGTAGCTGTTCCTCCTTTAAATAACATTTGAAATACTTTTCTAAACTCTTCTTGTAATAATTTAAAAGCCTTAGCAAACTCATCTTGCATTATTTCATCCATTTCGAAAATAATTGAATTAAGTGTCTCTTTGGCATTTAATAAATCATCCCGTTGACTTGTTAAGAATTCATATCTACCATTAACTTCTTCATATTCACTGATTGCATGAATATTTACCATACCAATATTTTTTAACTTGCTTTTATAAGTGTTTACCAAATTTCTAGCATCATTAATATCCATGTCTAACATATATTCGCCACTGGCTTTTTCATAGGTCATCTCATATTCAGTATTTAAAATATTTAAATTATTATCAAGTTTAGCATCCATTTTACTAATTTCTATTTCTAAATTCTTAAGTTCTTTTTCTTTAGTTTTAATATCATTATTTAGTATTCTTTCTTCAGCTTCGATATTAAGAATATCCATTTTAATTTTTTGATATTCCCTATTTTTATAATTAATTTCCTTGATTAATAATTCTTTTTCTTCATGTTTATGATAAAATTCTTTAGTGATATTTTCTTCTTCAAGAGATATCTTATTATCTTTTAAAGCTTTAAGACTATTTAATTCTTCTTCAATACCTTTTAATTCACCAAGTATTTCTTGATATTTTTTATCATAGCCACTTTTTGTTTCTGTAAGACTAACATGTTCACTTCGAATACTATATATCTTCTCTTCACTAGTGATAATATTTTTATCAATGACATCAATACTTTTATTCAAATCTTCTAATACATTTTTTAAAATATTATTACTATTTGTTAAAGTCATTAATTCATTTTTTAAATTTATCATACTAACATTTTCGTTAATACTACCCCCTGTAATACTACCACCAACATGAATTACTTCTCCATCTAAAGTAACTATTTTATAACGATTATTAATTAACTTACTTAATCTATTACCACTATCAATATCTTTAGTAACAAGAATATTTCCTAATTGATTTAAAACAATATTTCGATACTTATCCTCATAATTTATAAAATCGGATAGAATACCTAAATAATCTTTGTTATCTTTTAATAATTCAAGAGTTTCAATATCTATACCTTTAGGTTTAATAATATTTAAAGGAAAAAAAGTACATCTTCCTAAATGATTATCTTTTAAAAAGTTAATAGCATCCTTAGTAGCATTCTCATCACTTGTAATAATAAAATTCTTACTTCCCATGATACATACTTCTAAAGCTTTACTATATTCATCAGTTGTATTTAAAATATTACCAAAAGCATTTAATATCCCTGATAACCTAGGATTATTTAAGACTCTTCGAACATTATTATTAATTAATAAATTGTTATCTAAGTTATCTTTAATAATATTAATACGATTACTATTTTCTTGATATTCTCTAAGTTTAATATTATATTCTTTATTTAAATTATCTTTTTTTACTTTCAAATCTTCCATTTCATTAATTTTTTTATTAATATCATTTTTCATTAACAAAATGTTATTATCTAAGTTTTTAATTTCATTATTAATTAAATTTATTTCGCTATTAAGACTTATCTTCTTTTCATTTAATGAACTAATATTTTCATAAACCTTTGTATCATTAGCATCATATTTACTTCTTTCTTTTAAAATAAGTCTTTTACCATTTAATTCTTCTTCTTCCTTGGTTAATGTTAATAAATTACTATTTAATATGTCAATTTTCTTTTCTAATTCTAATTCTTGTTTTTTTAATTCTTCGAGTTTACTATCACTAATGTTTGTATTTAATTTAAGTAATTCATTATTTAAGTTATCTATCTTTCTTTTATTTTCTTGATAAACATTATTAATAGAAGTAATCTCTTCTACTAATAAACTTACTTCGACATTCTTTAATTTATCTTTAAATTCGATGTATTCTTTAGCTTCTTCACTTTGTTTTTTTAATGGTTCTACACGAACACTAAGTTCATCAATGATATCATTTACTCTTAAAATATTATTTAACGTTCTATCTAACTTTCTTAAAGCTTCTTCTCTTCTTGTTTTATATTTAATTATCCCTGCTGCTTCTTCAATGATACTTCTTCTTTCAATTGGTGAACTAGAAAGGATTTTACTAATATCACCTTGTGAAACGATATTAAAGCTACTTTTACCAACACCACTATCTAAGAATAACTCCGTTATATCTTTAAGACGACATTTTTCGCCATTTAAAAAATATTCGTTTTCTCCTGTTCTGTAAGCTCTTCTTTTAATCGAAACATTATCATATGGTATATTAAGATAATGATCGGTGTTATCAAAAGTTAAAGAGACACTAGCAACATTCAAAGGACGTCTTGACTTACTACCCGAAAAAATAACATCTGTCATGTTATTTTCACCACGTAATGATTTAACTGATTGTTCTCCCATAACCCAACGAATAGCATCAACAATATTACTTTTACCACTACCATTAGGACCAACAACACATGTTATATCACTATCCAAATTAATATTAATCTTATCAGCAAAAGATTTAAAACCACTTGCTTCTATCTCTTTTAAATACATATTTCACATCCTATATTAATTATATATAATTTAGAATTTTAAATCAAGAAAAAGAGCTTATTTTACTAAGCTCTTATCTTTTCGAATACCAATTAATTCACGATAATCTGTTTCATAAATATATTTATACATATCTTCTATTTCAATACTAGAACGAGATATTAATAGGAATGATACTACAAACTTGCTATATAATTGTGCTAAATCATCATATTTCTTTACTTTTCCTTTTTCTTGTATTACAGCCTTATATCCATGACAATATCTATGAAATAACATCTCAAGCCATAAACCAGGTATTTCTGATTTAATATTTACATCCAAAGATTTCATATCATTTAAAGTAACATTATTACAATGATTATAGTATGCTTTACCTACTTCACGAATTAAGGCTCTCATATCGTCAAGTGTTTCAAGCTTATTAATACATATAAAGTTATCACTATTATCCGTAGATGAAAAACCTAATTGTTCAACTTTTCTATTTTGATCTAAAATAATTATTTTTCCATCATTGACCATTTCACGATAAAAAGAAGCGAAATCATGACTTAAATTACTTAAAAAATTTTCCAGTGTACGACTTAATCCTTTTTTTGAATGTTTCTTTTTATCGAAATTTGTATCATATAAATAAAAACTATCTGGTATTAAATCAACTAAATCTTTATTATTAATTAAAAACATATTTTTTTCATCTTTTTCCTTAATAATCTCCGATTTAATTTCACTCTTCATATTATGACAAACATTTGATATATTAATGTACATATCACGTATTTCTTTATTATTTTTACAATGTTTTATCATTTCACTAAAAACTATATAAATATAATATTTAATACCGATATCATCCGTATTATTAAATATTTCATATAATTTTCTTAATTCTTTTTCCATATAACCCCCATAAAACTCTATAATTATACCATATTTATGCATAAATGTCAAATTGTGTAAACGAAACTAAAAAAAGAGGCCTACACCTCTTTAATTAATTATATTAATTATATTAATTTTATTTTTTTAATTTACTTCCAATAGCAGCAAGAATTTCATTTTTATTTTTATTATTAAAGTATACAATTACACCAGTAGCTGCAGCAACAACAACAAAATTCCAGAATATTACAGCAACAGTATCAGATCCTCCACCATTACCATTTGTTTTATTCTCAGCAGCATCTAATTCTTCAAAAACATCAGCATTATTATCAGGATTATTATATACATCCATGATGGCTTGAATAATACGATCGTTGTATTCTTCAGCATAACCACCAAATGTTTCATTACCAATGATATAATAAGGTACACCATTAGCGCTATCACCTTTAGCAGCAGCTACTTTACTCATTAAAGCACTATTCTTACTATCATTCCATACTTCAAATGATACTACCTTAAAGTATTTACCATACTCATTACTAATAGAACTTAAATATGTTAATAATTTTCTACAGTATCCACATCCTTGACCACGGAAGATATAAATTGTTGCTTGATCATTTGTTTCCTTATAATTTTTGTTTTCAAGTTCAATCTCCTCAGCTTTTAACGTTTCAACAAAATTCATTGTATTATAATCATCATAATACGTTTTTGCGAATGAAGTAACTGGAAGCATTACTGCTACTAATAAAATCAATAAAAATAAACTTTTTTTCATACTTTTCCCTCTTTCGTATGTAATTATACCAAATAACGACCAAAAATGCAACTATTTAACATTATTTTCACATTTTATGGTATATATCTATATATCAAAACATACTTATTTCCATATTTTTTTTCTTTATATAAACTTAGATTATTATGATTAAAATATTCTAATTTTTCCATTTCACAAATAATTAAAGCATTTTCATTCAATAGACTCTTGTCTAATAATATCGCCAATATTTCGTTAATTATTTGATATTTATAAGGTGGATCTAAAAAGATAATATCATACTTTATATCTATATTATGTAAATAACTAAGGCATTCTCGGTAATCATAATTTAATAATATACTTTTATTCAAAACATTAAAATCAATTAGATTATCTTTAATTAAATTAATACATTTCTTATTATTATCGTTAAAATATACTTTACTTGCACCATTACTTAAAGCTTCAATACCTAAATTACCACTACCTGAGAATAAATCAAGGACAACAGAATCATTAAGATAATTTTGGATAGTACTAAATACACTTTCTTTTACTCTATCCATCGTAGGACGTGTTCCCGGAATATTATAACCCTTGATATTTCGTCCTTTTAATGTTCCACTTATTATTTTTGGCATATATGTCTCCTTTTAAATTTACTATTTATTTCCATAATTAAGTAATTAACATTATTTTCACAATGTAAATATTCTCTGATAATTTTATTATCATATAGCATTTTTTTATTTTCAATGCTAGGATTATTTCGATAATTATTAATTAAATCTAATTCTTTCTGAGTAATTTCGTTATTAATTTTTTTTAGTTTAATAATATCGTTATTCTGATCCAAAAGTTTAAATAATTCATTCATTTCTTTATCAATATTCATAAAAATCACTAATTTATTATATCAAAAATAGTATAGGTAATCTATACTATTTCATCAACATTTTACATATCCAAAGACTCACTACAAAAATATCTAAAATAAACAAGGTAATAAAGAAAATCGTTTTAAAAGTAGAAAAACCAGCGGTTTGTAGATTTAATTGTGGTTGATACTTTGGTTCTTTTTCTTCTTCTAAATTAACTCTTATTTCATCACTATCAATTCTAATAGTATAAAGACAATTTCTTAAACTATTGATTTCCATGATACTAAAGCCATCAAAAGAAAGTGTTCGACCATTTTTGAATAAAACATAATAGTAACAAGTATTTTTAACAGAATCATAATTATATTTTTCATCAATAACTAATAAATCATCTTTATATTTATTTAAGAAATCATACCAATAATTATTAACTAATTCTAAAGGAAGCATAAAAACTGTCTTATCAGGATTATCATGTCGCATAGTAAACTTAAATTCAATATTACTATCCTTTTTTTGAATATTTAAACATACTTTATTTTTTTCATTTTCATTTTTTAAATATAAATTTATAATACTATACAAATATTCAATGTTCATACTTCCTCCTTTTCTATTCAATTATTTCATCATCAGAATTATTTAATTTAACTAACACTTCTCTTGGTTTACTTCCATTCATCGGGCCAATGATACCGCGTTCTTCTAATAAATCGATAACTCTTGCAGCTCTATTATAACCTAATTTAAATCTTCTTTGTAATAGTGATGCTGAAGCTTTACCAGTTGTGACAACAAATTCAACAATATCATTATAAAGTGGATCGTCATATTCATCTTCAACTTCCGTATTAGCATCAACTCCGGTTGTTGGTTTTCCTTCTGTTACTTCTAAGTTTTGGAATCTTTGATCATATTGAGCGATTTGTTGATCACAGACAAAGTCAACAATTTTTTTAATTTCATTTTCACTAATCCAAGCTCCTTGAATACGGGTTGGAGAATTCTCTCCTTGAGGAAGAAATAACATATCTCCTCTACCAAGAAGTTTTTCTGCTCCTTGCATATCAAGAATAGTACGTGAATCGATTCCTGAAGATACCGCAAAAGCAACACGGGTTGGAATATTCGCTTTAATAACACCCGTTATAACATCAGTTGAAGGACGCTGTGTAGCAATAATTAAGTGAATTCCTGCTGCACGAGCCATTTGGGTAATACGCATGATTGAATCTTCAACTTCTTTGCTCGCTACCATCATCAAATCGGCAAGTTCATCAACAATAACAACAATATATGGCATACGAGGAATCTTGTTATCGCTACTTCTATTTTCGTTTTCTTTATCAACCATTTCATTATAGGAATCAATATTTTTAACTTTGCTTTCTTCAAAGGTATCATATCTATGTTCCATTTCTGTAACTATTTTTTGTAAAGCTGCTGATGCTTTCTTTGGATCAGTTACAACAGGACTTAATAAATGTGGTACACCATTATACATTGATAACTCAACTTTCTTAGGATCAACTAATAATAGTTTTACTTCATCTGGTTTTTTGGTCATTAAAATACTTGCTAAGATACAGTTAATACAAACTGATTTACCACTACCAGTAGCTCCTGCAACTAACATATGTGGTGTTTTATTAATCGGATACTTTTGAATTTCTCCTTTGATATCTTTACCAAGTGCCATTAAAATACTAGTCTTATATTTAGGGTTAGTTTCCATATCCTTTTTTAAGTTTTCCATTACTTCCCTAATATATACAGTTGTTGGTTCATCATTGGCAATTTCAATTCCACAAGTATTTTTACCAGGAATAGGTGCTTGTATACGTACATCTTTTTTAGCAAGTGCCAAACTTATTTCTTTATTGATACTTGTTAATCTTGATAATTTTGTTCCAGCTTTAATGGCAAGTTCGTATTGTGTACAAGCAGGTCCAACAGTTACAGCAACTACTTTTCCTATAACTCCAAATTCACTTAATACCTCTTCTAGTATTTTTATGTTATTCTCGATATTAGCTTGATTATTCGTTGATACCATCTTAGGTTTATCTAATAAATTCGTTTGTGGTAATTTGTAATTTATATTATCAATTATTCTTGCTGGTTCTTCCTCTTCTGCTTCTGTTTCAGTTTTTTCAGTCTTAACTTTATTCGTTTTAATTTCATCAATACTATTGATAACTACTTTATTATCATCACTATCTTCACGAGAATTTTTAATCTCGGTATTATCATTTATCTTAACATTAATTGCTTCTCCCGGTTTAACACCAATAATGTGCTCATCTTCTTCACTTTTATTATGATGTGGAACAAGTTCTTTACTTTTATTATATCCATTTTTAAGAATTTCAATAATCGAAATACCTGTAAACAATCCTGCTCCACCAACAATTAAAATCCAATAGATAATTTTAGTTCCAGGAATAGCGAATAAGGAATAGGTAACACTAATTAATAAAGCACCTAACATTCCTCCACCAATATTGGCAAAAGCAACTTCTCTACTAGTACCTGATACTGTTGAAAAAACATTAATAACTTCATTAAAAGAATCTTTAATAATACTATCCCAAGTTGCACCATCACTTACGTAATTAATATGCGCAACTAAAAGAAGTCCAATAATTAAAAGTGATAATCCCACTGATTTAGAACCTAAAAAATCCGGATATTCTTTAGCAAACATAACATAAATCCCTAAAAATACAATTAAGATGAGGGGAATTAAATACAAGCTACCAAATAAAAAAGCAAAAAAAGAACATATTAATTTACCACCAATACCGTATCCACATATACCTAGTACACCAATTAAAACAAGGACAATACCATATACTTCAATACTAAAAATTATTTTCTTTTTTGATTCTTTTTTTCTTTTTCTCTTTGCCATGATATCACTCTACTTTCTTACATATACAATTATATTCTAAAAAAGATTATTTTTCAAGTAATGTAAAAAAAAACGATTACATTTTAGTAACCGTTTATAAATATTTTTTTAATACTTCAACATTTTCTTCTTGCATTGTAATATAATTTGCTAAAATCTTTTCAACTTTTTTTCCTATTTTCTTTTCGTTAAGGATTTTTCTTCCTTCAATAATTCCCATATTAACGCCTTGCAAAAGTAGCTCTGCTATTTTTGAATTACCATTATCTGATAGAGTTTTCATCTCTACTCCCATCCAAGTCATTACCTTATTAATTGGACCTGTTTCATGTGGTTTACCATCATTATAATCGGGATAAATTTTTTCAATCTCCTCTTTTATAATGTTATATTGCTTTTCTTCTTTTTCTAATTCTTTCTTTAATTTTTTATCCTCTACTTTATCAAGAACAAAGCTAATTGCATCTATTCCCATGCAAGCACCCTTATGTATTTCATCAAGCGCATTAATATTTTCCATAAATATCCTCCCTTTTTATCATGGATAGAAAAAAAGAAATAATACATAAAATTATTTCTTTTTCGTATCAATACTTCCTCTAAATACAACATATTTATCATATAAATACTCTAATACAAAATTTAATAGCATATTAATACCTGTAACTATATATTCATTCCAATTTAATTTTTCAACTAAATAGTTACCTAAAAGTGTTGATAATGGTGTAAAAAATAAATAAAAGATGAAAACTTTAAACATCGCTTTAGGGATATTATTCGATGCTTTAAAAGTATATTCTCTATTTAAAGTAAAATTCCAAATAACCGATAATATTAAAGCTATTAAATAATTTACCCAATAATTCCAATTAGTTACATTATCTAGAATAGTAAACACACCTATTTCAATTATTCCTGCCGATATTGAAAATAAAGTAAATTTCACAGTTCTTATTAATTCTTTGTTCATATAAATCCTTTAAAAATAAAAAGGGAAAAATCCCTTTATTTCTTCTTATTTGCATTAGCTTTACGTCTTGCTAATTTACAATACATAGCTTTTTTACGTTTCTTATCTTTTTTCTTTTTCTCTAATGCTTTAATTGTCTCATTAATTTTCTTAGTAATTTCATTTAAATCATAAATTGTTTTATCAAGAGCATCTTCTTCTTTTTCATTAAGTTCTGCAATTTTTAAATTAACCTTTTCATTAATTTTATCTAAGTTAACATCTACTTTTTCTTTTTCTTCACGCTCTAATTCTTCAATCTTACGATCAATTTCTCTAATTATATCGTCAAGATTCGTAACAGTATCGTCTAATTTCTCCTTTTTTTTCTTTTCCTCTTCATCTAATTCTTTAATGCGGTCTTCTATTTTCTTGATTAAATCATCGATGTTGTCAACAAAACTCTCTTTCTTTTTCATATACACCTCTTCTATTCAATATAATCTTATCACATTAATTTAAAGAAATCAAATATTTTTTATAATATTTTTCAAAAAAATACTAGTCTCCTAGTATTTTATACAACCATTAAATCTTTTTCTTTTTCGGCTAATTCATCATCAACTTTTTTATTATACTTGTTGACAAGTTCTTGAATTTCTTCTTCAACTCTTTTTTCATCATCTTCAGGTAATTCGGCTTTCTTCAAAGAATCTAGTCCATCACGTCTTGCATTACGGATAGATACTTTAGCTTCTTCGCCCATTCCTTTAACTTGTTTAACTAGTTCACGACGACGCTCTTCTGTTAAATCTGGAATAACAATACGTATTGTCTCACCATCATTATTAGGTGTATAACCTAAGTCTGCATCATAAATACCTTTTTCTATCCCCGATAATGCTCCACGATCAAATGGTTTAATAAGTAACTGTCTTGCTTCTGGAACTGTAATATTTGCAAGTTGTCTTAAAGGTGTCATCGCCCCATAATAATTAACCATTACTTTATCTAAACTACTTGGATTAGCACGACCAGTTCTTACTGTTTTCATTCTTTCAGCAAGATTTAAGACTGCTTTCTCCATATTTTCTTCTACTACTAATAATATTTCTTCTTCCATAATACCACTCCTTCTATATATATTTTATTAATTTTTTATGAAATAATCAAGTTAAATCATATTTTTTCTTGTAAACACTTTAACATCTTTATTAATAAATAACTCTATTTTACAAGCTGCAACTATTTTGATAAAACCAAGCCCTAAGATAACTAAATCTTCACCATATTTAACATCAATAACCATTCTTGTTAAATCAATTAAGGTTTTACTTTTAAATCGAAGTCTTCTCGTTTTAATTTCATTTGGAATGTAAAAAGTAAAACTATTCATATCACCTTCTAAATAATTAATTCTCGCTAAACTATCGATTAACAAAGATTGATTCTTCATAATCTGAAATGTCTTAGGATGTAATTCTTTTTTACTATTTAACTTCTTATACATCTTTTTATCAACGTGATTAATGATGTTTGCATTATCGATAATACCGGGCGTATCAATTAAAGTTAATTTATCATTAATAGGAATTTCAATATTGTTTAAGGTTGTAGAAGGAAGTGGTGCTATTGTTAAATGTGTTTCGCCATTTCCATAATCTTTAATTATTTTCGTAATCAAACTACTTTTACCAGCATTTGTAAAACCAACAACATAAACATTTTTACTATGTTGCCATCTAGATATTTTACTCATTAAGTTATCCATACCACGATTTTTTTCACTACTAACAATTAATATATCTTGATAACCTAATTCCTTTTTCTTTAAATATTCTAATATTTTTTCATCTTTAATATTAAATGGTAATAAATCTCTTTTATTTAAAACTAGTATACAATCATTATTCGTAATACGTCGCATATTATCAATATTTTCTGGTATATTCAATATATCAACAATATAAAGTACTAAATCCTTGGTTTTATTAATATCACTAATAATTTTCTCATAATTAATTATGTTACTTGATACACTTTCATATTCACCATAATTATTTAACCTGAAACATCGCATACATAAATCTTGTTCTAAATTTGTTACAAAACCAATATTTAGAATATTTTCATCTTGTAATTTGACTCCACAACCCAAACAATATTTATTCTTCATAATATTCACCCTTTTTAAACTTCATTCTATTCATTATTCTTTTTTCTAACCAGCGATTAAAAGCCGTTATTTTTAAATCTTTATCGCATATTGGATCAACAAGAACAGGATATAATCCCAATCTATTTCCTACAAAGATATCTGTAACTATTTGATCACCAATAATAGCAACTTTAGAAAATTCAATATGATATTTCTTATCCAAAAACTTTTTAATTTTTTTGGTAGGTTTCATCATACTATATAAATAATCACATTTAAGACATTTCGCTATTTTACTTACTTTTTTTTGAATATTATTACTTGCAATAACAATCTTAAAATTTTTCCGAAGACTTTTAAATAAATCGATTGTTCTTTCATTAGGTAAATCATCACCATATTTTAATATCGTATTATCTAAATCAAAAATAAGCATTTCTATTTCCATTTTTTTTAGCTTTTCATAATTTATATTAAAAATATCTTTTTGATACATTAACGGTCTAAATAAGCTCATGGTCATCACCTATAGTAATTATATCAATTTCTTATTTATTAATCAATTATTTTGTAAAAAGAAAAATGGTAAAGCGTTACATTTACCATTATTTTTTCTCAAGACATTCTAAATAACCATAAGCGAAAGTCCTTGAGGGATTTGGAACACCATATATAGTAACTTTCCCTGGCTTAAGACATTTAAATTTTACTACACCATTACTTATAGACGTTACTGTACATAGTGATTTCGCGTCACCCAAAGTATATGCTGATATTAAAATCACTGATTTATCTTCTGTATTAAAGGTACATGTACCACTACTTCCTACATAGGCATCTGTGCAAGCAAGTGATACTTTATTTTCCTTTGTTGATGTTGTCTTTTCATCACTTGCTTTTGGTTTTACTGTACAACTTATAGAATATGTATCATTCCCATTTGCGAAAAGATAACCATTATTTGCTTTAGCTGTTACCGTATACGTTTTTTCACTTTTTTCTGACCCTTTAGCATACTCATTAGAAACAATTGTACAATTAGAACAAGTTGCAATCGCCATAGATGAACCTGTATATACTAAATTACTCTTACAGTATAGTGTAGCTTTCTTAGTAGTTTGCTCCTCTTCTTCAGTAATTCTGTCACTTACTGTTGCAACTTCAACTGTTAATACTCCTATTTTTCCATTTGAGCTTCGTGCTGTAACTGTTGTTGTACCATCTTTAAGAGCAGTTATTGTTACTGAAGAATTATCAACACTTGGTGTTATAGAAATTACTCTTTTATCAATAACTTCAAAAGTTAAAGCCTTATTAGTTGCATCATTTGGTGTAATAACCGGTTTAAGTTCATATATATCATTTTTATTTAATTGTAGTGTGGCAATATTATTATTAATAGTAATCTCTTTTTGATTAAAAGATATCTCTTCGACTTCTTTATCAATAGTTTGTCCTTCAGGAACAAATCCTTGGTTTTCATCACTATTAGTAACTATTACTTTAAAGCTTTTTCTCAAATTATCATTGGCAATAATCGTTATTTCACTTTCTCCAAAAGATAATGCTTCTATTTGACCTTTTTCATTTATCTTGATAACCGAATTATTTGAATTACTATATTCCATTTTTTCAATATAACCATTTTCTGGTGTAACACTAATACTTTTAAATAAATCAAATGTTGAAGATAATTTTAAAACTAACTGTTCATCAGGAACACTTATACCTTTAGCAACAATATTTCTATCTCCTATATATACGATTATTTTACCTAAAGCAGTATGTTTTTCATTATATGTTACCATCATATTGGTACTGCCAAGCATATTCCCTGTCGTAATCACACCATTATTAACAGATGCCAATAAACTATTATCAAGTTTTATATCAATATCACTATAATCACCATTATATGTTTTTCCATTAATCTTAAAACCTAATTTTTTAGAATCGTTAGCCAAAACATACTCCGTATTATTATCAAATGCTACAGTAACCAAACCATTATTTTTATTAGTATTTTTAAAATAGATTACTGCTATAAAAACAAATAATTCAATTATTACAATTATTCCTAATACTTTAACAGATGGTAGGAAACTAAATCTATTTTTATTACTTGAATCATTATAATCGCTATACATA
>CACZNM010000124.1 GCA_902782535.1 uncultured Erysipelotrichaceae bacterium
AATATTAAAGAGAATAGTTTAGTTTTGGAAATTGGTCCTGGTGCTGGAGTATTAACCAAAGAATTAGCTAAATATGCTAAAAATGTATTATCATATGAAATAGATAATTCACTAGAAGAAATATTAGATGAGAATTTAAAAGATTATCATAATATTCATATTATTTTTGATGACTTTTTAAAAAGAGATATTAAAGAAGATATTAAAGATTATAATTATGATAATATTTATGTTATCGCTAATATTCCGTATTATATTACAACGCCTATTATTACTAAAATAATTGATTCAAAGATATCTTTTCAAGAAATAATTATTATGGTTCAAAAAGAGGTGGGTGAAAGATTTAGTGCCAAATCTGGAACAAGAGATTATTCATCAATTACAGTATTTTTAAATTATTATTTTGATATTCATAAGCTCTTTGATGTTAGTCGTAATTGTTTTACTCCCAAGCCTAATGTTGATAGTGTTGTCATTTGTTTTGAAAAAAAGAAAGATAAATATAAGCTGTTAGATGAAGGATTATTTTTCGATTTAATACGTGATGCATTTAAGTTTAAGAGGAAGAATCTCCGTAATAATCTAAAGAAATATAATTTAGAAGTAATCGAAAAAATTTTAAAGCAATATAATAAAGATTTAACAAGTAGAGCAGAAGAATTAGATGTAGAAGTATTTGTCTCTCTTGCTAATGAATTAGCGAAGTAAATAGATGATATATGTGAGGTTTAAATGGATAATTATAATGAAAAAGTTGTTAATATAATTTTAAAGGAAATGGATGATGAATGTAAAGATAGGGCATGCGTAATTTTAAATATTGGTGCAGAAACTACAGGATTAGTATTTGATATCAATGATAGCAAAACAAAATGTAATTTTGATATATCAGACGATGTATTTAATGTATTATTTAGTGATGAAGATTTTGATAATTATTTTTTAGAATCGGGTATATATGTTTATAAGTTTAGTGGTAAAAAATTGAATGATTATCGTTTTATTCCTCATGATGGAGATATTCTTATAAATGGAAATTTTGATAATATATGTTATGTAGTTTTAAATAAACTATATAATTTGATTCCTATAGATGAAAAAAATGCAAGTAGATTAAAAGAAAATTTACAAATAGAAAATATATTTAATGATGAAAATAATAATCTTAATAGAACTAATCTTTTTTATAAAAATATTGAAGTAATTATTTCTAAAAATATATTAGAAAGTAAAAAACATGTATATGATGATTATAAATTAATAAATGACAAAGAGATAGAAAAGATTATTAGAGAAAGATTAATTCCATGGCTTAAAGAAGGTGTTGATGAAGATTATAATGATGATATGATTTTTAATGGTTTAAAAGTATATGCGGTAGCTTATAAGTACTTTGATGATTATAGTAAATTTGTTTTTTCTTTTGAAGGAAATACGGATTATGTGAATAATCTGCTACAAGCTGTCGATATGGAAATTATTATCAAAAATGGTGAAATATCAAAGATAAATTGTTACGATGTATAATTATATGGTATTAGGTTAAGATTAAATGAAGTTATTACTTTATTTAGTCTTTTTTTTACTATTATGCATATATTTACTTGGAGATGATTACATGGATTTTCATGTAGGAGATTATGTTACAAGAAATTCATACCAAAATGATATTGTATTTCAAATAACTATGCTTGATGGTGATGTTGCTATACTTTATGGTGTTGATGTAAGACTTTGTGCAGATAGTCTAATAAGTGATTTAAAACTTGAAAAAAATGTAAAATACGATAATGATGAGGAAATATTAAATAGATTTGATGATAATAATTTAGATCGTAATCAATATTTTTATTTACCTGGTAAAATAGTTCATCTTGATAGTGATGGTAATTTTCTTAAACGATGTATGAAGTTTTATGAGAAAGTGAATATTAAAGCTAAAGGTATAAAGATGAAAGAAAGTAAATTTGCTCTTGAAATACCTAAAATTATCGAAGAATATAAACCAGATATTTTAGTAATTACAGGACATGATGCATATTATAA
>CACZNM010000125.1 GCA_902782535.1 uncultured Erysipelotrichaceae bacterium
AGAAGTAAAGAAATATGTTAAGATACCTAAAAGTAATGATAATACAGAAGTAATGGTTGATTATTTTAAAATAATTGAAATATATAATAAAAAGAATTGATTTTTGTCAATTCTTTTTCATTATAAGTTTATGTCAATGTAAAAATATGTAAATAGATTCGAAAGCAATACAAAATTTGTTAATAATCCTTTTTTTTTACAAATCACTATAGTATAATTAAAATAGGTGTAGATATGAAAAAGAAATATTTAATTAGTTCAATTTTAATAATAGTTATATTAGCATTAATAATAGGAGTAACATATGCATTTTTTAATTATACTAGAACTGGTAGTGAGAGTACTTTAAGAACAGGTAGAATTTATTTTTCTTCGAGTCAAAATGGAACAATTGAATTAACAAATTTTTTTCCTATAACAAGTACACAAGTAGATAGTGCTAACTTAGATACTGTAACCGTTGCAGTAATTGGTGATACGACCTATGTTGATGGAGAAGAATTTTTAATAAGTATAGTAGATGTTAATAACACTATAAATAATAAAAAAGTACCAATGAATTATATAGCAACCTATACTACAAATAATAATGGTGTAATAGGAAGTAGTAGCAATGATTATTGGAATGCTAGAGAAGATAAAGATGCGAGTATATATTTATTAAATAGTATAGGTCCTGTAAAAGAAAATACTCAAGTATTAGTAAGTTATATCGATAATGGCGCTACAGGGATAAATGGAATATTAACAGTTAAAGCCTATATTGATGCTGAAAGAATTGCTATATCAGATACATATGATTCAACAGAAAGTGATAATATGGGCACAACCAATCATTGGATAGATGGGAGAGTGCGTTTTACAGCAGATGAATGGAATAGTTTTTCTGAGACACCAATAAGTTTTAAACTAAGAGTTGAAAGTAATGAAGGGATATGGGTACAAAAACCAGGAACAGTTGAATCATGTGAAGGATGTAAGTTTATCTATACAATAAATCAATATTTTTATTCAGCAAATAATTCCCAATCATCACCATTAAGTACACTAACAACGTTTGCCAATAATAACGAAACATTAACGGATGATTATCGTTCATTAAATAAGGATTACTTTTTAGGTTTTAAATTTGATGGAAGTGGAAATGTTACAAATGCCTATGCGTGCGGAATATTAAGAGAAAATACAAATAGTGAAAAACCATTTTGTATAGAAGGATCATTGGCTGATACATATGGAGGAAATTCAACAACGAGAACTGCTATATATAATACTAATATGGCAATTTTAAATCCTTTATACGGTCAATATGATAGTGGCACCGGAATAGGGTGTAAGGATAACAGTGCTGCTCTTGGTTGTTATGGTTTTGTGGATGGTTTTTCATATTCGACTGGTATTGTGTATACCAGAGATACCGATGGACGTTGCTATGTGGGCAATTCTGGCAATGCGTATTGCATGTAATGCTAGAGCAAATTTAAGTTATTGAATATAAAAAGAATTGATTTGTGTCAATTCTTTTTTTGTATTGGTACACTTTTAAGTTCTATAAGATTTAAGTCATCCCTATTTATTATTTGATAATAGATAAATGCCACATATAATTCAAATTCTAAATTATTATTTTTTAAATCACTATAGTTAGTTATTAGAGGGATATTTATCTCTTTTTTTATTTCTTTTAAAAATTTTTTACCAATTTTACTAAATCCTAATATTCTAATATAATTAATTTGATTTCTTATTTCTACATCTTCTTTTTTGATATTTAATAAGATATGAATAAACATTCTATTTAAACGATTATATGTATATCTTTTTGTTTTAATTTTATTAATTAATTCATCTAAACTATTTGCTTTAATAATATTTTTTCTAATTAAGTTATCAAGTCCTTCATCAACGTCTAAATAATTATTTAAATTATCCATATCACTTAATATTTTGTATTTTAATAATTTATAGTAATTATCACTAATATTATAATTAATTATTTTTTCTAATGTTTCATTAGGAACAGCATTTTTAATATCTATTTTTTTTATAATAGCATTTCTAATACTTGTTGCACTTGATATTTCATTATCTATTTCACTATTATGATAATCATTGGTTCTAAGAATAGATATTGGCTTAATATTATAATTGTTTTTAATAATCTCTTTAATATAACTTAATCCCAATAAATCATTTGGTAAATTAATTGTTTTACCGCATAGTTCACCTAAAGCTTTAGACATACTTGTTGGATAATTATTACCTTTATCCATATAATTTTTAACTAAACTATCATATTCTTCATTATTTAATTGAATAGTAGCAAGATTAGTAAGTAAATCAATATCATTAGTTTCTGATCCAAATACTAAATAATCACAATTTAAATAATTTAGAATTTTAACTGCACCACTTGCAAATATATCAGCAGAATTGGTGGAGTAGAAGGTAGGTAATTCAATAACTAAATCCACTCCATAAGTTAGGGCAATACTAGTTTTATCCCATTTATTTAAGATAGATAATTCTCCACGCATGGTAAAAGAAGTAGACATTACAAGAATAATCATACTATCAGGGAACATTTCTTTAATTTTTTGTAAGTGATATATATGTCCATTATGAAATGGATTATATTCACAAATAATACCAACTTTTTTCATAAACATCAAAGGTATTGTATCAAATATTTTATATGTTGTCAAAAAATGTCAATACAAGTGTAAATGTTAATCATAAATATATCTATTTGAAAAATAATAATATATAATTAATTCGAGGAGTGAAAAATGGAAGAAAAAAAAGATATTCAAGAAGAAGATAAAAAAAATGAAAATACGCCAAGAAAAAATAGTTTATCAGCGCCAAAGGATAATAATAAATTAATTATTATTTTGATAATTATTATTGCTTTATTAGTTTGTGCACTTGTTTATATGTTATTATTCCATAATGGAAATGCGAATACTAATAATAATGGTAATAACAATTATCAAGAAAAGAAACCTTCTGATAATAAGGAAGAGGAAAATAAGATTCAAGATGAACAGAAACAAAAGAATGAAGAAAAGGAAGAAGAAAAAGAAAATAAAAAATATGAATTAACGGTTTACAAATACAAATATGATGGAAGAATAACTGATGATAATGAGGAAAATCAATATGTCGAGGAAGCATTTAGAATAAAGGTTTCTTCCATGGATGCTAAAGTATTATCAGCAGATAACAATTCATTATTTGTAGTATATAAAGATAATGGAGTTAAAATATATAATGTAAAAACTAAAGGTACTCAAGCGATTAATTTACAGGATAATTTTAAGGAATATAGTGCTTTTGCAAATGAAGCAGGAAATAAGCTAGTAGGAATAGTTGTTAAAGATAATACCAACAATATAGGTTATTATAATGTATCATCTGGTAAATTATTATATTATGGTATAAAGTATAAAGGTGCTAGTGATAATGAATTACCTCTCGTTAATCAAATAAATGATAACTATTTATCTCTTACAACAGATAATAAGGCATATTTATTAAATGCAAATAAAAATAGTATAGAATTATCGCATTCATTTCCTAGTGAAAGTGAAGTTTATTACGATTATCAGGCCGAGAAATTAGGAGATAAGTATGTATATTTTCTTGTAGAATCCAACCCAGAAGCATCTAGTTATACTAAAGTATTTAATAGTAACTTGAAAGAGTTTTATAGTAATGATTATATTTCATATTCTATATATAAAGCTAATTTATATATCGTTGCTGGTAATGAAATAAAAAAATATAATGCATCTGGCGAGGTAGTTAATTCATATAATGGATATACTGATATTGTAGGAACTTATGAGAATTATGTTATATATACAGATAATAATAGTAAATTAATATTACAAAACATTGAAGATAAATCTGAATCTAAAGAACTTGCTAAGGTCGAAAAAAATTATTATATATGGTATAATTATTACACAAGAAAAACACTTGATGAAATGGAAGAAAACAATAAAAAAGAAGGACTATATGTAGTGATTGAATATCCCGGACAAGATTCAAAAGGTAACTATGGAATAGAGTATTGTTATACTCCAACAGGAGAGATTATCGAATATCCAATTAAACAAGAAATAGGTGGACGTGCTAAACCCGTACTTTACTTGTACCCAGAAAAAGAAATGAATGTAAGTATATCTTTCGCACATCCAGAATATTTAACTACAACATATCCTAAATATATTAATTCATGGAATGTAACGGCAAAACCTAATGGTGATTTAACTGATAAAGATGGAAAATATTATTAT
>CACZNM010000126.1 GCA_902782535.1 uncultured Erysipelotrichaceae bacterium
AAATAAAAAAATATTTTAGATACCTTTTTACATACCTTCCGCTGAGTATCTAAAAGGTATCTAGATACCCAAAAATGGGGTAAAAATACAAAAATTTTGTACGGCTAAAAATTGCAAGATTTCCTTTATTTATAAGGCTTTACAGAGATTTGATTAATAAAAAAAGATGGAATTGTGTCCACTACCCAAATGACATTGGTTATAGAGTTTAAAAATATGGTATAATTAATATAGGAGTTGATTATATGGAAAAGTTTTATTTTGAGGTTCCTTCAATAAAAAGAAAAGCAGAGGCTATTGAATATATTGAAGAGCATTATAAAAATAATTCTAATATAAATGGTTCTGGCGGATTACATAGATTTCTTGATGATTATGAAGGCTGGTTAGAAAAACTAGAAAATGATTATAATATGGTTCCTAACGAAGAAAGAGTTCCAGCAAGAACATACTTTTTGATTAGAGAGAATGACGATAGAATAATTGGAATGATAAATATTCGTACAGCATTAAATGAACGATTGAGTAAATTTGGCGGACATATAGGTTATGGAATTAGACCTTCAGAAAGAGGAAAAGGATATAATAAAATTAATTTATACCTAGGTTTAAAAGTATGCAAAGAATATGGAATAGATAAAGTATTTATGGATGCTAATTTAAATAATCCTGCCTCTTGGAAAACCATTGAAGCATTGGGTGGTGTAAGAGTTAACCAATATTACAATGAAGATGATAAATGCGAAGTTGTTGATTATAATATTGATGTTAATAAATCTTTAGAAACTTATAAGAATATTTATGAACCTTATGTTGCAACAAATATTTATTTAATTCCATATTCTGATGCTGATTATGAATTTGTATATGAAGTGAAAAAGAATGCATATAAAAAGTATGTTGAAGAGTGCTGGGGTTCTTGGATTGAAGAAGACCAAAGAAAGTATTTTGAAAAGTTTATAACAACTGTAAAAGCAAATGCATTTATAATTGTGGATGGAGATAGGAAAATAGGATTTTATAATGGCGAAGTTTTAGAAAATGGTAATTATGAAATAGGCAATATTTGCATTATTCCAGAATATCAGGGAAAAGGTATAGGGACAAAAATATTAAAAGATAAAATAGATGAGAATAAAGATCGAGATATTGAGATTCAATACTTCAAGCAAAATCCAGTTGGCTCATTATATGCTAGATTAGGATTTGTTCCAAATGGTGAAAATGAATTTCATTATCAGATGAAAAGATCAAGACAAAACACATAAAAAAAATAGCGTACTAATTTTCCTAAAAAAAGAGATTTTTAAATTCTACATACGTTTTTACATACGTTTTGTTAGCGTTCTCGGACGTTCTCAAAAGTTCATTTATGAGGTTTTATAAGGTTTTATGAAGTTTCATAGCCTCAAAACTTCGAAAAACCTCATCCATGTGGCAGTGGTAAAAAATATAAGCAATGTTGTGGTAAATAACTCACAAAGTCCCGAGAATAAAGGGAAAGAAAGTTTTTCTTTTTATCAAAAATAGTCCGAGATTGGCTTTAAAACCATTTTGTTCGGAATATAGAAGTTTTTACGAACAACTAGAACATACTTGTGATATAATAAAATTGATGGGAGCGTTAGAATGAAAAAGAAAATATTATTAATTATTATAGTAATGGCTTGTTTATTTATTATTACAGGATGTAATAATTATTTAAAGACTAAGGATGGTACGATATTAAAAATTTCTAAATTGGAAAAAACTAAAATTGAATATGAGGATTTTAATAACGGTTATTTAAAAATGCAAATACCTAAAGGTTGGAAAGTAACGGTTCCTACTAAAGTTACATATTCAGGATATTCATTTAAAGTACAAAATCCAGAAAATAAAGATTATACATTTATGTTTTCTTTAGGATTAAGTGGTTTTTTAAAAAGTGAAGCAGCAAGAAAAAAATGGGCATCATTATATCCATCATCTGTATATGGAAAATTATCAGCAATGGAACCACGAACGACGGAGAGATTCTTTAAGGTATGGAATACAACTGCTAAAGTTGGTAATCAAATGATTAATCAAGAGTTCTTTGAATATTTAACTGATTTTGAAATGATAGAAAAATTGGGTAAAACAGAACTTGGTGGAGATATTATTAGAGGTAAATTTGTAAATGATAAAAAGGAGCCATTGCAAGGATTATTTACCGCTTCTATATATGATGCTGGTTCATATTATATGTATGGTTTAGACTTAGCACCTTTAAATTCTTATCATAATATTATGATGTATGCACCAGATGCAGAATTTAATAGTTGGCAAGAAGTATATAATCATTGTTTATCTACAATTGAATTTACTGATGCTTTTATGGCTGGTTTTAATAAAGAACAACAAACTACAGTAGCTACTGTTCGAGCTAATGCTAAAATATATGATGAAATATCAGATATGATAATGGATTCATGGAATAAACGAAGCAATTCTTATGATATTATAAGTCAAAAGCGAAGTGATGCTACTCTTGGATATGAAAGAGTTTATAATACTGATACCGGTGAAGTATATAGAACATATAATGGATTCACAGATGAATATGATGGAAATAAATATAAACCAATAACAGATGATATGTATACTAAAACAATAAGTGGTTATATTGAAAAATAATTAGGAGATTTTTTCAATTATTGTTTATAATTAATATATATAATGTTTATTAAAATAAATTAAAGCTAGAAATCTAGCTTTTTTTATTAATTTTACATACATGTTATTTGAATTTTTGAAAACAAAAGTAAAATATATGTAACTAAATCTTTTAAAAATAGTTTAAATTTTTATAATAATACTATATAATAAAAAGCAAGGAAAATAGTAGTTATATGGAGGATATTAGATGGATAAATATAAAGAAATAAGACCTATTGTTCTTGGTATGGTAAAAAAGAATAATAAACTATTAGTTACTGAAGGATATGATAAAATTAAAGATGAGACATTCTATAGGAGTATAGGTGGAGGAATTGAATTTTTAGAAAATAGTAGAGATGCATTAAAAAGAGAGTTTAAAGAAGAACTTAATATAGAAATTAGTGTCGGTGATTTTTTAGGTATATCAGAAAATATATTTACTTTTAATGGTAAAAAAGCTCATGAATTAATACTATTTTACGATGTTAATATAAAAGATGAAGATTATAAGGAAAGATATCATATAATTGATGATAATTGTGAAACTGATGCTGTATGGATAGATATAGAAAAATTTAAAAATAAGGAACTAAAAATATATCCAGAGCAAGTTTATAATTACTTGGATTAGAAATATATAATCATAGGAGTTGATATAATGGGAAAACGTGAAGAATTAATTAATGCACATTATAATGGTTATGATGAAGATAATAGATTAATAAAAGATCATACACACAATATTGAATTTTTAATTTCCAAAAAATATATTGATCGATATTTAAAAAGTGGTGATAAATTATTAGAAATAGGTGCTGGAACAGGTAGATATTCATTACATTATGCAAGTAAAGGATATGATGTTACTGCCATAGAATATGTCGAGCATAATTTAGATATTTTAAATAGCAAAATAAAAGACGATATGACAATTAGAGCTTATCAAGGTGATGCTATTGATTTATCTAGATTTAGAGATGATACATTTGATGTAACTTTAGTATTAGGTCCTTTATATCATTTATATACGGATTCTGATATCAACAAAGCTATAAGTGAAGCGATAAGAGTCACCAAGAAAAATGGTATTATAATGATTGCGTATATTACCAGTGATGGAGTATTTGCAAATTGGGGAATAGATCATTTACTTGATGGATATCCCAATGATTTTGATAAAGATTTTAAATTAGTTAGATATCCAGAGGGAATATTCGCACCTTTTTATATTTCGGAATTCAAAGAAATTATGAGTAAGTATAATGTAACTTTTTTAAATAATGTTGCAACTGATGGAATAGCAAATATCATATCAGAAAAAGTCAACAATTTATCAGAAGAAGAATTTAAGGTATGGGTAAAATATCAATTATCCGTTTGTGAACGAGAAGATTTACAAGGATATAGTTGCCATATGCTATATATATGTAGAAAGAATTAATAAAAGATGATTTGCCATACAGGAAAAATAGTCATGTAAAGGGTAGATAATAAGGTTCATTTTGTGTTATAATATTATTATCAATATAATATAGGAGGTTATCATGACTATTGAAGAACAAATGAGAGAATTAACAAGAAAAGCCGATGCAGCTCAAAGAGCAGGTAATTATGAATTAATGCGTGAATATGATGAACAACTTGAGCAATTAAAAGCAGCAAATTTTAAACTAATGCA
>CACZNM010000127.1 GCA_902782535.1 uncultured Erysipelotrichaceae bacterium
TCACTACCTCTTTCTTTTCTTTTATTAAATAAATCAATATTTCCACCACTTATAATACCTTGAGCACTCTCGGCTTTTCCACTTTGTAATAAAACAATTATTATTAATAATATCGCTACTATTAAGAAAAATACTTTCATAATCTCTCCCTCACTTTCAATAAGATAACATAATTACCATTAAAAATCAACTATTTTTTTATCTTCTTCTAGTACTTTCTTTTTCTTCCTCTTCTTCATATTCATAATTATTATCTTCACTCATAATAATAGGATTTCTAATAATTTGCATATTAAATAGTTTCATTTTAATTTCGCTTTCTAAAATAGCTATCTTCTTTTCAATAAATTCTTGTCTTTTTTTATCTAAAAATTTTCGATACTTATTAATGAATTCTTTCTTTAATCGTTCAAGTTCATTAAGACATATCATTAATCCTTCAGACGGATCAGAATCATCTTCTTCTATCTTAACCATTAATTCTAAAATATATTTAAACTTCGTATCTATTTTCTTTTTAATAACTTTATTTATTAAATCATCATTATAAAATTTAATAATACCAAGACTTTCTTCATCAATCTTTTTATTGACATTGTATGAATTTTTAATATTAATATCTAAATACTTTTTATAGGTATTTTTCTTAATTAGATTATACTTTATCTTCATACTTATCTCCCAATAGGTCAGGCCTTAATTCTTTTGTTTTTCTAATTTGTTCTTGATAACGATATTCATCTATTTTAGCATGATTACCTGATAATAATATCTCTGGTACTTCCATACCATTATAAACTCTTGGTTTAGTATATACAGGATAATCTAATAAATTATTATTAAACGATTCAAATTTAGCACTTTCTTCATCAATAGCACCGGGAAGAAGTCTTATAATACTATCTGTAAGAATCATACTAGGAAGTTCCCCACCTGTTAAAACATAATCTCCGATACTTATTTCCATATCACAAATACTTCTTATTCGCTCATCGAATCCTTCATAATGACCACATAAAATAATTAGATGTTTTTCCCTACTTAAATCATAGGCTATTTTTTGATTATATACTCTTCCGCTAGGAGTCATCATAATAACTTTACTATTATCCTTTTTTAAACTATTAATACAATCAAAAATAGGTTGACACATAAGTACCATGCCACTACCACCACCAAATGGTGTATCATCAACATTACCATGAGGATCTTTTGTATAATCACGAAAATTATGAATATTTATTTCAACAATTCCTTTTTCCCTCGCTCTTTTAATTATTGATTCCGAAAAAGGTCCTATATACATATCAGGGAAAAGTGTTAATATATCAATTTTCATAAACCAGAAACCTCCTCAATTAAGATTTTTTTATTTGTAAAATCAATATCTTTAATAAGTTCAAAAGGTATATAACCATCACTAACTTTAAATAATTTCTTATTATTAACAAGATAAACAATATCTAAAACCCTTTTTTCTAACTTACTATTATACAAAATAAACCCAATTAAGTCACTATCTAAATAATCAGAATTATTTAAATATTCCTCTTTTTCAATATAAACTAAAGTATTTTTATTAAATGGTATTTTATTAATATCATCAATACCTTTTAAAGAGATCATATCATAATCTTTATGAATACGATAAGAATTGATAAAATATTCTTTGTTATCAATAATGATTTTATTACCTACTTTAAATACTCTATCCTTATATTTAAAATTACTCTTAATTCTTATTTCTCCCTTTATACCATGGGTATTAACATATTTACCTAATACTACTTTACTCATTATGGCCTCTATTTAACTCATATAAAAGAATACTGGTAGCGACACCAACATTCAAACTTTCACAAGCAGAATTCATTTTAATATAGAGATTTTTATCACAAAGAACTTTGATTTCTTCATGAACTCCATTACCTTCATTTCCCATAATTAAAGCATAACGAGAACACTTAACTTCTCTTACATCTTCCCCACTAGTAACATCTGTTCCTAAAATCATATAACCATTATCATGTAATTTGGGAATAATTTCCATTAAATTAGCATAAATAATATTCATATTAAAAAGCATACCTTGGGTACTACGTAAAACTTTATCATTATATATATCTACAGAATTATCTGATAATATAATCGTATCAACATTAAAAGCTTTACTACTTCGAATAATAGTTCCAATATTACCAGGATCATTAATATCATCAAGGAGCAAGAGATGATTACCAATAATCTCTTTATTATCCATCATTTTACAAATACCAATAATATTACTAGGTGTAGTAAGATTAGATAATTTCTTTAAAACATTTTCAGTTACGTAGGTTATTTCTCTATCATAATTAAAAGAAATATTTGTATCTTCTAACATTAAAACATCCACCAACAGATTATTTTTATATGCTTCATAACATAAATGCATGCCTTCTATTAAAAATAATCTCTCTTTATATCTTGCTTTACTATTTTTAAGCATTGCATATCTTTTAATTTTCTTATTATCAACACTAGTTATTAACATAATATCACCTACATCTATATTGTATCAAATTATTAAAAAAAAAGAAAGAAGTGATATCACTCCTTAATTCTTCATTTATTCAAAACATCACTATGACTACCTGTATTAACTAACAATAGAACTATTTCATTTTCAAAGTATTTATATATAAGTATCCAATCAGGTTCAATATGACAATCTCTGCAATCCTTAAATCTTTTATCGCTATATAAAGCATGGTCTTTATACTTTGCATCCAATGGCTTTTTACGTGATAACATATCGACAATATTTAATAATTTGTCAATATCCTTCCCTTTTTTCATTACTTTTCTTAGCGATTTTTTGAATTCTTTTGAATATTTTATCTTATAATTGTTCATCCGATAATAATGCCTTTTTCAAATCTTTCTTGTTTTTATAACTTTTATATTCTATAGGATGTTCCGCAATGTATGCAAGTTCTTTGGCAGTTGCCTCTAATTCATCATTAGTAAAATATTTGCATAAATCATTTTCTTCTTTTGGAAGTGCCACTTCAAATGGAATTTTTTCTCGCATTATAAGTTGTTTAATAGTCATGTTAATCAGTCCACTCATACTAACTCCTAATTTTTGAAGAATTTCAGTTGCTCGTTCTTTATCCTCTTTATCGATTTGAACACTTATACTTATTGGATTTGTTAAACTAGCCATATTTTCATCTCACTTTCTATAGACAATATTATCATATGTTATATAAAAAAACAAGTTTTTTAATATGTCATTTATATAAAAATACTATATCAACTATTAATTTCGAAAGAAAAGAAGTGATATCACTCTTCGTTCTTTAAATTTGTAATAATTTTACCAACTTCATTTTTATCTAAATTACAATATTTCATAATCTGCTCTACTGTAAGACCATCATGATACATATTGGCAACTATTTCTTTTCTAGTACCTTCAGTACCTCTTTTGATTCCTTGCTCAATTCCTTGCTCAATTCCTTGTTCAATTCCTTGTTCAATTCCTTCTTTTAAACCTTCTCTTATTCCTTTTTCTTTCCCTTCTTTGATGGCCTTCTCTTTAATCTCTTCAAGTATTCCATCATTTATTCTTTTTGTTTCTTCTAAAAAATTGTAATAATCGAGTTTTAATTCATCTTTCTCTTCCATATCGCTCATTACCCTTTCTATCATTTCTTTTATGTTTAAATTTGCATTTATTTTAGATAAACATTCCTTGAATTCTTCTTCCTTATCCGTTACCATCGCTGCACATAAATAAAACAAATCTTTTTCATAAGCATTTTTAAACTTTTCTTCGCTTTTAGTATACCATTCATGGTAACATCTCGCAATATTTATATTTAGAATTTTTTGTTTTTCTGTTAGAATATATCCTTCATCATTCATTATATAATAATAGTCAAAGATTTTTTTATGAATATTATCTGTATAAAACGTATTTAAATTTATTAAAAAAGTATTATCAATATTATTGTAACTATCACTTTCTTTAAGACCACTTGTAAATACTTCATTAAAATAAAATAGATTTCTATTAATAACTGTATCATAATTACTATTTCTTACATTTACTTCGATAACTATCTTTTGATTTTTAAAGCTACTTAATCGAACAACAATATCTCTTTCTGTTTTCTTTTCTTCCAAATGTTTATTTGATATTTTATTTGATACAACCTCTATTCTGCCTTCTAAGTTCTCATAAGGTATTTCAAGTATTCTTGATAATAACAAAGTAAGTGGTTCTAATCTTTCATTATTACCAAACATGATTTTCATACAACCATCAAACATTAATGGTATTTTCTCTCCTTTCTTTAGTTTATAGATTTTTTCTTTCATAGGCATAATATCACTCCTTTCGCCTAATGAAAAAAGATACACTTGTATCCTTCTCATTAATATTATTAGGAAGTTATATGCTATTTTAAAAAAAATAATAAAATTAATTAAAATCTTTGATATATAAAGAAATTAAAAGAAAAGTTTATTGAGCATTTGTTCAATAAACTTATTCAAAGTAACCCTTTTGATATAATTTTTCTTTAATCTTTCTTTCAAGATCATCACCAGAATATTTTTTTCCTAACTTTTTTCTAATCTTTTCTTCTTCTTTTTTTCTTAATTCATCTTGATTGCTTATAGAAATAGTAGATAAGCAATCATTAATTAATTCTTTTTCATAACCTAAATTAATTAAATTCATTAACATTTTGCTTTTAAAGATATAAAGGCTTTTCTTATTTAATTTGACCTGTTTATCAAGATATTTCTTTATTCTTCCATACCAAATGTTATCACTAATATCCAAGTATTCATTATATATATCACTATTAATATTTAAATTTTCTAAATGTTTTATTATTTTTAATGGACCATCATTTGATAAATTTATTTGATTAGTAATATAACATTTTGCATAATATTTATCATCCAAGTAACCTTTTGTAATTAATATATCTACTGTTTCTTGAACTAAATCATTACTATAACCTTTTTTAATTAAATAATCGTGTATTCCTTTTACCGACTCAACATGATTAGAAAGTCTTTTTATGGCAACATCATAAATTTCATAATCTTTATTCTTCTTTAATAATGCATCGATATCATTAATTTCTTTTTTCCAAAGTAAATTTTCTTTTAAAATAACATCTTCATATACTTTAATCTTTTCATTATTATCAAGAAGAATTTCATATTTATTATTTTTTAGTTTATTATACTTCACTATCTTCATATTAATTCCTTTTTATATAATTATATTCACAAGTTCTAATTAGTCTATTCATAATGGCAAGACCAAGACCATGATATTCCACACTTTGAATAATAATTACATCAGCCTTATCTCTATCTGCTTCTCTTAATAATTTAAAGATATTATGAGCGATAGTAACTAAATCATTACCATAATGATAAAATTTATAACAGGATATTTCTTCATTACCAATAACAATGGCTTTCTTATATTGTTTTACTATTTCATTAATTTTTTCTTTATCACATAAAAAACATTTGGTATTAGGAGAGTAATGTTTATAAAGCATACCAGGACTTTCAACATTACCATGAGCTTCTTTTAGGACATACTCTGATACATTACATTTACCTATAACCTCTTCAATATCTTCCTTTGTTATAAAACCAGGTCTTAAAATCGTTGGAACATTATCTATTACTTTACATACGGTACTTTCAAGACCAATGCGTGATTCTCCTCCATCAATAATATAACTAACTTTTCCATCAAACTCATCAAAAATATCTGATACTCTTGTACCACTAGGTTTGCTTGATAAATTAGCACTAGGAGCAGCGATAGGATAATCGAGAATATCTAAAAGATGATGTGCAACTTCATCGATAGGAATCCTAATACCAACGGTATCCATATTACATGTTACATTATTAGGAATAATATTCTTCTTTTGTAAAATTAATGTAAATGGGCCAGGCATAAAAGTGTCAATTAATTTTTGCTCTATTTCATTACTAATATAAGCATATTTAGATATTTCATCTTTATTTTTTAAATGAACTATCAAGGGATTATTACTGGGTCTTCCTTTTGCTTTAAATATTTTATCAACCACGTTTTCCTTTAGGGCATTCGCCCCTATTCCATAAACTGTTTCGGTAGGGAAAATAACTAATTCGCCATTATCAAGAGCTTTTTTAGCAAGAAGTATTTCTTCTTTCGTAATTATTTTTGTCATTAGTCACCTTGCCCTGTCGTTTTATTATTCAAGTATTCTTTTCCTTGATAATAATTTTTAATAAATTCCTCGCGATATGCTAAAATATTATCATTTTTAATACATTCTCTTAAATCTTCTGTAAGCCTAGTTAAGAATCTTAAATTGTGAATAGAAAGTAATCTTGAACCTAACATTTCATTTAAAGTGACTAAATGACGAATGTAAGCTTTAGTGAAGTTTTTACAAGCATAGCAGTCACAATTTTCTTCAAGAGGAGTGAAATCTTCTTTATACTTAGCATTTTTAAGATTAATTTTACCATATTTTGTAAAGGCATTAGCATGTCTTGCAATACGTGTTGGAAGTACACAATCAAA
>CACZNM010000128.1 GCA_902782535.1 uncultured Erysipelotrichaceae bacterium
GGAGAAAAATAATATGGGATTTTTTGATAAGGAAGACGATGAATTAGAAGAAAGAATGAATAATTTGGATCTTGAAGATTGGCAAAAAGATTTAGTTCGTGAAGGTAAGTATGATCCAGAAAACTTTGAAGAAGATGATGCAAGTGATGAAGATGACTATTATCATGAAGATGATGAATAGAAAAGAGTGTTTTTAAATATTAATTTTGATATATAATATGTTTTTCTTAAATGTTACTATTTTAATCCATATGGATTAACAACGATAATGATATAATACGAATTAAAAAGGAGGGATATAGCTTGAAAAAGGATAAATTAAAGGATGAGAATACAATGCCATATAGATTAATCAGTGATGAGGAATACGAAAAATTTAAGAGTAAAGCTCCATATAATGCTCTTGATTTTGATGAGTATAAGAAAAAAGGACAAGTATTTATTAATTCTAGTGGAGATTCGTTATCTTTCTTACAATGCCATGATATAGATTCTTTAAATGAAGAGTCATTGAATATTCTTAAAGCTCGATTTAATTTAAATACTGAAGATTTAGAAGGAAAATTTGATGAAGCAACTCATGGTGCTGGTAAGGAAATAAATAGAATATGTACTTTAATATCTTCTTCACTATGTGCTTTTTTGCATTTTTCTAATGTATCAGAATCAAACCCAATTACGATTAATGAAATAGAATATAATGAAGTTCATTTTGAGGTTAAGAATAAGGTAATAACAAACTCATCAAATATGGACGTTGTGTTAATATCTAAAGATGAAAATAAAGATATAAAAACAATATTATTTTTGGAATCAAAATTTTCTGAATATTTAGATTTATCTGAAGATAAAAAAGATATTAGCAGTAAATATGACGATGAATATAGAAAATTTGGATTATTTAAAAAATATTATGATTTTGATTATGATTTTGATAAAAATAAATGGGTTCTTAAAGGAAATGATAATAGAGAAGCTTTCTTTGAAGGTGTTAAGCAAATGATATCGCATTATATTGGAGTAGAAAACTTTATTAATGATGGATATGAGAGTATAAAAAAAATTAACCAAGATAAATTAAAACCTGACTGCCAAGTATTGTTAGGTGAAATATTATTTAGTGCTTGGCCAGATGAATATAAAAACTATGAAGAAGAATATAAGAAAATATATGAAGTATTAAATAGCAGAGAGAATCCAAAAGAGAATTTGATTGTACTGAAAAATTTATTAACATATAAAGAATTGTTTGAAGATAATAAAGATAACTCTAAAATTCTTAATGAAAAGATTAGAAAATTTTATAAATATGATATATAAAAGATACTTACAGAAAGTTGAGTATCTTTTTAATCTATTAGATTAAAAAATAATCCATACGGATTAAACGTAGTTGTGATATGATATTTGCGAAAGGGAAATAATGTGACAATAACAATGAAATATGTGTTTAATCAGCTTGATTAAAGTTATAAAAGTGATATAATATAAAAAAGAGGTGGAAAAAGTGAAAGTCAGAGAAGTATTTAAAGAAGTATTTATGGGATGTAATATGACTAATGCTGTAGCTAATGATGAAAAAGTAAAAGATATATATACATTGCAAAAAGATAGTATTGAATACACGAATATTATTGAAAACAAATTAATTAGAAAACGTATTAGTAATGATGTTAAGAAAAAGTATTTCATGTCTGATAGAGATATCGTTGTTTATGTAAAAAAGCCATATAAAGTAGGAACATATCGCTTTAATAATGATTTAGAAGTTATAATACCCAATAACTTTATTATCTTAAGAGATATTAATATGGATTTATATAGTTTTATCTTTGTTACTAATTATTTAGAAAAGATTGGTATTGATAAATATGTTAAAGAACATGGTATTGAAGGTAATTTAACTATTGGTGATATTGAAGATATTGATCTTCCTGATATTCCAAAAGAAGATCAAATGAGAATATCCAAATTAATTAATAGTATTAATGAAAGAAGTTCAATATATAGTATTATATTAGAAAATGATAATCAGATAATACGTCATGCTCTTAAAGAAGTGATAGGTGATAATAGTGATTAATAAATTAATAAGTGAAATTGTTAATAGTTATGAACATAGACTTTTAATTGATATTCCCGTTTTTAATGCATTATATTCAATATTATGCGTTAAGTATTTGTGTGATAGTAAAATTCTTAATTATGATGATATCATGCAAATGGATGATTTATGTAGTTTAGAAGTTTATGATGAAAATCTAAAATTTAATGAAAAAATTAATTATAAAAAATTGATACATGGTATTCAATATGAAGATTTAAAAGAAATGATAATAGAATATGCTAATAAGAATCTAGAAGAATATGATCATGTTAGTGTTTCTAACAAAAGAAAAATAGTATATATTCGTTCAGGTCATTTTGATGAATATTATTATGACTTAAAGGGTAATACGACATATTTAATTAAAGGAGAACACTTGGCTATAACACGTTTTTTTCTCTTGTTTAAACTATTTGATAAGGTATTAGATTTAGCGAATGATTATAAAAAATTAGAAGAAATAGATTTCTCTCAATATGAAGAGATACATTACTATGGAATGCTTGGTCGAATTGGAATTCGTTTATCTGAAAAAGCATATGAAGAGATTAATAATTTTGTTAAAAATGGATTAAGAGTTGTTTTATATACCTTTTATGTTCGTATTAATAATTATAAAAATGGTAGAGTTACATTAGATAATCTAAGTAAAATTATTTTCTTACCAAAAAATAAAGCGATAATGATCTTTGAAAAAAAAGAAAATGATGAAATTAGTTTAATTAATCAAATAGAGGATAATAATCTTGAAAAACTAAAGAAAATTATTGTATTAAATCGTAAAATAAAAGATGTTTTAATTAAAATAAAAAAACAAGATATAGTTAATAATAATTATCGATTAGGATTTAGGTTATATCAATTAGAACATATTGAAAGAAATAAAACTATTAATGAAATTGTTGATAATAATACAATGTTAATTGAAAGACTAGAAATGATTAATGAGGTAGTAGAAAAAGAGATTAATTTTTTAATAAATAAGTAGGGGGAAATTATGAAAAAAGATAATAAGGAAGTATTTAGTAATATTATTGGTTATGATAATATTAAAGAAAAATTAAAAACGATTATTGATATGTTAAATAATGGTGAAAAATATAAAGAGATGGGATGTAATGATGCTCATGGATTACTTTTATATGGTCCACCAGGAACAGGGAAAACAAGTTTAGCTAATGGACTGTTAAATAATGTGAATAGAAAAGTTTATACCATTAGAAAAAATAAATCAGATGGTAGCTTTGTGGATTATATGAATGATATCTTTATGGAAGCTAAGAAGAATCAACCAGCTATTATTTTATTAGATGACTTGGATAAATTTTCTGAAAGTGATGATAGATCTAATAATGAAGAATATGTAACTATCCAATCATTAATTGATGATGTAAAAAATGAATCAGTGTTTATAATCGCTACAGCTAATGATATATCACTACTTCCTAGATCATTAACAAGAGCCGGAAGATTTGATATTCAAATTAGAATAGAAAATCCAAAGGATGAAGATGCTATTAAGATATTTAGTCATTATTTAGAAAGTAAAAAATTAGATAAGGATGTTAATGTTAAAAATCTTTCATATATTTTAACAGATTCATCTTGTGCAGAGCTTGAAAAAGTATGTAATCAAGCAGGTATTTATGCAGGATATAAAAATAAGAAAAGTATAGGGATGGCTGAATTATTACGTGCATCTTTGGAATTAAAGTATAATGCTAATATTGAAAGTCTTGTTAAAGAAAACGATTATGATCTTAATACAGCATATCATGAAGCAGGACATGCTTTAGTTGGCGAATTATTACAACCGGGTTCAGTATCATTTATAACTATTACTAATAATGATGGTAATATTGATGGTATTACGATCTTTAGTCAGAATGATAATTATTTTTCAGATATTAAGTTTATGAAAAATAGAGTTAAATCACTTTTAGGTGGTAAAGCAGCTACAGAAATAGTCTTTAATACTTGTGATGTTGGTACAAATACTGATATAAGAAGAGCTTATGATATTGTTGCAAGATTTGTTGATAATTACTGTATGTTAGATTTTAATTCATGGATTCGTAATACAGATGAAAATAGTGAGAGAGTTAAAGAAAGTAAAGATCAAAATATTAATAGATTAATGCAAGAATATTATAATGAAGTAAAAGGATTATTAATTAATAATAGAGATAAATTAGATACACTAGCTAATGAATTAATGAAGAAAAAGATTCTATTCAAAGATGAAATAGAAGAATTATGTAATAGTATTTAGAATAAAACTGGGGGTAATATGAGACAATTAAAATATGATGTTAATTTTAATAATATTGTTGATGATATTCATGTTTGGAATAATAATGAAATACCAGAAAATGTCTGGGATTTTGTTGAAAAATCGTTAGATTCAAAAATAATATATGATGAAGAAAGTGATATATGCTATTGTTCTAAATGTTTTACTGAGTTAACAAAAAAATATTATTGTAAAAAGTGTCATAAAAAATTGGGTGATAGTGAATATGATTCAAGTAGGGTAATTAATGTTTATGATATTGATAAAGAAAAATATAATGAAAGTGATTTCTATTATTATGTATTTGATATTAATGAAGACAAATTGTTATTATATGAAATTAAGGGAACTATTAAATTATATATTAGAAGATTTAGTCCTTTAAAACAACATTTGATAAGTGTTAATAAAGTATTGTTAGTAGATAAAGAAGGAATAACTGATTTATTGACTTATAATAGATATTCTTTTCAGAATTTTAAAAAAGAAATTACTGAAGTAGAACAAGATGATTATCTTTGGGAATTAAATGATCGTTATGGGGCATCAGATGTATTTGATTATTTTACAAGTAATTATGGGTTTTTATATACAGATAATTTAACAAAATTAAAAAAAACTATTTATAAATATACTTATATTTGGGATAGTATTAAATATCTCAAAAATAATGATATTTCTTTATGGAAAATTACATATTTACCACTTGCTAATCCCAGTTTTGAATATTTAATAAAATATAAGTTATATACACTAGCTTATAATTCAGATAAAATAGAATTTAAAAAAAGTTTTAAAGAGACTTTTGGAGTAGATAAAAAATATCTTCCTTTTATGGTAGAAAATGATTTTAATTATGATGAATTAAAGATATTTAGTTATACTAAAATAGAAGATGTTTATTTATTAAGACGGTTAGCTATTTTTATGCATGAATTTGTAAAAGTAAAAAATAATTATGGTATTGGTATTGATAAAGTAGTAAATTATTTTCTTAAAGAACATATTCATCCACTTGGAAAAATATATGAATATTCGGATTATCTAAAATTCTGTAAAGAACTAGGATTTAATTTAAAAGATAAGAAAGTCATATTTCCAAAAGATTTAATGAAAGAACATGATAAATTATATTTACAGTATGAAATGATAGTAAAACCAATGATTTGTGAGAATATCATTAAGATAGGTAAAATATTAGAGATAAATAAATATGAAGATGATAATTATGTAATTTATCCAGCTCCATCAATGGATAGTTTAATTGAAGAAAGTTCTAATCAAAATAATTGTGTTAAAACATATGCAGAAAGTTATAGTAAAGGAGAATCACTTATATTCTTCATGAGAAATAAAAGTGATTTAAATAAATCTTTAGTTACGATTGAAGTATGTGATAATAAAGTAGTACAAGCTAGAATAAAAAACAATGGAGAACCAGATAGTAGTTTAATGAATATTATTAAGAATTGGGAGAAGAAATTAGTGCCAATAGAGTTTGAAATAAGTACTAATTAAATGATATACTATTGTTAGAGTAGGTGAAGTTATGAATTTATCAAAATCACGTTATACAACAGGTATTACATGTGGAAAGAAATTATGGTTA
>CACZNM010000129.1 GCA_902782535.1 uncultured Erysipelotrichaceae bacterium
ATGGAATATCAAACTTTCTGTAAAGAAGGAATGGATACAGAACTTTATGAATATTTTAAAGAATATGGTAAAAAGTTTTATATGGATTTAGGACTACCAGAAGATAAGCTTCGTTTTCATGATCATGAGAAACTTGCTCATTATGCTAAGGCAGCTTGTGATATTGAATACTTGTTTCCATTTGGCTGGGGGGAAATAAATGGGACTCATAATCGAACAAATTTTGATTTAACAAGACATGAGGAGTATTCTGGTGAATCACAAAGATATTTAGATCCAGATACAAATGAAAAATATATTCCTTATATTATTGAATCTACTTATGGATTAGATAGAACAGTTCTAGCACTTTTATTTGAATGCTTGCATAAAGAAAAATTAGAAAATGGCGAGGAACGTGATGTTTTAAAATTATCGCCATTCCTTGCACCATATAAGGTTGCAGTATTACCTTTAATTAAGAAAAATCATAGTGAAAAGGCAAGAGAAATATATAGTGAATTATCAAAATTCTTTATGACAAGTTATGATGATGCTGGAAATATTGGCAAAAGATATCGAAGATGTGATGCAACAGGTACACCATTTTGTATAACAATAGATGATGAAACATTAAATAATAATACTGTTACAGTAAGAGATCGTGATACGATGGAACAAATTACGTTAAAAATTGATGAAGTAAAAGATTATGTAATGGAGAAAATTAGCTTTTAAGTAATTTTTGATGATATTATAAGAATTTAAAACAATATAGAATGTTGGTTCTAATATTGTTTTTTTCTTTATTTTAATATATAATTTTTATGGATAACAAAGAGGTTTTTTTATGAGTGATACGATAGAAAATAATAATACTGATAATCTAAAAAGCAAGAAGAAAAAAGGAGTATTTATTGCATATTTATTTTATCTTTTCGCATTATTTTTGCTTATTTATTTATTTTTCTTTTTTAATGGAAAAGATTTATTAAAGAAAGATATATTAATAGATGAAATTAGTTTATCAAGTGAAACTATGAATATGAGTGTTGGTGATAAAGCAACTTTAGTAGTGACGATAATCCCTTCTGATGCCACAAATAAGCATATTATTTGGACAAGTAATGATACATCTATTGCAACTGTTGATGAAGATGGTGTTGTTAATGCATTAAATGAAGGGAATGTTATAATAACAGCCAAAACACAAGATGGAAGTAAGGAAGCAAATTGTAATGTAATAGTAAAAAAAGTAACAATAATTGTCTCTATTGATTCAGTTAGTTTAAATAAATCAACTTTAAATTTGGAAGTTGGACAAGAGGAAATATTACTAGCAAATATTAGTCCAGCTGATGCCACTAATAAAGAAATAACATGGATAAGTAGTGATAAAAAAGTTGCAACGGTAAATAGCAAAGGGATAGTAAAAGGAATTAAAGAAGGAAAAGCCACTATAACGGTAATTACCAAAGACGGAAGTAAAAAGGCAAGTTGTGATGTAACAGTGAAAAAGGCTCCAACTTCTTTTGTAAGTGTTAATACCATAAGATTAAATAAAAGTAATTTGGATATTGATCTAGGAAGTAAGGAACAATTAAGTGTAATATTTGAACCAAGTAATGCTACGAATAAAGAAGTAACTTGGACAAGTAGTAATACTAGTATAGCGACAGTCGATACAAATGGTGTCATTAGTGCTTTAAAAGAAGGAAAGGCAACTATAACGGTAACTACCAAAGATGGAAATAAAAAAGCAAGTTGTGAAGTAACCATATTACCGATAACAACTTCTGTTGCAGTTCAATCGGTTAGTTTGGATAAGACGTCACTTAGTATTAAAGAAGGAGATAAGGTAACTTTAAAAGCCACAATTAATCCAAGTACTGCTACAAATAAAGAAGTAACATGGACAAGCAGTAATACTAGTATAGCGACAGTCGATACAAATGGTGCCATTAGTGCTTTAAAAGAAGGAAAGGCAACTATAACAGTGACTACCAAAGATGGAAATAAAAAAGCAAGTTGTGAAGTAACCGTATTACCTATAACAACTACTGTTGCAGTTCAATCGGTTAGTTTGGATAAGACGTCGCTTAGTATTGAGCAGGGAGATAAGGTAACTTTAAAAGCCACAATTAATCCAAGTAATGCTACGAATAAAGAAGTAACATGGACAAGTAGTGATACGTCTATTGCAACGGTGGATAAAAATGGGGTAGTACAAATATCTAAAAATGGTACAGCTATCATAACGGTAACAACAAAAGATGGAGGTAAAACAGCAACATGTAATGTATCATTAAAAATTTCTGATTTAACAAACATTAATGAGATAATACCAACAAAGGTATGCTCTATTAATGTTAGTTCAAGCAAAGATATTAGATTTATGCAAGGAGTAACATTTTATAGGAGTAATAATAAAGATTACGCTGTTTATGCTGGATATATATCTGACACAGATCCAACTGTTATAACGTTAGTAGACTTAAATAATTGCTCTATTGTAGATAAAAATAGAAATGTTGTTATGGGACATGCTAATGATATGACGTATAATGAAGTTGATAACAAATTCTATGTTACAAATGGTAAGAAAGTACATAGCTTCAGTATCGAAAATAATGAAAAGATAATAGTCGATTCGCAATCAATAACTGCTAAGAATAGTATGTCAGGTATTGCTTATGACAAAGATAAAAATCAATATTATTGGAAAGCAGGAACAGTTCTTGCTACTATGCCTTCTTTAAAGGCAACGTATAAAAAAATACGTAATGTACCAACATATTATTCCAATATTGAAAATGGTGAAGTAAAGACAGTTGATCAATCAATAGCATATGGTAATATTGATGGTCATCGTAATATTTATTATGCTAGAACAATTAGTGATACAAATGCTAAAACTTATTATAATCACAGTTTTATTTCTGTTTTTGACGCAGATACAGGGAAATATAAGTATTCAATGCATTTTGGAGGAGTAGATTCTAAAACCCTTCCATCTGCCCATTTAGAAGGAGTTAATATTATTGGTGATACAATATACTTTGGCTTAAACTTTCATTATAATAATCCAAAAAAGCAAGTTGTTTTCTATAAATATACAGGATTAAAAGAATTAGAAAGAAAATATAATTGATAATTTTGAAAAAAAATGAAAATGTGATATGATTTTATATGTGAGAAGGGAGAAAAAATTTATGGGTGTGATGATGTATATTGTTCCTATTATAGCAATATTGATATTTGTATTAACTTTTGTTCTTATATTTAGTCCAAAAGCAAGAGGAAAGATGATGAGTAAGAATATTAAATCTATGAGATACATGCTAGATGAGTCTAAGGAAGATATTGAACATCTTTCTACAAATATGATTAATTCTACAAAAAATATTGTTGATAAATCTAAAGATGATATAGAAAGTATTTCAGAAAATATGGCTAATGCGACTAAAAGTGGTGTTGAAACAACTACTAGAGCGATAAAAAAGGGACTTACAGAGGAAAATGTGATGTATTGCAAACATTGTGGTACAAAAATAGATAAAGATTCTAAGTTTTGCAAGCATTGTGGAAATGGGCAGTAGTCAATAATATGTTTTTCAGCTCAATTTTATTATAGAATAATAAAAAGTAATATGAATTAAAATTAGTAATTATGGTTTTACTAATTTTTTTTTTGAGAAAATGGAATTTTCTAAGTTCAAATAAAACATGTGTATATTATATATAGGAGGTGATTTTATGAAAGAAAGTATTTGTAATGGAATTCAAAATGAATATGATTTTGTCGAGCTTTTTAATAACAAGTGTATAAAAGATTTGGATAGTAATTCTCAAAAGTTTTTAATCGAATTATTTAATAAAGAATTAGAAAACGATGAGGAAATTAAATCATGGAAAAATAAATGTATGCAAAAAGCGGATATGTTTATAAAATATAAGAATATTATTAAATCAGTTAGTTTAAAATGTGGTAATAGCAATTCTGTTCATCATGAATCAATTGAAGATTTTAAAAGATACTTAGAAGAATTGCAGATACCATATAAAGTAATTAATTATTATACAAGCTATCATTATGGTTATAGAAGAGATGCAAATGGTGAACTTGACTTTTCTAAATCATTAAGTTCTAATGAGTACAAAAGTCTTTATCAAGATGAAATTGATTTATTCAATAAAGAGATAAACAAAACTAAAATAATTATAAATATGATAGATCGATTTATTATAAGAGGACGAAATTCAGATTATGATATTGATGCTTTAGTTTGTGGAACTGTTGATAATTATGTATGGATTAATAAGTATGATTTATATGATTTAATTTTGTCAAAAAAATGTCTAGATTTTACATCACCACATATTGCTTGTTTGACGATTGGTCCCAAAAAAAGAAATTTGGATAGAAATTCAAATTATGCTAAGGAACGATATGTAGTTTGCGTTAGATGGAATTTTATTAAAGAAAGTATCATTGATTTTAAAAGCAAGCAAGATTAAAGAGTATTGCCAGGATAGGACGTGGGTTCGGTTGGTGTATATAAAAAAAACAAACTATTAAAGTTTGCTTGATTATTCTAATGGAGCAGTTGACGGGAATCGAACCCGCGTCCTAGCCTTGGCAAGGCCATATTCGAGCCACTAAACTACAACTGCAAATGTAATATGGTTTTTTTCTCCAATTCATTGATATTTTATCATTTATTTAATGATAACGCAATACTTTATTAGAAAAATGACATTATTTGTCAACTAATAATTATCAAAAAAATCATAATTATTCATATTATTTATTGGTGATAACATGAAATATAAATGTTTAGAAAAATTAAACTCCGATAATAGTAATAAATCGCACCGCTTTATGAAATTTATCAATAAATGCCTAAGCGCAGTGTTAATTGGGTTAATTGCTTTAATTGTTATGGAATATTCTCCTAAATTTAAAACTTTTATGAAAGAAGAAGTATTAAGTAAAAATATTTCCTTTGGTTTTCTAGGTAAATTATATAATAAATATTTTGGTGAAATATTACCAGAAAGTAATACTGATAGTGTTGTCAAAGTCTTTAATGAGAAATTATCTTTTCAAAAAATAGAAAAATATTTGGATGGCGTTAATTTAACTGTTGATAAAAATTATTTAGTTCCTGCTATTAATAGTGGGGTAGTTGTTTTTATCGGTGATAAGGATAATATTGGAAAAGTCATTGTTATTGAGCAAGTTGACAAAGCGACAATAACATATGGTAATATTCTAAATACTAGTTTAAAACTATATGATTATGTGGAAAAAGGTAGTTTTATTGGTGAAGTAAATGATACCAATTTATATCTTAGTGTTTTAAAGGATAATGAGTACTTAAATGTTGAAACATATATATCTTGATAAGCTGTTTTATTTTTTCCTTTTAATAATTATCTTAACTGGTAATTTTAATAATTTCATTCCTTATTTTAGTTTATTAATTATTCATGAATTTGGACATGGGATAATTGGTATTATGATGGGCTATAATCTAGATAAAATAATTATTTATCCATATGGCGGTATAACTGTTTTTAATTTACCCCTTAATATTCCTCTAAATAAAGAATTATTAATTCTTGTTATGGGACCAATTTTCCAAATATTGGGTTATTTAGTTTTAAAACCATTTTATTCTCATATATATTTATATCATTATGCTTTACTAATTTTTAATTTATTACCGATATATCCTTTGGATGGAGGGAAAATATTCAACATATTGTGTGGATATTTCTTGAATTATTTAAAAAGTTTTTACATAACTTTTATTATATCAATTTTTTTTATTATTGCTGTTTTGATATATTCCCTAAATAATTTTAATTTAAATTTATTATTAATGATTTTATTTATGCTTATTAAATTACTTAAGATATATCAAAAAAGATATTTTTATTATAATCGTTTTTTACTTGAAAGATATTTATATGAATATCCTTTTACTAAAATAAAAATAATTAATAATGGTAAAAAATTTTATCGAGATAGACTGCATATCATTAATTTTCAAAAAGAAAAAGACTATTTAAAGAAAGTCTTTCATAAATAATCAAGTGATTATTTTTTTTATATTAATAATATGTCTTAGGGTAACGATAAATATATTTATAATCATTGATATTAAAAGTGAATACATACCTATTTTTAAGAAGGATAGGATAAAAAGAAAAATTGTTTTAATAATAATACCTATTAAATTATCAGTCATTACTTTGGTTGCATTACCTGTTGCTTCTAAGAAGGCTGATAATGGAGCTTCTAGAGAATATAGTATGAAAATAGGACTTAGAAATCTTAAATAATTAATTCCTAATTTCGTTTTATAAAAGAAATTCAAAAGAAAACTTGGAAAGATATTGATTATAATAATAAAGAAAATAGCAATTACTAATGAAAAGATTATTGATTGTTTTAATTTGTTTTTGATGTATAAAATATTTCTTTTCGCATATTCCCTTGAAATAATAGGGAACATAGCGTTACTTATCGCCGTTGTAAAAAAACTGGGAAGTAATAGAATCGGCATTACAAAAGCCACGATTATACCATATTCAATAGTTATAAAATCATTGGTATATCTTAATTTTAATAAGACGTTAGTTAAGATTATGGGTTCTAAAAAATAACCAATAGTTCCAATGATTCTTGTTGTTGTTATTGGTATAGAAATATTTAAAACACTTTTTAAATAAGAAAAGTCGGGTTTTAAATCAATTTTTTTTATAGTAAACCTTTTAGGAAGAAAGAATATTAAAACAAGACTAGATACTAATTCAGATAAGACATTAATTAAAATAAGAGCAGTCGTTGCCAAAATCGTTGTTTTATCTTTAAAAAGAGGAATTACCATATACATGAGAATTAATCTTACTATTTGTTCAGATAAATGACTAATAACATGAGGTGTCATCTTTTCTTTACCAAAAAAGAATCCTCTTAACATGCTTGATAATGAATCAAAGGGTAAAACTAAACTAATCGCTAAAATAGGAAGATATGCATCACTATTATGTAAAAGGTCGTTAGCAATAAACTTACTAGTAAAAATTAATAAAATAGTGAGCGTAATATTTATGAAAAAAGATAAGGGAAGAATGGAAAAAAGAATTTTTTTGCTTTTATATTTTCCTTCACTAACAAGCTTTGATACACCTTTAGAAAAACCTAATTGACTTATAGACATCATAAGGGAGAATGTTGGTAGAATAAGCATATATAAAGAGATTGTTTCAATAGTGGCAACTCTTGACATAACCATGCGTATGATAATACCTAGTATTTTCGTTAAAGCCCCACCAATAATTAAGATAATACTACTTTTAATAAATTTTTCTTTCATAGTAAATTATATTAGGAAAATTTCTATTTATTAATGAATAATTAATTAGTAATAATTTTCTTTCTTTCAAACATATAATATGGTATAATGGTTTTGGTGATTTATGAGAGTTATTATCAGTGCTGGGGGAACAGGTGG
>CACZNM010000130.1 GCA_902782535.1 uncultured Erysipelotrichaceae bacterium
GAAAGTAAAAGAACTTGAAAAAAGTTCTTTTTTATGTTATTATGAATGTGTCAAGGAAACTTGAATATAATAAAAAAGGGAATACCTAGTTTGATGAGTTAGGTACTATTCCCAAATAATTGAGTTAGTACCGACTAAACAGTTGGTACTATTTTTATTAAAATGATTAAAATCACAATAATAAGGAGTAAAATGATAGTACGAAGAAACCTTTCTTGTGCTCTCATAACTTCACCTCCCTTCGTCTATAAAAAGAGAAGGGAATAGTACCTATATAACTAAATGTTCCTGAAGGCATTATTGCATAATAATATCAGTAATTCAATAGAAGTCAATTAACTTTTGTAAATATTTATATATGGACAAAAAAAGTGTGTTTTATTTCAAAATCTTTACTAATCTTGATTATGAGATACGAACTTGTATATTTTTATGAGTTATCCATTATATATGGATATTATAATATTCATTATATTGAAATTACTTTTTTTATAATTATTCCAATAAATAATTAATGTATGTAGAAAATATGTTATAATCAAAAGTAGGAGGAAGAAATATGGATATAATCGCTATTATTGAAAAGTATGTTGAACTAAATGTAAGACGTGAAAATTTGAATGAAGCAATTCAATCTGAAAAGGATGGATATATTTATGCCAAAATAGAAGGTGAAGAAGCTTATCATGATGGAAGATATGAATCAGAGAAAGGTTATAATGAATCTGCAAGAAGGCATAACGAAAATCAAAAAAAATCCGAGAAAGAACTTTTGCAGGTCGAGCAGTTACTTCATTTTACTCATCAAACGTACACTAAGGCCATTGAATCTTTAAATGAAATTCAGCTCAAAGAAGCTGCTATTACAATTTCAAGTAGAAAAGATGATTTAGAAAGAAAAATTAAAGAATTATCTCAACGAAGAGACTGGGCCTCATCAAAAGGAGATGTAGCATATTCTAAGCAAGATTATAAAGAAGAACAAGAATTTAATCGTGTTGCTACAGAATGTTATTTAGAAATTAAAAAAATTGAGCCAGCACTTCATTATTATGAAGCGTTTATTAATAACTTGAATTATCATGCTGATAAAAAAGTTGAACAAGATTTTGGATTAAATAGTAAAAATAAAAAATTAAAGTAATGTAAAAGGAACTACATTAAAAAAATGATTTATGTAATCTTGATATGGAAAGATTATGACTGTGATTTATTAAAATAGAATATCATTGAAAGGTAGATAAATTTTATGATACAATAAAATTAAGAAAGGATGTATTATGAAAAAATTTAAAAAGATTTTTATTGCAACTTTAGTATTTGCATGTATTATTACTTTAACAGCATGTGGAAATGATGATAGTAAATTAAAGACTGATTATATGGTTCTTGTAAACAAAGAAAGTACATTACCAGAAGATTGGGAAGAGAGAATCGAACTTGTAGATGTATACACGGGTTTAGATCAAACATATCAAGTAGAAAAGAAAACAGCAGAAGCATATGCTAAATTAAGAGAAGATTTATTTGAAAATGATCATGTTATTATTGAACTTGATAGTACTTATCGTACAGTAGCTAAACAACAAGAAATATGGGATGAATTTGAGAAAAAATATGGACTTGATTATACGAAAAAGTATGTAGCAGTTCCTGGAACTAGTGAACATCATACTGGTCTTGCAGTGGATGTTAAAATAGTTAAAGAAGGAAAAATTATTGATGAAAATGATGATATGACAGCCGAAAAAGAAATTTTTGCTAAAGTACATGCTAAACTAGCTAAATATGGATTTATTTTAAGATATCCAGTAGGTAAAGAAGATATTACAGGATATGGCTCTGAAGTATGGCATTTTAGATACATTGATAGTCCAGATATTGCTAAAGAAATCATGGATAATAATTTAACGTTAGAAGAATATTTACAAAAATAAAGATAGAGAATTCTATCTTTTTCTGTTATAATGATGATGTGATGAATATGAAGAAGGAAAAAATTATATATTTAATTGTGACATTAATCTTTGCTTTTTTTACAATTTTAATTTTAAAAACAACAGATACTACTAATAATGTTCTATTGAGTAAAATGGTTCAAATAATATTGATATTAGCATTAATAAGAATTTCCATCGGGTGTACATTTTATATTAGATACCAATATCGAAAACAAAAATATTCTTATGGAATTATTATGAATTTGGGTTTATTAATTTTTATTAATGTTAATATTATTCGACAAATTAATCTTTTAATTCAAAATTGGAATATTCTAAATATTGTGGATATTTACAACAATACTTTAAAGTCATTTTCTTACTTTGCAATGCTAACATTACCTTGTATTATTATTCTTTCTTTATACAGTATTATTACGAATTTTATATTAATAAAGAAAGAAGGATTTAATCCACGAAGATTATTAGGAATTATCATTGGCTTTTTTGCTATCCTAGGATTATTTGGTAGTCAGACATTATATTACATAATTAATAGAGTTTTAATAGATACAGATAAGCAATTTATTAAATTTACTTTGGATATTTGTCTTAACGCTACATTATCATATCTTTATACTTTAATTATTGCAACTCTTTATTGTAATATCAAAGCTGCTCGCCATATTCCAGAATTTAATAAAGATTTTATTATTATTTTAGGTTCAAGAATTAATAGTGATGGAACGCTTACACCATTATTGAAAGCGAGAGTCGATAAAGCAATTGAGTTTGGTAATAGACAATATGAAAAAACAAAAAAGAAGATTGTATATGTACCATCAGGTGGTAAAGGAAAAGACGAAGTAACCTCCGAAGCACTTGCTATAAAAGATTACTTGATAGAAAAAGGAATTAAAGAAAAACAGATTCTAATTGAAGATAAATCAACTAGTACTATTGAAAATATGAGGTTCTCTAAAGAAAAGATTGATGAAGTAAATAGCGATGCCAAAATCAGTTTTTCTACAACTAATTATCATGTATTTAGAAGTGGTGTTATTGCAAGTGAACAAGGTATTGATTGCGATGGAATGGGAAGTAAAACAAGGTGGTACTTTTATACTAATGCTTTAATTCGTGAATTTATCGCTAATTTAGTGCAAGAAAGAAAAAAACATATTATACTGCTTTTATTGATTAATATATCACTTTTAGTTTTAATTGCCATTGGACGATATTATAATTTTATTTGTTTAACTTAGAATAAGGAGGATATAATGAGAATAAAAAGATTGATTTTAATATTATTAATTTTAATACCAATAACTATTTATTCTTTAGAATATCCCGAAATTAATTCTAAAATCATTGAAATATATGATTTAAATGATAATAAGATTCTTTATGATGTTAAAGCGAGCGAAGTTGTTTCTGTAGCATCTTTAACAAAAATAGCCACAGCGATGGTAGCGATAGAAAATATCAAAAACTTAGATGAAAGTGTTGTAATTACCAAAGATATATTAAATACAGTTGATGAAATAGCGCATGTAATAGGTTTAAAAAAGGGAGATAGAGTAACGTATCGTGATTTACTTTATGGAACTATTGTTTCTAGTGGTGCCGATGCTGCTAATGCTCTTGCTATTTTAAGTAGTGGAAGTATTAGTAATCATGTAAAAAAAATGAACGAATTAGTAAAAAGAATGGGACTTATACATACAACTTTTAAAAATGTTACAGGATTAGATGAAACAGGTCATTATTCAACTGCTGATGAAATAAGAAGGTTATTAATATATGCTTTAGGTAATTCGTTATTTAAAGAAATATATACGACAAAAAAATATAAGTTATCTAATGGATTAACTGTAGATACGACATTAAAACTATATGATAAAAATGGTACGGTTGATACATCATTTATTATTGGGAGTAAAACAGGATTTACATATAATGCAGGATATTGTTTAGCATACTTATTAGATGTTAATGGCCACGATATAATAATTATCTCTTTAAAAGCTAATCGTGTTGGTAATGATGTTTATAGTTTAATAGATGCTACAAAGTTAGTTGAATTTATGCGTGATAATTATCAAGAAGAAATATTAGTTGAAAAGAATAAGCTAATAAAAGAAATACCCGTTATTTTAAGTGATATTGAAAAAGTTAGTATATACCCAAATTCTGATATTAAAAAGTATTTACCAAGTGATTATGATCAAAATAAAATAAGAATTGAATATGATGGTATAGAGGAATTAAGTTATAAAAATCATATTGGTGATAAAATAGGTGTTATTTCATATTATTTTGATGATGAATTAATCTTAGAAGAAGATGCTATTTTAAATGAAAAGATAAGTATTAATTATCTCAAATTACTAAATAAATATTGGTATTTGATAATAGTTTTTGTTATCTTGATAATAAGTACATTAATATTGATTATTGTAAAGAAAATGAAAATAAAGAAAAGAGAAATATTAAAATCAGCATAGAGATATGCTGTTTTTTAGAAAAAATGGATATTTTGTTTGACTTATTAATGTATTTATGTTAATATCTTTAATGTTTGAACCTCGTATTCAAACCGCATTGAAAAGGTTATAAACATTTATTGTACCTTAAGAGCGAGTGAATTATTTAAAAGGAGGATTTATGAAGGCAGTAATTAAAACTGGTGGTAAACAATACTATGTTGAAGAAGGTAGTGTTATTTATGTTGAAAAACTAGAAGGCGAAGCTGGTTCTAAAGTTACTTTTGATGAAGTATTAGTACTTGGAAGTACAATTGGTAATCCAACTGTTAAAGGTGCTAAGGTAACTGGTGAAATAGTAAAACATGGTAAAGGAAAGAAAATTAAAATCTTTACTTATAAGCCTAATACAACTTCAACAAGAAAGAAACAAGGTCATAGACAACCATATACAGAAGTTAAGATTAATAAAATTGGTTAATTATGATTAA
>CACZNM010000131.1 GCA_902782535.1 uncultured Erysipelotrichaceae bacterium
CCATGTTGCAGTCAAAGTTAAATCAGATGTTACTGGTGTATTAAAATCATATGCTTTGCCATTCAATTGCCACTCTTTAAAGGTATATCCTTCCATTACTGGATCTGTTGGTCTTGTTACTTTTCCACCTTGTTTTACTTGTTGAATAGCGATAGCGCTTCCACATTTACATCCACTACAACATTTAATATCAAATTTTACGGTATGATATTTAGTTGTTCCCTCATCCCAATAAGCTACTAATGTTATATCAGATGTTACCGGTGTATTAAAATCATATTTTTTACCATTTAATTGCCATTCTTTAAAGGTATGACGATCGCCACCATTTGGATCTTCTGGTTTAGCCACTTTTTTACCATCTTCAACTTCGACTATTTTTACAGCGATAGCACCTGTACATCCAGAATTCGCATTACATGGTGGAATTTCAAAAGTTACCTTATGTGTTTTTTTATCCGTTGAATCATTATCCCATAGTGCTACAAGTGTTATATCAGATAATACTGAATTATTAAAATCATAAGCTTTGCCATCTAATTGCCATTCAACGAATTTTTTTCCTTCCATCGTTGGATTAGTTGGTTTTTCTACTCTTTCACCATCTTTTACTTCTTTAGTTAAGTATATTTCTTCTTCGCAACTTCCTCCAATGCAATTAGAAATATCAGTCCCATTTTGACAGTTTGAACACATAATTTTTTTAATAAACTTTACTGTATGTATATTATTGGCAGTAGATTCCCATTTAGCATTTAAAGTTACATCTTTATCAAATTTGTAATTAGTATCGACCTTCTCATCTCCTACATACCATCCTAAAAAAGTATATCCATCTCGTTCTAATGTCGGCAAATTGATGCTTTCTCCTTTTTTGATGACTATATTATTCATTTTAATTTCACTATTAGTACTAAAAGTAATAGTAATTTTTTTACCATCCATGAAAAACACATAATAACTTAAACCTATTGCAATTAACACTAATAATAAAACTGTTACAAGTAAACCTTTTCTCATATTTCCTCCTATTTAACTACCCTTTGATTAATAAGGCTTCCACCCCATTCAATAGCAGTAAATCCACGTCTTTCTACTTTTTCTAAGTGTTGTTCTTTAACATTTATCTTTTCTTCTAATGGCATAAATTCCATAAGAATTCTTATTACTGTATCTGGTTTCGGATTTATTTCTAATGGCATATATTTATCTATTTTTTCTCTTGTTGCAAATCTTATGTAGTTATATTTATTATGTTCCATTTTTGGTAACCAATAGATAATAAATTCTTCTGATTCTATTTCATTTAGTCCTAGAATTTCTAATTTTTCTTCTAAAAATTTTGCAGTATCTTCTCCTTTTATTACAAAGCCTTCTCTTTCTACCTTTACAGGATAATTTTTCCCTTCCCAATATAAACTATATAACTTCCTGCCATTATCTTTATTTATTAACGTTCCATCAGGACTTGCTTTTACTTTCCATCCATTATTATATTTTGGATAAATTGTTGTTACATCGTCTATATTTCCTAGTTTTACTTCTATATCCATTTCTTTTTCTGGATATAGGTAGATTATTGGTTTATAACTAGGTTGCATTTGAATAGCTGTCAGAGTAATATCACTACATGGCATTGTAGCACCATCTCTATAATATAGGCCGTTATCACTATCATACCATTCATAACCAGAAGGTAAGCCTGATATTATTGCACCACATACAAATTCCAATTTACTTGTTGTTGATGGTTTTACATTTCTATCAATTAATGTAATATTATAAGTTGTTTTTGTAGTTGTCGAATTTTCTTCCCATTTAGCTACTAAAGTTATATCACTTGTAACCGGTGTATTAAAATCATATGCTACACCACTTAATTGCCATTCCACAAATGTATAGCCAGTCATTATTGGATTTTCTGGTTTTACTACTTTTTCACCTTTTTTTACTGTTTGATTTTCAATAACTGTTCCACCTTCACTATCAAAACTTACTATATACACTTCAACTTTATTAATATTTTCCCATCTAGCATTTACAAATGATGTCTTATCAAATTTATAACTACTATCTATTTTCTCTTCTCCTATATACCATCCTAAAAATATATAACCATCACGTTCTAACGTTGGTAAATTAATACTATCACCTTTTTTAATAACTAAACTATTAGTTTTAATTTCACTATTGGTATTAAATGTTATGGTAATCTCTTTATCATTCATAAATAACACATAATAACTTAATCCCATTGCAATTAGTATTAGAAATATAATTGTAAAAAACAAACCTTTTCTCATATTCTATACTCCTACTATTTAATTATATCAAAAAAGAACTAAAAAGCAACAAATATCATTGAAAAAAGCCATGTTTTTAGCATGACTTTTATTTCATAATTATTATACTTTCTCAACATCTAAATATACTATTGTACCATTTAGATTAAATTCTTCGCCTCTTTTTTCATTAATTAGGTTATCACATAAAGTTTCTTTCTTAATAAAATCTAAATATTCATTAAATCTTTCTTCTAATTTCGCTTCAGAATAATAATATATATTTATTCTATCCATAATATTGAAATCTTTATTTTTTCTTAAATTTTGAACTTTACTAATCAATTCACGAACCATACCCTCATTAATTAAATCATCCGTAAGATTAGTATTTAATACAACAAAGTTATTATTTTCATAGGCTGCATCAAATCCTTCTTTAGCATTAATTCTAATATCTACCATATCTTTATTTACTGATATATTATTATCCCCTATCAACATGGTTATGGAATCGCCATTTTGTAATGATGCTATTTCACTATCTGATAATGCCATTAATTTTGTTTGGAATTCTTTAATACTAGATCCTAACATTTTACCACATACTTTGAAATTAGGTTTAACTTCAAAAGTCATATATGTTGATAATTCATTTGTAAAATGAACTTCATGAACATTTAATTCTTCCTTAATTAAAGTTACTAAATCTCCAATTATTTTTTCATTTTTTCCATCTAAAACAACTTCTGATAATGGTTGACGAACCTTAATTTTAACATCTTCTCTAGCACTTCTACCAAGTGATATCAAATCCCTAACCAAGTCCATTTTAACTTCAATTTTTTCATTAATTAATTTTTTGTTTGCAACAGGATAATCTTCCAAATGAACACTTTCCTTATTCGTTAATCCACGATATATCTCTTCACTTACAAAAGGACAAATAGGTGCGATTAATTTAGTTAATCCAAGTAAAACTTCATAGGTTGTTAAATAAACACTTTTCTTCGAATCATCTAATTTACTTCCCCAGAATCGATCACGATTACGCCTTATATACCAATTTGATAAATCTTCTGATACAAAATTTGCAAGGAAATGAACAACTTTATTAATATCATATTCATCAAATGATGCTCTAACATCAAGGATTAATTTATTATATTTAGATAATAACCATTTATCAATTTCTTCACGATTTTTATAATCAACTTTAAATTTTTCACTACAATCTTCAACAGTTACTTTATCAATATTGGCATATGTTTGAAAGAAAGTATAAGTATTACGAAGAGGATTAAAAAATTTAGAATAAACTTCTTTTAAGCCATCAAAATCAAATTTTAATGGTGTCCATACAGGACTTACATATGGTAAATAAAATCTTACTGTATCAGCTCCATATTCTTTAATCGTTGTAAACGGTTCAACAATATTACCACGTGATTTACTCATCTTTTTACCTTCTGCATCCAAAAGTAAATCATTTACTAAAACATTTTTAAATGGTGATTTGCCCGTTAAGAAAGTTGAAATAACTAGAAGTGTATAGAACCATCCTCTTGTTTGGTCAATTCCTTCGGCAATAAAATCAGCAGGGAACTGTTCCTTAAACAATTCTTCATTTTCAAATGGATAATGATATTGTGCAAATGGCATTGCCCCTGAGTCAAACCAACAGTCAAGTACATCAGGAATACGCGTCATCTCTTTACCACAACTTGGGCATTTAAGATGAATATTATCAATATATGGCTTATGAAGATCAAAATTATCAGAAACTTTTTCGATAGCTCTTTTCTTTAATTCCTCGACGCTTCCTAACATCTCTGTATGACCACATTCGCATTTCCAAAATGGAATTGGACTACCCCAATATCTACTTCTTGAAACATTCCAATCCTTGGCATTTGAAAGCCAATTTGCAAAGCGTTTTTCTCCAACATAAGCTGGATACCAATTAACTTCATTATTCGCTTTAACTAAATCATCACGCATTTCTGATACTTTAATATAGTAACTTGGCATAGAATAATAAATTAGTGGTGTATGACATCTCCAACAATGTGGATAATCATGTTTAATACGTTGTTTTTTAAATAACTTGTCGTGTTCTTTTAAATATTTAATAACCTCAAGATTAGCATCAAATACGAACATTCCTTTCCAAGGTCCTTCCGTATAGCATCCATCCATTCCGACAGGATTTAACTCTTCTATACCATATTTTTTACAAACTTCAGCATCATCAGCACCAAAGGCAGGCGCAATATGAACGATACCTGTACCATCTTCCATAGTTACATAATTATCACACGTTACAAAGAAAGCTTTACCTTCAGGTTTTATTTCAGGAATTAACTGTTCATATTCCATAAATTCTAATTCCTTACCACGCATATCATCAAGAACTTCGACATCATCACCAAGAACACTAGAAACAAGTTCTTTTCCCATAATGAATGTATAACCATGCGATTTAACTTTTGTATAAACACTATCCGGATTAACACAAAGAGCCACATTCGCAAGAAGAGTCCATGGAGTTGTTGTCCAAGCTAGGAAGTATTCATCTTTATCTTTTACTTTAAACGGTACATAAACAGTATCCGTATCATCCAATTGATAATCTTGTGCTACTTCATGCGATGCAAGTCCCGTACCACAATGTGGACAATATGGAACTACTCTAGTTCCTTCATAGAAATATCCTTTTTCAAAGAATTTCTTTAATATCCACCATTCTGTCTCAATATATTCATTTTTAAAAGTTAAATAAGGATGATCTGTATCAATAAATTGTCCCATTTTACTAGTTAAATCGGTAAAAGCTGCTTCATTTTCACGAACACTCTTACGACATGCTTCATTAAACTTATCAACACCCATCTTTTCAATATCTTTTTTACTCGAGATACCTAGTAATTTCTCAACATGATTTTCAACTGGTAATCCATGGGTATCCCATCCTACTTTACGAACTACTCTATTTCCAGTCATTACTCGATATTTACAAATAGCATCTTTTAAGTTCTTAGCAACCATATGATGTAATCCTGGAAATCCATTGGCAAAAGCTGGCCCATCATAGAAAACGAAGTTCTTATTATCTTTTCTTAATTCTATTTGTTTATTGTTGATATTATTAATACCACCCCAACTCTTTAATATTTCCTGTTCGTTTTCATAAGTACATAATTTACTTAATTCTTTAAATTTCATAAATCCATCCTCCTATAAATAAAAAAATCTATAACATAAGGACGTATTACCGTGGTACCACCTTATTTTATAGATTAACTAACTCA
>CACZNM010000132.1 GCA_902782535.1 uncultured Erysipelotrichaceae bacterium
AAAAAAAAGAAACTAAATAGTTTCCTTAATTAAATGATTAATAATAATATCTAAACAATCCGTCTTTAATTTATAAAAATCTTCTCTTATTATTTTATCTTCTCTTTTTAATAACTTTATTAATTTAGACATTGTTGGTTTTAAAGTTTTCTTTTTTAAGTTATTAAAAATAACTGTATAATTATTTAATTTAGAATATGTTCCATATTCATTATTTTTAATAAAAGCTTCATATAAATTCTTAAAGGAATAAAGATTTATATCGTTAAATCTATTATCTTCTAAGATCTTCATTGTTGTATATAAATAATGATTATTAAGTGATTTATCTAAGATAGTTTCATTATTATTATTCTTTATATTAGGTAAAAAATCACTTCTTTGAAGTATTTTATCTAATATATCTTTAATGTCAATATAATTAACAGTTACAAGTAAATGCATTAAAGTATCACCATCATTATTTTGATGATTAATATCAATGTTTTCATTAGTAACATATTTACTTATTAAATCATAGTCTTTATTCTTTACAAGACGCATAAGAATATTATCATTATCTTCATCAGTTAAATTAAAATTGAAATTATCTTTTTCAAATACTTTTTCATATACTTCACGATAATTCATTTTAATCGCTTCAAACAACATCGAGGGACTATTTTCACAATCCTCAATTGCTTTTTCTATATCATAAAACATAATACACCTCTTTCAAGATAGCTTATTATTCTAACAAAACACCTTGTTTTTGTCAAATTACTAGACATTTTTATGGATAGATAGCTTAATTAAATTATATAAATTATAGTGTTTATCATTAATTTTATCATTTAAAATATTAATTAGATTATCATATATAAACTTTATATCATCACTTTCTTTATTAAAGTATTCATAATATAGATACTTTAATTTATTAATGTCCTTTTCTTTATATGCCTTATTTAAATCTTTTCTTATATAATTGAATATTAATTTCTCATTTCTTGTTAAATTATTCATTTCTTTCTTATCTTTAATTTTATAATTAATCTTTATTATTCCAAGTTTATCACTTACCTCTAGTACATCCTCTTCATCTTCTAATAATAAACTACTATATTTTATGACTTCACCACATGAATTCATCATGATAGCCATCACACGATAAGAATCGGTAATCATTAAAGCATATGGGATAGATAAAACCCTTTTATTATCGAAATACTCACATTTATTAAAAATATTAAACAATATATCATCACTTAATACTACTTTATTATTTAAAATATCATTATATACTTCACTATCAATTTTCATTAAATGGATTCTTTTAATATGATAGATATTATCATCTTTTTCCCATTCATAAAATTCATAGAAATCTTGATTAAAATTTAACATAACATCATAAATATAAGTCACTATATCACCTTTTTTTTAAAATAACGATTAGCATTAATAAAATACCTATTAATGCTAATAAACACTCTTTTTTGGTTAAGATTATTTTTATGTAATCTATTAGAGTATAACCAATAGTTAAATAGTTAAGATAAGTAATAATATAAATAAAGCCTATTATTGATAATCCAAATCCTAATAAGAATAAGGCTATATAAAACATATTATCACCAATTAATCTTATTATTACTTCAAAAATATTATGTTAGTAAAAAAATATTTTATACAAAAAAATTCCATAAAAATGGAATTTAATTATTTAATCTTCTTTAAGAATATCAGCTTTATATAATCTCTGATATTTTATATTATTTTTTAATAATGTTTTATGATTACCACTACCTACTATTTTACCTTTTTCAATCATAATTATTTTATCACTATTAATAATTGTTGACAGGCGGTGTGCGATAATAAGAATCGTATGTTTGCCTTTTAAACTGTTTATAGCCAAACGTATTTTATCTTGTGTTTCATTATCCAAAGAACTAGTTGCTTCATCAAATAAAATTATTTCAGATTTTTTAATTAGGGCTCTTGCTATAGCAAGTCGTTGACGTTCTCCTCCTGATAATGTAACTCCCCCTTCTCCGACAATCGTATCATAACCATTAGGTAAACTCATAATAAAATCATGTAACTGAGCGATTTTACAAGCTTTAATCATTTCTGATTCGGAAATATTATCTTTAACTAATAATAGATTATCACGAATTGATAAATTAAAGATATAAGGATTTTGAGATATATAAGACATATTATTTCTTATAGAATCACGCGTTAAAGTATTAATATCATGTCCATCGATTAAAATTGATCCATCATCAACATCATATAATTTATTTAAAAGCGAGAAGACTGTTGTTTTACCACTACCACTCCGTCCTACAAAAGCCACTGTTTCATGGGCATTAACTTTAAAACTAATACCATGTAATATTTCTTTTTCTGGCTTATAAGAAAAATGCACATTCTTAAATTCAAAATTACCTTCAATCCTCTTTAAAAGAACATCACCAAACTTCTCTTTCGCAAATCTTTTACCATCTATAATATCAAAAACCCGATTAGCAGATAAATTAAAGGATTTAAGATGATCCATTAAAAAACCAAAATAATTAAATAAATAATTCACACGATCTTTATACATATAAAGAACAACAAAACTAGCAGGTAATAATAAATTATTAACTACAAGAATAACACCAAGTAAAAAGAATAAAAAATCACATGAATCTTGAATTATATTTTCAACAAGGTAAAACTTTCGATCAGAAGTTGTTAAATTAAGACGTTCTTCATTCGCTTCACTTATTCTTTTATCAAATTTTTTTATAAAAACATTGGTCGCATTAAGAATCTTTATATCTCTAGCGCCACGAATTAATTCACTGATTAGTGATGTATTATTTTCTTCAATTGAACGTATTACCGATTGTTTACTATAAAATTTCGTTGTTCTAATCTTTTCTAAGATAATTGATTTAATACCAATAATGATAAAGAAAATAAACATAATTTTATTAATACTAAATAGAACAACTAAAATACCTATATTTGTTAACAATTCAATTAAGATATTAGCGATGTCACTAAAAACACTAATAATATTTGATGTATCATGACGAAGTCGATCAATAAATAATCCTGTTCCACTATCATCATAACATTTACAACTAAGTTTAAATGTTTCTAACATTACTTCTTTTTGAATAGTATAATTAACCTTAATAATAAATTTTTCATAGACAATACGTGAAATAAATCTTAATAAATCTTCAACTACTCTTACGACAAAGATAAAAAGCGCTACTTTAAGTAAATCAGTATATAATTCACCATTTAAATCCATAAGCATTCTAGCGGATAAAATGGGGTTAATAATACTCATAGGCATAAAAATAACACTTGATAAAATAACTAATATTAAACCTTTTTTATCATTTTTGACATATTTCCAACTTTTTTTAATATTATTTTTGGTATTAATCCAATCATCTTTATTAAAATTTTTCTTTTTATTTATATCTTCAATAGAATCTCGAAACATCTTATACTTCCTCTACATCATCAATTAAGTCTTTTTCAATTTCTACACTACTAATACTATCAAATTTCTTTTTAATCTTATCCGTAGTAATTTGAAAACTTTCCACATCTTTATTAACGGTTTGAATACTTTTAGATAATTTATCAAAACGATCTTTAAATCTTGCAAATTCTACACCCAATTTATTTAATTCTTCATGAATAACATTAGCATATTTATCTCTTTCAATATTTTGAATAATCATTAAAATCATTGTTAACGTAGAAATAAGCGTTGTTGGTGATACTAACCAAACTCTTCTTTTATAAGCATATTCAACTAAATCAGAATGATAGGCATTAATCTCAGCAAATATCGCTTCCGCTGGAATAAACATCATCGCTTGATCGGTTGTTACACCTTCAATAATATATTTAGAACCAATAGCATCAATATGCTTTTTAACATCAATCTTAAATTGTTTGTAAGCCACTGCTCTTCTTTCATCACTTTCATTTTTATCAACCATCACACGATAATTTTCAAGAGGGAACTTTGAGTCAATGGCAATCATTCCTAAAGGATTAGGAGCGAATATTACCGAATCTGCAATAGTATCATTAGGAAGTTTATATTGAATACGATATAATCGATCATTCTTTTCGCCAAAGACATTTTTTAAAATATTATTTAAATTAACTTCGCCAAAGATTCCTCTTGTTTTCTTATCAGTTAAAACATTTTCAAGTGATAAAATATCACTAGATAAATTATCAATCTTTTTTTGCGCTTCATCTATTTTCGAAAGACGAGCGATAACATCTGTAAAGGTTTTATTTGTTTTTTCAAAATTTTGATCAATTCTCTCATGTACTTTCTTATTAATATTATCAAGATTACTTGTTATTTCATTATTCATTTTATTAAAGTCACTAACAATTTCCTTTTCCAAATCACTTTTAAAAGTACTAATATCTTTCGTAATATTAACTTCAAAGCGTGAAAGACGCTCTAGCATATCAAGATTTTCTTTATTATCTTTCTTTTTCACAAGAACAATGATAATTAAAATAATTACAATAACTAATAATCCAATTATTACATATTCCATATTATCTACCTTCCTAAATATTCAATTGCTTCATGTAAAGTTTTTACTTTAACAACCTCTATTTGATAATTTTTTTCTTTTTTTACTTGCAAAGCTTCATCATAATTTTCCTCTGGTACAAAGAAAATATCTGCTTTACCTTTTTCGGCTCCCATTAATTTATATTTGACTCCTCCTATTTCACCAACATTACCATTAGAATCAATGGTTCCTGTACCAACAATCTTTCGTCCCTTTAATAAATCAATACCGGTTAATTTTGTATATATCGCAAGACTAGTCATAAAACCACCTGATGGACCACCTTCACTACTTTTAAATTTTAATTTAACTTCTCTATCTGTTTGATAATCAAATAACTTAACTAAATATAGTCCAGCTTTTTTC
>CACZNM010000133.1 GCA_902782535.1 uncultured Erysipelotrichaceae bacterium
TAAAAAGTGGTAATGTAGTTATTACGGCAAGTATTTTAGGAAATGAAAGTATCAAAGATACGTTTAATGTTAGTGTTATAAGAGAAGAATTAGTAGAAGTTCCGAAAACGGCATCAAATGTTAGTATGATAGTATATATAAGTGTAATAGTAATGATCGGTGTTGCAGCTGGAATTATATATTATGTAAATAAAAACAAAAAAAACGAAATGTAGAAATTGTTACAATTCATAGTTAATTCTTGAATTTTTCTAATTTAGCTGTGAGTTGTAACATTCTTTTTTTCTTGTAATAAAATTTGTTTTTAAGTATAATATGAATAGAGGTAATTATGGAATATTTAATATTAATTTTAAAAGGTATGATAATTGGAATTGCGAATATAATCCCAGGAGTTAGTGGTGGTACATTAATGATTACTTTAGGCATTTACCAGGATGTAATTGAAACGATAAGTCACTTTTTTCAAAATATTAAAAAGAGTTTAAAACTTGTTATACCTATCGGTATAGGGATGGTTTTATCTATTTTAATTTTAAGTAAAATAATTAGTGTATGTCTAGATAAATATCCTTTTCCAACAACATTTTTCTTTATAGGATTAATTGTTGGTGGTATACCACTTTTATGGAAGAAAGTTAGTGCTTCTAAGTATAAATATAATAATTGGTTAATCTTTTTGATTACCTTTGGAATAGTTTTAACTTTTACTTTTTTAAAGAGTGGTGATTATGTAGTATCGTTCGATAATTTAGATTTATTTGGATATATAGGATTATTTATTGTAGGAATGCTTTCAGCCGCAACAATGGTTATTCCAGGAATTAGTGGTTCATTTGTTTTAATGTTAGTTGGTTATTATGAACCAATTGTAAATACAATTAAAGATTTAACTAATTTTAGTTTACTATCCCATAATTTATTAATTTTAGTTCCTTTTGGAATTGGAATATTAATAGGAATAGTTTTAGTTGCTAAATTAATTGAATGGTTATTGAAGAAATATCCTATTAAAACGTATTATGGTGTATTAGGTTTTGTTTTAGCCTCTATCGTTTCTATTATTAAACCGTTATTATCTAGTAGTGCAAATGTTTTAGAGATAATTATTTCCATTATATTAGTTATAGTAGGTGGTCTTATCGCTTATAAATTAGGGGATAGAGCATAAAAAAGATTATGTTACTAAAAGGTAATTTAATAGAAAATATTGAATTATCTTTTTTTTTGTGATATAAGTATTGTGTGAGGAGGAGTTCATGAAAAATGGAAAGAAAATTGTTGATGTTGAAACAAAAAATAAAGATACAAATGTTTCACTTAACAAAGAAGGCAAAATAGTTGAAGTGACAGCAAGTGATAAAAGCAGTGCTAAAACAAAAAGAATTATTGCAGTTATTCTTTGGGTACTTGCAATTGCATGTGAAGTAGTAGCAGTATTAAATATCTTTGGCAAATTAGAATTACCTAAATTATCACAAATGGCATGGTTAATTATCTTAATCGTTGTCGATTTAATTTTTGTGGTATGTGGTTCTATGCTATGGAAGAAAGCTAATCACATTGATCCAGCAAGTGAAAAAAATAAAACAAAATTTTGGTTATGGAACAATTTAGGAAGTATTGTATCTGTAGTAGCGTTTTTACCACTTATTATCATTATTTTTACAAATAAGGATTTAGATGGTAAAACGAAGAAAGTAGCGGGTATTGTAGCTATAGTTGCTCTATTAATTGGAGGAATTGCTAGCTATGATTTTAATCCTGTATCTAGTGAGCAATTAGAAGCAGCAAGACAAGAAATTTTAGCAAATGGAAATTATGATAAAAATGATAAAGGTGAACCAGTTGTATATTGGCTAGAACATAGTAAAAAATATCATATTAATAAAGATTGTTCTGCTATTAATCGTTCTAATACATCTGACGAAATCAAGCGTGGAACTATTGATGCTGCTTATGAACATGGTTTAACTGAACCTTGTCGTATATGTATTAAGAAGATTGAAAAAGCTCAAGTAACAGAAGATATTGGTGACTAAAAGTGGCAGAGAAAAAAATTGTTGATGTAGAGTCAACAAACAAGGAAACAAAGAAATCTGGCTTAAATATTGATTTAGGTGATTTAAAAAAGATTGGAGCAGCAATCCTTGCGTTTGTTGTTGCTAATCCTGATCTTACAAAGAAATTACTTGAGAAACCAGCTAATTATTTAAAGAAAATAGTTAAAGGTGAAGATGTATCAAATGATACTAAAAAGAAAGTTAGTAAAACAATTGATGATAACAAGTCAGGTGGATTAACTTCTATCCTTGGTTCTTTAACATCACTTGGTAGCGGAAATAGTGAAATAAATGATATTTTTGGTAAAATATCTAATACTGTAAAAGGTGCTAAAGTAGCAGAAGCTGCAGGTATTGATGTTGGTGGAATATTAGGAGGATTATTAGGTGGTTCTGATACTAAGAAATCAAGTAAAAAAACTACTAAAAAATCATCAAATAGTAATGATTTGGGAAATATAATAAAAGGTCTATTTAAATAGATCTTTTTTTTACAAATATATGGAATTTATTCATAGAATATGTTATTCTATATATAGAATTAGAAATATAATATGGAGAAAAATATGAAGAAAATATCTATAATGTTATTAATACTTTTTACAGCAATAATAGTAATTTATAAGAAAAACTTAATCACTAATAGCAATAATAGTTATAGTAGTATTCATGCTGATAGCGTGGAAGAATCATATGGAACATATGAAAATGCCAAAAATATTATTAAAGAGGTAATTGGAACATATTATCTTCGAGGACCATATCTACAATATAATTATCCAAGAGCAACATATGGAACAGAACCTCCAGAGAATGCTACAAAACAAGATATACGATACTTGGTATGTGCTTCATTTACAACTTCTGTTTATAAAGAAGCGTTTGGAATGTCTGGCTTTCCATTATATGGAGATTCAGTTACTTCAACTGCAAAAAAATATTATGAGAAATATAATACATGTCGTAAATGTAATGATGAAGCAAATGAAGAAGCTTGTGGACAAATAACTACAGATAAGATTAATTGCAGTGATTATAGTTTAGATGGACACTTTTTAATATATTATGATAATACAGGAAATCAAAGTCTTGAAGAAAATGAAAAAGTTAAATATATATATGATCCCGAAGAAGAAAAAAATGAATCTTTTGAAAATTTTGTAAGATTATTAAGACCAGGTGATATTTTTGGTTATGATCATGTCTTTATAGTATATGATATAGTAGTAAATCCTAGTACTGGAAAATTAGATGCCTTGTTGCTTAATTCTACCCAAGAACCATATATAAAAACAAGAATTAGTGGAACCAGTAAACTTTCATATAATTTTTTTAAGAGTTTAAAACAAAATGATCGTAATAATAAGAATGAAGATACTGATGGCTATAATTATGCCATTGATATTCCAGGAGAAGGAACAATTAAATATACCTGGCTAAGTACATCTAATTCATTTACTGATGGGGAAAGTATACGATGTAATGGTCATAATCAGTGTCATGTAATAAGACTGTTTCATGAAGATGATAATGGTAATGCAGTGTTTAATTATCAAATAGATAAAGAAAAATATGCTAAGAGTTTATTAAGAGTAAATAAATTTCCATCTATTTTTATTGAAAAAATAGTTAATATTGGCGATAAAAATAACGTTCATTTAGGGAATAGACTTACTTATACAGTAGAAATAACCAATAAAAACAATTTGATTAATAATGGAAAAAATTCAAAAGGATATAGTAATTTTGCAGTGTCAGAGGAATTAGGAGAGTATGTTAATTATGTAAGTTCAACACATAATGGTTCATTTAGTAATAATGTTATAACATGGAATATTGATAGTTTAGCACCGGGAGAAAAGGTTACTTTAGAATACACAGTTGAGGTAAAAAAGAATTATGATAATCTTAATAAAGAAGTAATTTCAACTGGTAAAGTATATGATACATCAGATACTAATTATTATATTACAACAGGAGAGGTAAATAATTTAATTGTTAGTAAGACATCAGATTATTCACAGGATTATAAACGTTGTTATACAGAAAAAATTCGTAATAAATCTTATAGTGGTTTGGAGTTAATTGATCAAATATATTCTTGTGCAACAGGACAAAACTTTAATTTCAAGGATAATTTTGATTTTAATAATATTATCGAAACTGCACCTTCACTTACTAGCAAATCAAAAACAAATGCAATAAAATTGAAACCCAATAATTTTTATACTAAAATGATTTTAAATAAATATTGGGGTGGTATTAGATTATATAATATAAGTAAGGATGTTGTTGCAATTAATCCAGATAGCAGTAATATTGATTTATCCGACGATTTTTTATATATTAGTGAAGATGATGAAATAAATGTTGAGACAGAAAGTTCAACAAAAGGTAGTGGAAATTTTTTAGAATATCATATTCCTAGATGGGGTGGTGAATACTCCGATGAAACAGTTCGTGCTAAGACAATAAATGCTATTGATTTTAAAGACGGGGATATTCTTATATATGAATATAATCCTATTGAAAAAGATTCAGATAAAGAATATAAAGAAGCAAATTATACATTTGAAGATGGAATATATGCATATATCTATATAACTGATAATGGTGTAGGTAAATTTGTGGGATATAATCCTAGCACAAAAGATAATATCAATAATTCGCGTGATGAATTTACATATGAGTATTATGCTAGTGGCTTAACATTAGGAAGTCAGGAATTAACGTTAGATGATTTATATACTGGTATGAATGCAAGAAGTAATGGGTATTATTTTAGTGGTCTTAATTCATATTATGCCGTGGAAAAAAATAAATATTTACAATTTATTAATTATCAAACATTATTTGGTAAAGATAATTATGTAATATTAAGACCAGAATTAATTATGGAAGAAAAAGATTCTATATCTATTATTTCACTCCCTAATAAAGTAAATTATAATATTAATGATGAGCTGGATTTAACAGGCTTACAATTACAATTAAATTATAATACTGGTAAAACAGAAGGTTTATCGCTTAATCAAGTTAATATTAGTGGCTTTAATAGTACAAGTAGTGGAACTAAGACAGTTACTATTAGTTATAATAATCTTAATGTTAGTTTTAATGTTGATGTTGTAAGTAATAATAACAATAATAATAATGAATCATTAGCCAATATTATTCAAAAAAACAACTATACGATTAATGGTAATTATGTATTTGGATTTAGTGTTGGTGATAGTATTCAATCAATAAAGAGCAAGTTAGGTAATGATGTTATTATTGAAACTAATAAAGATATTATAGTAACTGGTGCTATCATAAAAAAAGATAAAGAAAGTTATACAGTAGTTATAAAGGGAGACGCAAATAAAGACGGAAAAATAGGAGCATTAGATTATATATTAATTAGAAATCATATGTTAAAAACAAGAATAATAGCTGATAATGACGTGGAATTTATTGCAGCAGATATGAATAGTGATGGAAAAATAAGTGCTTTAGATTATGTTGCAATTAGAAAAATAATGATGAATGAATAATATTGTTTAAAAACTTATAAAATCTGTTCGTAAGAATGGATTTTTTTCATATATTTAATTGGTGAAGAATATGTTTCAAAGAAAAATTGATAGTCGTATTAAGTTACTTTTAATAA
>CACZNM010000134.1 GCA_902782535.1 uncultured Erysipelotrichaceae bacterium
AAGAAAAGCCAACTGATAAACCAACAGATGAACCTGTTGTAGCGAAAAGTAATGAATTTAACTATAATTTAATATTAAATAATCATGCTATAGCTGAGAAGAATAAAAATTATTTGATAAGTCCATATTCTATTGAAATGGCTCTTAGTATGTTAAGAGATGGAGCAAATGGTGAAACAAAAACAGAAATAGAAAAAGTTATTGGAACAAGGAAAATGAATGATGTAACATCAGGAGATAAAATAAATGTTGCTAATGCATTGTTTATGAAAGATAAATGGGAGAATGAAATATTATCTAATTTTAAAAATAATTTAAAAACAAATTATAATGCAGAAATGATTCTAGATGAATTTAAAACACCTGATAAAATCAATGCATGGGTAAAAGAAAAAACAAAAGGAATGATTGATAAAGTTGTTGATAGTGTTGATGGTAATTTTGTATTAGGCCTTGCAAATGCACTTGCAATTGATGTCGAGTGGCAAAGTCAATTTGAGTGTGATAGAACAAGAAGTGAAGAATTTACCAAAGCAGATGGAAGTAAAATTAATGTAGAAATGATGCATAGTGAAGCATATCAATATATTAAAGAAAATGATGTAGAAGGAATAGTATTACCATATAAAAAAGTCAATGGTTCCAATGTTGAACTAGAATTTATAGGATTAATACCAACAGGAGATTTAGATAGTTATATAAATAATAATTTAGAAAAAGATTTAAAAAATATGAATAGTCTTATTAAAGTACCAAAAGAAGGTGAAGTGGACGAAGTTAGATTAAACCTTCCAAGATTTACCTATGATTCGGAAATGAAGAGTAACAGTAATCCTAATTTGTTTAAAACTTTATTACAAAATATGGGAATAAGGAAAGCATTTATTCCAGCTGGATATTATGGTGATAAAACTGCTGCAGAATTTGAAAATATGGCAGATATAAAAGCAATGATTACAAAGGATCCTAGTATTACGGGATTATATGTAGGAACAGCAGTTCATAAAACACATATTGAATTAATGGAAAAAGGAACAAAAGCTGCGGCAGTTACTTTCTTTGGAATTGATGCTGCTAATGCTATGCCAGTAGAAAAAAAATATATTGATATCAAATTTGATAAACCATTTGTTTATGTAATAAGAGAAAAGAATACAGGTGAAATGTTATTCTTTGGTGTAGTGTATGAACCTAATCTATGGAAAGGTAGTACATGCAGTAAAGGAGAATAATGATGAATAAGTTATCAAAAATAATAATTGTGATATTATTAATATATATAGTAGGATTGAGTGGATATCTTGTATATAATAAAGTATTAAAAAAAGATTCTAAAACATCAGTAATTCCACCAATCGATGGACCAGTTGTAACAAAAAGTAATGAATTTAATTATAACTTAATATTAAATAATCATGAAATGGCTGAAAAGAATAAAAATTATTTAATAAGCCCATATTCCATTGAAATAGCTCTTAGTATGTTAAGAGATGGAGCAAATGGTGATACTAAAGCTGAAATAGATAAAGTAATAGGAACAAGAACAATAAATGATGTAACAGTAAAAGATAAAGTAAGTGTTGCTAATGCTATATTTATCAAAAATAAATACGATAGTTATATATTAAATAACTATAAAACTAATTTAAAAACCAATTATAATGCTGATATGATTCTTGATGAGTTTAGTACGCCTGATAAAATTAACGAATGGGTTAAAGAAAAAACTAAAGGTATGATTGATAAAATTCTTGATCAAATGGATCCTATGTTTGTTTTAGGACTTGCTAATGCTCTTGCAATTGATGTGGAATGGCAAAGCGAGTTTAAATGCATAAATACTAGAGAAGAAGAATTTACTAAATCAGATGGAAGTAAAATTAATGTTGAAATGATGCATGATAGTGGCAGTATTAAGTATATTAAAGAAGATAATGTAGAAGGAATAGTGTTACCATATAGAAAAGAAGAAGGAAGTAATGTTGAATTAGAGTTTATAGGATTAGTTCCAACTGGTAATTTAGATAATTATATTAATAATTCTTTGGAAAAAGATATGAAAAATATCAGTAATCTTATTAAAACACCAATTAAATCTGCAGAAAAAGAGCAAGTAGTTAATTTATCACTTCCAAGATTTACATATGATTCAGGTATAGATAAATTTATGAAGTTATTAGAGAATATGGGAATAAGAAAAGCTTTTGTAGCAGCTAGCTATTATGGTGATAAAAGTGCTGCTGAATTTGATAATATGGCAAATATTAAAGAAATGGGACTATATAATTTGTATGTATCAGATGCTATTCATAAAACTCATATTGAATTAATGGAAAAAGGAACTAAAGCAGCGGCAGTTACATATTTTACCGTAGCTGGAAGTGGTGCAATAATGCAACCAGTTCAATATGAATATATTGATATTAAGTTTAATAAACCATTTATTTATATGATAAGAGATAAAAATACCAATGAAATGTTATTCTTTGGTGTAGTGTATGAACCTAATCTATGGAAAGGTAGTACTTGTAGTAATATTGAAGAATAAGGTATAGAAATGAATAAATTATCAAAAATTATAATTACTATATTAGTAATATATATTATAGGACTTATTGGATATTTAATCTACAATAAAGTTAAATATAATACAGTGCTATTTGATAGCGATGGAGGAAGTAGTGTTCCTACTCAAAAATTACATAATGGTGAAAGAGTTATTGAGCCAACTCCTCCTATTAAAACAGGATATAAATTTGTAGAATGGCAAATACAAGGAGAACATACGACACTGTATAATTCATATAATGTTATTAAAACATATGATTTTAATGATGTGGTAAATAGTGATTTGAAACTAGTGGCTAAATGGGAAGGTGATGGAAGCACAAATTCTTATAAAGTAACATTTAGCGTTCCTTGTCCATGCAGTTTTCCTAATGATTCTGGAGTTGCATGTAATTGTGCTCCTTACGTGTATACAGAGAAAATTGTAAATGAGGGAGATAAAGTTACTAAACCTTTTGAACCAAAAATAGGACATACTTTCGTTGAATGGCAATTATTTAGCAATGGTAAGACATATGATTTTAATACACCTGTTAATTCTGATTTGGAATTAGTAGCGAAATTTAAAAATAGTTAAGTAAAAAGTGAAACTTTAGACAAAATATTGTTTAGGGTTTCTTTTTATTAAAATTTTCTATATGAAGTATATTATTGTGGGAGCAGGTGCATTTAATGATAGTAAACTTAATTATTATGTAAAATATCTATGACAAGTAGATATTTTTCTTTTGCAAAAGTAGATATTGATCTGATACTATGATAAAATGATAATATAGGTAAAGAGGAGTGATAAAAGTGAGAAAGATATTATCAGGGATATTAATTATATTATTAATTGCAGGATTATTATTAGGAGGATATGTTTTATATATAAATCTTAATGAAATAACAATATCATTTAATACTAATAGTTCTACTACACTAAGTAACATCAAAGTAAAAAAGGGAGAAAGTATTAATTTACCAACCTTGGAGAGTGATGGATATACATTTTTAGGATGGTATGTAGGAGAAGAAAAAATAGATAGTAATTATAAATTTGATAAGACTACCATTCTTAGTGCTAAATGGGAGAAAAAAAATATTGATACTGTAGTCGATTATACTATAACCTTTGATAGTGATGGAGGAAGTAGTGTTCCTGCTCAAAAATTACATAATGGTGAAAAAGTTATTGAGCCAACTCCTCCTATTAAAACAGGATATAAATTTGTCGAATGGCAAATACAAGGAGAAAAAAAGATATCTAATATGTCATATAATGTTATTAAAACATATGATTTTAATGATGTGGTAAATAGTGATTTGAAACTAGTGGCTAAATGGGAAGGTGATGGAAGTACAAATTCTTATAAAATAATATTTAAAGTTCCTTGTCCATGTAGTCTTCCTTCCTCTGGTGATGGATGTAGTTGTAGTCCTTACTTGTATACAGAGAAAATTGTAAATGAGGGAGATAAAGTTACGATACCTTTTGAACCAAAAATAGGATATACATTTGTGGAATGGCAATTAAATAGACAAGCATATGATTTTGATACACCTGTTAATTCTGATTTGGAATTAGTAGCGAAATTTGAAAATAGTTAGGTAAAAAAATGAAACTTTAGACAAAATATTGTTTAGGGTTTCTTTTTATGATAAAATTAACTCGGTGAGGTATATTATATGTATGATGTTATAATTGTTGGAGCAGGTCCTGCGGGATTATTTGCAGCTTATGAATTAATTACAAAAAATGATAAATTAAAAATTCTTTTATTAGATCAAGGAAAGTTTGCTGAGAACCGTGTTTGTCCGATGAATAAATATGGTACGAAATGTAAAAACTGTAATCCTTGTGGAATCCTTTCTGGTTTTGGGGGAGCTGGTACATTTAGTGATGGAAAACTTAATTACGTTGCTAAACTAGGTAAAAGTGATTTATATAAGTATATGACCAGTGATGATGCAGAAAAACTTCTTGTTGATACAGAAAATATTTTTAATTTCTTTGGAATGGATTCTGATGTATATCCAACTAATATAGAAGAGGCCAAAAGAATTGAAAAACAGGTTGCCCTAACAGGTGCTAAATTATTATTAATTAAACAAAAACATTTAGGTAGTGATAATTTACCTGGTTATATTAAAGGAATAACTGATTTCTTAAAAGAAAAAGGTGTTGAATTAATCGATTGCATTACTGTAAAAGATATAATAGACGAAAAGAAAAAGAATCGAGTTCTATGTAAAAAAGGAAGAGAAGAAATCGAGTATAGTGCTAAATATGTTATTGTAGCACCAGGAAGAACAGGTGCGAAATGGATTCAATCTTTAGCTGATAAATATGAAATACCATATCTTTCTCAAAGTATTGAAATTGGTGTTCGTGTTGAAGTTAGACGAGAACTATTAGAAGATTTATGTAGTGTTATATATGATCCATCAATATTTATTAAAACTAAAACATATGGTGATGAAATAAGAACTTTCTGTACAAATCCAGGTGGATATGTTACAAAAGAGAATTATTATGGATATATTTGTGTTAATGGGCATGCTTTAAAAAATATTAAATCGAATAATAGTAATTTTGCCTTTATTTCCAAAATTAATTTAACAGAACCAGTTACAAATACAAGAGAATATGGTGAATGTATTGCCAAAATCGCTAATTGTTTAGGGGACTCTAAACCTATTTTACAAACATTAGGTGATTTAAAGAAATTTAGAAGAACAAGAGAAACAAGAATAAATAAATTGTTTATCACTCCAACTTTGAAAGATGTTGTTTATGGAGATTTGTCTTTAGTTATGCCACATAGGATTATTACGAATATATTAGATGGATTAGAAGCTCTTGATCGTATAATCCCAGGCGTTAATAATGATGAAACACTTCTATATGGTCCTGAGATTAAATTCTTTTCGAATGAGATAGAAACGGATAATAAATTTAAAGCGAAAGAACATAATATTTATTTTATTGGTGATGGTGCTGGTAAAGCAGGGAATATTGTTATCGCTGCTGCAACAGGCTTAATCGCTTCTCGTGATATTTTAGAAAGGCTTAAATAATGAATTATTATTACAACGAGTTTTTAAAAGTACAAGAAGAATTTCATGAAGTAATGCATGATTATCCTTTATTTCGAGAAACTATTGATAATATTTATGATAAAGATATTAAAGAGATTAACGAATTAATCGAAAAAGATGATGAATATTATGTAAAAAAAGCAACTGAAAAGTTAAAAGTTTTAATTAATTATATTAAAGATACTAATACAAGTATTAATAGTGAATATGAAATATTTGATAAACATGCTAAAACATGGGAAAAAATAAAAATTGTTACAGATGATGATAGTTATCTTACTAAGATTAATGAAGAGATAAGTAAAGCGAATCAATTAATTAAAAGTCATGATATCAAAGAGATTAAAAAAGCTAATAAAATTATGGAAGAATTAATTAAAGATGTAAAAGATTATCAGTAAATGATTAAAGATGACAATATTGACAATCTATATTAGATAGTTATATAATAAGGATGTAATTTAAATTGTTGATTTGGATTAGTATCTATAATTATGCATTCATAGAAAGTGATTGGTTGATGGAAAATCATAATGATAATATAGTGAATGGACCAATGAGAGATTGTGAGAAGTAAGTATCATGATACGGTTGTCTTCCGTTATTAAGACAATGTATGATAGTACATAATAATTTAAAGAGTTGGCTCTTATTCTTGGGAATAAGAGTTTTTATTTTAAGGAGAGTGATTTGTATGAAAACAGAAATTATATTAACAGGAGATCGTCCAACAGGACATTTACATTTAGGACACTATGTTGGTTCACTTAAAAATCGCGTTAAATTACAAAATGAAGGTAACTTCGATAAAATGTATGTTTTTATCGCGGATGCTCAAGCTTTAACAGATAATTATGATAATCCGGATAAAGTAAGAGAAAACATTAGGGAAGTTGCACTTGATTATTTAGCAGTTGGAATTGATCCTAAGAAAGTAATTATCTTTGTTCAATCAATGATTCCCGAACTTGCTGAATATACATTCTATTTTATGAACTTAGTAACAGTATCAAGATTAATGCGTAATCCTACAGTTAAATGTGAAATGCATGAAAAAGGCATGGATGAATCTCTTCCATCAGGTTTTCTAAATTATCCTGTAAGTCAAGCTGCTGATATTACATTATTTAATACAACTTTAGTTCCAGCAGGGATTGATCAAGAACCAATGATTGAACAAGCAAATGAAATAGTAAGAAAGTTTAATAGTATCTATGGTGAAACATTAAATGAATGCAGAATATTACTTCCGGATAATTCTATTTGTGCAAGATTACCAGGACTTGATGGAAACTGTAAAATGAGTAAGAGTTTAGGTAATTGTATTTATCTATCGGATAGTGAAGAAGAATTACGTAAGAAAGTTATGAGTATGTATACTGATCCTAATCATATTAAAGTTGAAGATCCAGGATGTATTGAAGGAAATACGGTCTTTACTTATTTAGATGCCTTATGTAAAGAAGAAGATTTCAAAGAATTTTTACCAGAATATCATAATTTAGATGAACTTAAAGCACATTATAAAAAAGGCGGTCTTGGTGATGTTAAGATTAAAAAGTTCTTATTTAATGTTTTAAATAGAGAATTAAAACCTATTCGTGAGAAGAGATTAGAACTTGCTAAAGATATGGATTATATTGATAAAGTCTTAATTGAAGGAACAAAAAAAGCTAGAATAGTTGCAAAAGAAAATATAAAGAAGTTTAAAAAAGCTATGCGTATTAATTATTTTGATAGTTATGATGAATAGAATAAGTCTAATTAAAAGATTTATTCTTTTATTTTATATTGATTTATGCTAATATTAAATTACGAAAAGAGTGATACTATGTATATAAAGGTTTTAGTTGAATTATCGGCTTTTAATATTGATAAAGCATTTACTTATCATGTGCCTAATAAATATGTTGATCAAGTTAAAATTGGAATACGAGTTTTAGTACCTTTTAATAATCAAAAATTAGAGGGTTTTGTTTTAGAAATAATAGATAATATTGACGAAGGATATGATATAAAGGATATTATTGATGTAATAGATAGTGAGGTAATACTAAACAATGAATTACTAGACTTAGGCAAATGGTTAAGTAATGAAACATTATCGACATTAATTAGTTCCTATCAAGTAATGCTGCCAAAAGCATTAAAAGCGAAAAACGGTAGTAAAATTAATATTAAATATTCAAAGATGATAGAGATAGATAATTTAAATATGGAATTTAGTGATAAACAACAAGAAATAATTAATAAAATTAATGAAAAAGGAAGATGTTTATATAGTGAATTAAAAAAAATTAATTCTTCCGTTGATACCCTATTAAAAAAAGGAATCTTAAGAAAAATAGAAGTTGAAGAATATCGAAGAGAAAAAAATGAAAATGTGGATTATCCAATTCATGAATTAAATACAGATCAAAAGAAAGTATATTATGAAGTAGTTAATAGTTTAAATAAAAATATTAATTATTTATTATTTGGTATAACGGGTAGTGGTAAAACAGAAGTATATATAAAAATTATGGAAAAAGTAATTGAAAATGGTAAAAAGTGTTTACTATTAATTCCCGAGATTACTTTGACTAATCAAATATTAAAAAGAATAGAAGCAAGATTTAATAAAGTAGCAATATTACATTCTGGATTATCGGATGGGGAAAGATTTGATGAATATAGAAAAATTAAAAGAGGAGAAGTTGATATTGTTATTGGCACAAGAAGTAGTGTTTTTGCACCTCTTTCTAATCTTGGTATTATTATTATTGATGAATGTCATTCTGAGAATTTTAAGCAAGATGTAATGCCAAGATATGATGCTATAGAAGTTAGTAAAGAAAGGTGTAAATACCATGATTGTCCTCTAATACTTGGTAGTGCAACACCAACTATTGATATGTACGCAAGAGCGTCAAAAGGCTTGTATAAATTATTAGTACTTGATAAAAGAGCGGGTAATGCTCATCTTCCTAAAATTAGTATTTGTGATATGACAGAAGAAGAACGAATAAATAAAACTCTTTTTTCTAAAACTTTGTATACTAAGATACATGAAAAATTGAATAAGAATGAACAAATAATTCTTTTACAGAATAGAAGGGGTTACTCTAGTACATTAATGTGCTCTAATTGTGGTTATGTAATGAAATGTCCTAACTGTGATATCCCATTAACTTATCATAAAAATAAGGATATTATGCGTTGTCATTATTGTGGGTATGCAAATAAAAAGGATCTAGTATGTCCAAAATGTCAAGAAAATATGAAAGATTTAGGTAGTGGAACTGAAAAGATTGAGGAAGAAATACATAATTTATTTCCTAAAGCTAGAGTTATTAGAATGGATTTGGACACAACGACAAAAAAGGGAAGTCATGATAAAATAATTACTGCTTTTAAAAATTATGAATATGATATCCTTTTAGGAACACAAATGATTAGTAAGGGACTAGATTTTCCTAATGTTACACTAGTAGGAATATTAAATGCTGATACATCGCTTTTTATACCATCATATTTAAGTAGCGAAAATACTTATTCTTTAATTTCGCAAGTTGCTGGGCGTAGTGGAAGAAGTGAAAAAGAAGGCGAAGTAGTTATTCAAACATTTAATCCAGATCATTATGCAATTGTTCTGGCAAAAAGTAATAATTATTTAGCATTCTATGAAAAAGAAATGCAAGAAAGATTATTTGGTAAATATCCGCCTTTCTTTTATCTTTGTGAAGTAATTATTAAATCAGTTGATTATGATTTTTTGAGTAAGGAAGTTAATAAAATCAAAAATATTCTTGAAAATAGACAACCCGATAAAATAATAATTGGACCTAGTATGATGTATCCATTTAAAGTTAATAATGTTAATCGTTTTAGTATTTTAATAAAATATAAAAAAGAAAATAATTTAAAAAATAATTTAAAAGATTTAATAGAACATTATAAAAGTAATAATAAAATAAAGATTGAGATATCTTTTAATCCAAGAGATATTTAATTGAAAATGTATAAATTATTAATATTTTCATATAATAAAATGATAGTTATAGTGGAATCTATAGTATCGAGGCACTTTATGTGCTTTTTTTCTTTTAAAATAAAAAATAATATTGTATAATAAAATAGTAGGTGGAGTATATGAACAATAGAATAATTGAAGAAATAAGTAAAGAATTAAAAATAAGTATTAAGCAAGTAGAAGTTACGTTAAAGTTATTAGAAGAAGGTAATACTATTCCTTTTATTGCGCGATACAGAAAAGAAGTAACTGGGGCTCTTGATGAGGAAACGTTAAGGAAAATAGAAGAAGTTTATACATATCAAGTAAATTTATTAAAAAGAAAAGAAGATGTTATAAGGTTAATTGATGAAAAAGGTTTATTAACAGAAGAACTTAAGGAAGAAATTATGAAAGCCGAGAAGTTAGTTGATGTTGAAGATTTGTATCGCCCATATAAAGAAAAAAAGAAAACTAAAGCTTCCGAGGCGATTAAAGCAGGACTTGAACCTCTTGCTAAAAAAGTATTGACTTTTGATGAATTTGATTTATCTAAAGAAGCAGATAGTTATATAAATGATCTTGTTAAGACACGGGAAGATGTTATTCAAGGTGTTAAGTATATTATTGCTGAGATTATATCAGATGAAGCAAGTTATCGTAAATTCTTACGTAATTATATTTACTTAAATGGTATTATTTCTTCTAAAATAAAGAAAAATGCTCATGATGAAAAAGAAATATATAAGATATATTATGATTATAGTGAAAAAATTAAAACAATTAAGTCACATCGTGTATTAGCAATAAATCGTGGTGAAAAAGAAGATATTTTAACAATTAATTTAGATTATTCTAAAGAAGATGTTTTATCATATTTAAAAAGAAAAGTAATAAAAAATCCTGATGTGTCTTATGTGAATTCTGTTATTGAAGCTATTGAAGATAGTATGAATCGCCTTATTCTACCTAGTATTGAAAGAGAAATTAGAAGTGATTTAACGGATAAGGCAAGTACTGTTGCAATAGAAAATTTTGGAAAGAATTTAGAAAGTTTATTAATGACGCCACCACTTAAAGAAAAGATGGTTTTAGCTCTTGATCCAGCTTATAGAACAGGTTGTAAACTTGCGGTTCTTGATAGACAAGGTAATCCATTAAAAATTGAAGTTATTTATCCAACGCCACCATTAAATAAGATTTTAGAAAGTAAAAAAACAGTTTTAAATCTTATAAATGAATTTAAGATTGATGTTGTAGCGATTGGTAATGGTACTGCTTCTCGTGAAAGCGAAAGATTTATCGCTGATACTATTAAAGAAGCAGACCATGAAGTAAATTATGTTATGGTTAACGAAGCTGGTGCCAGTGTATATTCTGCAAGCAAGTTAGGAATAGAAGAATTTCCTGATTTAACAGTTGAAAAAAGAAGTGCAATTAGTATTGGGAGAAGATTACAAGATAGCTTATCAGAATTAGTTAAAATTGAACCAAAAAGTATTGGTGTAGGACTTTATCAACATGATGTTAAAGCCCATGAACTTGAAAGTGCACTTGATTTTACTGTCACTAAGGCAGTTAATAAAGTTGGCGTTGATGTTAATACTGCTTCACCATCTTTATTGAAATATATTTCAGGTCTTAATAAAAAAAGTATCGAAGGAATAACAGAATATCGACTTAATCATGGAAAAATTAATAGTCGTGAGGAAATAAAAAATATTAAAGGTATATCCGATAAAACATATGAGCAAGCTATTGGATTTTTAAGAATAAATGATGGTAATAATCCGCTTGATGAAACAGCTATCCATCCTGATAATTATAAAGATGCTTTAAATATTTTAACCAAATTGAATTTGAAAGTAGAAGATATTGGTAGTGAAAAAATAATCTATGAATTAGAAACAATTGACTTAGATTCACTTGAAAAAGAACTTGCTATTGATCATTATACTTTTGTAGATATTATAGATGCATTAAAAAAACCACATAGAGATCCAAGAGAAGATGCACCTGCGCCAATTTTAAAAAGTGATGTATTAACTATTGATGATTTGAAAATGGGTATGGAACTTACAGGCACAGTTCGTAATGTAGTGGATTTTGGCCTTTTTATTGATATTGGACTTCATAATGATGCTCTTGCCCATATATCTAAGTTGTCTAAAGAATATATTCATAGTCCATCAAAATTATTTAAAGTGGGAGATATTGTTACTTGTTATGTAGTAGGTATTGATAAGAAAAATGAAAAAGTTTCTTTAAGTTTACTAAAGGAGGATAAGTTGTGAAAGATAATATTTATGCTTTTGGTCATAAAAATCCAGATACTGATTCTGTTTGTTCTGCAATAACTTTAGCATATTTAAAAAACTCTAGAAAGATGCATGTTACTCCTTATATTTTAGGAGAAATTAATAATGAAACAAAGTATGTATTAAATTATTTTAAAGTTAATAAACCACTTTATCTTAATGACGTTAAATTACAAATTAGTGATTTAAATTATAAAAAAGATTGTTTCTTAATAGATAATAATACTCTAAATGATCTATATTTATTTATGCAAAAGGAAAATATTACCGGTGTACCAATATGTCGTAGTAATAAAGAATATTTAGGTATGATAACAATAAAAGACTTATTAAAGGTAATTATTGATTCTAAATATGATAGCTTACATACTTCCTATGACAATTTATTAAGTATTATTAATGGTAAGGAAATATTAAGGTTTGCTAATGAAATAAAAGGTAAAATAATTCTATCAGCATATCGAAGTAAAGATTTTATAGAAAATATTCATTTAACTCATGATAGTATTTTAGTTATTGGTAATCGTTATAATACAATTATAGAAGCGATTATGGCTAAGATAAAATTAATTATTATAGTGGGTACAAATACAATTAGTGAAGAAGTAATTGAATTAGCTAAAAAAAACAAGGTTAGTATTATAACATCAAATGAAGAACTATTATATGTATCAAGAATTCTTATTCTCTCTAATTATATTAAAAGTATTGTTATAAAAGATAATGCTAATCCTATTGACGAAAAAATGTATGTTAATGATTTTTTAACTTATGCAAATAAGTGTCATTTTACTAATTATCCGGTAGTTGATAAGAAAAAAAGGGTACTAGGATTATTAAGAATTGAAGATGTTAATACACCAAATAAAAAGAAAGTAATTATGCTTGATCATAATGAATATTTTCAAAGTGTAGATGGTATAGAAGAGGCAGATATTATTGAAATAATAGATCATCATAAAATAGGTAATATTAATTCATCAAGTCCCATTAATTTTCGTAATATGGCTGTAGGAAGTACTAATACGATTATTTATGAGATGTATAAAGAAAATAAAGTAAAACCACCAAAAAATATTGCAGGGCTTATGTTATCAGGTATTATTTCTGATACCTTGATGCTTCATTCTCCAACGACAACGAATTATGATATTCAAGCAGTTGAAGAATTATCTAAAATTGCTAAAATAGATCCAGTTAAGTATTCAAAAGGAATGTTTTCTGCAGCAGCTTCAATAAAAGGTAAAACTATTGAAGAATTAATTTATAACGACTTTAAATCTTTTAATATTAATAATCGAAAAATTGGTATAGGACAAATGCCTGTTATTAATTATGAAAAGATTTTAAAAGATAAGAATAAATATCTAGATGTCATTGAAAAAGTATCCAAAGAGCATGATTATGATATTTTTGCTTTTTGTATAACAGATATAATAAATAATAATACATATCTTTTATATAATAAAAATAGTGAAAATGTTTTTAGATCAGTTTTTGGTAATAATAGTGAAATGTATGAAGGATTTAAATTAGATGGTATTGTATCAAGAAAGAAACAATTAATTCCAAAACTTATGGATGAGCTAAAGTAGTATAAATTAGGAGATTTTATGGATGAAATAAATAATTTAATATTAAAAAAATATAATTATTTAATAAAAAAAGATAGCAATGGAAGAGAATATGTTAATGATGAGTTAATAGAAGGTCTTTTGCTATCATATCAAGAAAAAGGCCTATTGCGTCTTGCGTTTAGAAGCAGTGGAATAGAGATAATCAAATCTTCTAAGGAAGAAATAAAAAAAAGAAATCGTAGCGATAGAGCTATAGATTTTAATTATGGAAAGATTACAAGTGATGGTTTATCTTCGCGTGATAAACCGGCTATAGCGAAAATTATATATGAAGGAGAAGAAATTGTCTTTGAAGACTATGATGATTTAGATAATTTTATTTTATATGAATTTATTCCTAGTAATGTTCATATGAAAAAGCATAAGTCAAAAAATAGTAAAGAGTTTGATTTTGATAAACCATATCCATCGATTAGTCTAAGTGACATTGTAAAATTAAAACTGAGTGAAAAAGAAGTTGAACATGTTATTGAATTATTGTTAAAAAATAATATTCGTATCGGTGGTACTTCCCAGGATATAGATTCAGAATTTATAAACTATGATTATATTAGAACATATAAATCTAAAAGTTATTCAAAACCATTGTCAAATGAAGAAGAACGTGAAAAGTTTTTGATATATAAACGTACACACGATCCCGTATTGCGAGAAGAACTTATTATTCGAAACTTAAGATTGGTTCCTTATGTAGCATGGAAAATGGCGTTTAGACATGATATAGCGCAGGAAGAAATAGAAAGTTATGGGTATGAAGGATTGGTGTATGCAATAGATGGATATGATCCTTTGATAAATGTTAAATTTGCAAGTTATGCTATTCCGTGTATTGAAGGATATATTAAAAAATCTATTCCTAAAATTAAAAATGTTTCTAAAAAATTATATTATGCTTTTCAAAATGCCCGTTATATTATAGAAAAAGAATGGGATATGAAATATGATGGTGATAATGACATGTTAGATGAAATAATTGACCTGATGATAATGAATGGAACAATAAGTGAAAAAGCACGCAGAGAAGTAAAGAGAATGTTTGCTAGGCAATTGTCATATGACGAGTTACAGGAAAGTGATATTGATATTACAACAGATAATTTGGATAATAATTTAGATAAAGAATTATTTTCTAAGATAATTAGTGAAAGATTAAATAAAGCACTGGATACACTTACTGATAGAGAAAAGGATGTTATATTAATGCGTTTTGGATTTAAAGATGGACATCAATATTTTTTAGAAGAAGTTGGACGTAAATATAACTTGACTGCGGAAAGAATACGTCAAATCGAAATGAAAGCAATAAGAAAATTACGTCATCCATCACGAAGTAGAGAAATTCGTTTGTTATGGGATTATGATTCACTTGGAAATGAAAGTGATATAAATATACTATATGATAATAATGAAGGCGATGGTAAAAAGCATATTTAAAATATAATAAATAAAATATGCTAAGGATGAAAGGGTTATTTCATCTTTTTTTTGAAAGAAAAAAAATCTTGACATTTTTATGAATAATTAGTATAAATTAATGTTGAGGTGTTAAAATGCAATTAGTAATTGTAGAGTCTCCAGCGAAGAGTAAAACAATCGAGAAATATCTTGGAGGGGACTATAAAGTAGTATCAAGTGTGGGACATATTAGGGATTTAGCAACAACTGGTAAATATGGACTTGGTATTGATATAGATGATAATTTTAAACCAAACTATGTGCCTATGCCTAGCAAAAAGAAAGTTATAAGTGATTTAAAGAAACTAGTAAAAGAAGCAGATAAGATTTATCTTGCAACCGACCCCGATAGAGAAGGAGAAGCTATAAGTTGGCACTTGTATGATACTTTAAAAATAAAAGATAGTAATTATCTTCGAGTTTTATTTTATGAAATAACGAAAGAAAAAGTTTTAGAAGGACTTGCTAATCCTAGAAAAATAGATTTTAATTTAGTTAAGAGTCAAGAAACAAGAAGAATGTTAGATAGAATAATAGGTTTTAGATTATCTAAATTAATGCAAAATAAAACTGGAGGAAAGTCAGCAGGTCGTGTTCAAAGCGTGGCATTAAAATTGGTTGTTGATCGTGAAAGAGAAATTAATGCCTTTGTTCCAGAAGCATATTATACTATTACCGCAGAATTTCCAGATAAAGATATGAAAAGTGAATTATTTGCTTTTAAAAATAAGGAAATTGAAATTAAAGAAAAAGAGAAGGCTGATACAATATTAAAAAGCTTGTCTAATAAATTTGTTGTTGCAAGTGTTGATAAGAAAAATAAGAATAGGGCGAGTAAATTTCCTTTTACGACATCTACCTTACAACAGGAAGCTTCAACAAAATTAGGATTTCCTGCTAAGAAAACGATGTCTATTGCCCAAAAATTATATGAAGGTCTTGACATTGGAAGTGAGCATACTGGTTTAATTACTTATATGAGAACTGATTCTATTCGTTTGTCTGATGAGTTTACTGGTCCAACATATCATTTTATTGAAGAAAACTATGGTAAAGAGTTTGTTGGTCATGTAAAGAAAACGAAAGCTAAAGAAAACGTTCAAGATGCTCATGAAGGTATTAGACCAACAAGTATTTATCGTACACCAGAATCATTAAAAAATCATTTAACGAGTGATGAACTTAAGCTTTATTCATTGATTTATGCTAGAACTCTTGCAAGCTTAATGGCTGATGCTAAAACAGATGTAACAACAATTATTCTTGATAATAATGATTATAATTTTAAGAGTACTGGTACAGTTATTACTTTTCCAGGTTATTTAAAAGTATATGGTAAATATGAGGAAGCCAATGATACCATTTTACCAGAATTAAATGTTGGTGAAGTATTAACAACAGATATTATTGAAGCAAGTGAACATTTTACAAAACCAAAAAGTAGATATACGGAAGCTAAATTAATTAAGGAATTAGAGGAACTAGGAATTGGGAGACCAAGTACTTATGCAACGATTATGTCTAATATTCGTGAAAGAGGATATGTTGAAGTAATTGATAAAAAGTTTGCACCAACCGAAATTGGTATTTTAGTAACGGACAAGTTACAAGAATTTTTTAGTAACATTATTAATGTTAAGTATACTGCTAATATGGAAAAAGAACTTGATGAAATTGCTGATGGGCTATTAGATAATATTAAAGTTTTAAAAGATTTCTATGGTGTATTTGATGAAACACTTCATGAAGCTTTTGTTAAGATGGAAAGAAGTGGACCTAAAGAAACGGGAGAAGTTTGTCCAATTTGTCAAAGTCCATTAGTTATAAGAAAAGGACGATATGGTGAGTTTACGGCATGCTCTAATTATCCTGATTGTACATACATAAAAAAAGATGAAAAAGAAATCAAAGAAATTATGACTTGTCCTAAATGTGGTGGAAAAATAATTGAAAAGAAAACTCGTAAAGGAAAAGTATTTTACGGTTGTTCTAATTTTCCTAAATGTGATATAGCTGTATGGGATATGCCAACAGGGGAAGTATGTCCTAAATGTAAAGGATTAATCATTAATAAAGATAATGTTCATAAATGTGCAAATTGTAATTATCAAATGGAAGTGTAAAGCTTCCTTTTTTTTATACTAAATTATTGCTAACAATATCATTAATTGCTATAATAAAATTGAAGATTGGGGAGATATTATATGTATAGTGATATGAATAATAATCAAAATGAAGAAAATGATACAAGACAAGAATCAGCAATGGATAAGGCTTTGAGTTTTTTACCATCTGCAAAGGTATTAGGAATAATTGTATTAATTGAAGTATTAGTTTTTGCAGGAGTAATGTATTTCAAAAATAAAGATGAAGATAGTAGTACTACGACTATATCTCTTGAAAATAATCCTGAATATGTTTTAGTAAATGATTCTAGGAAGATTAATTTTAAAGTTAATGGTAAAACCTATAATGGTGATTATAGTAATGTTACAATGAGACTTGATAATAGTTCTTTAGCTTCAATTAGTAATGGAGTAATCACAACAGGAAATGTGCTTGGAAGTACCAATATAACCATCATATATAATGAAAGTATGGGAACTGGAAGATTGATTGTATATATGGGTGATAAAAATGTTAATACAACAGATGTAAATATTCCAGAAGGGAATTTAGCGGTTAAGGTGTCTTCATCATACGATATATTTAAAAGTATAAGTATGACACCATCAAATGGTTATGTAGAAAAAATAGAATATCTTAGTTCAGATACGTCTAAAGTAAGAGTAGATGAAAATGGAAAAATAGAGGGAGTAGCTCTAGGAGAAAGTGAGGTAACGGTAGTTGTAAACAATGTTATAAGGAAAAGTTTTAAAGTAGTTGTTACTGATAGTGATGAGAATTTAGGATTTGTAACTGAAACAAGTACGACACCATCAGAAATACAAGAAATTAAGTTTACTCAACCAGAAATTACAACAACTAATAATATATCAACATTAAAATTAACTGTTAATGACTTATATAAACTTGTTCCAGAGATAGTACCAGCGAATGCTACAAATAAAGCATTAACATATGATTTATTTGATAAAACTATTATTTCTGTAACACCAAGTGCTGACGGAACATCAGCAGAGATAAAAGCTCTTAAAGCGGGAACAACTTCAATTACGGTTAAAAGTTCTAATGGAAAAATAGGAGTGTTAACGATTGTTGTAACTAAAAGTGGCAGCAATAGTACAACGTCATCCGGTGCATGTTATTGTAATAGTTCATATAAATGTATTTGGAATACTGGTGGAAATAGCGAGTACAAAACAAAACAATCTTCTCTTCCGAATATGACTTCTTGTGGCATTTATTCAGATAATCATGGTTATGCATGTTTTAAAGATTCTAGTGGTAAATATACATGGGGTAGATATGGAAATGAAAGCGGATATCGTTATGTTGCTGGTATAGCAGATAGGAAAAATTGTGAAAGTGATACGAAAGTAACTAGTTCGCTTACTTGCCCATCTCCTCTTGTTCAAGGATCAAGTGGATCATGTAAAATTACAACAAGTAATCAAGCAAAGATTTCTTCGGTAAGAAGTTCAAATGATAAAGTCGTTAGAATAGATAGCAGTGATACGTACAAAATTAATTTCACGTGTTTAGAAGTTGAAAGTTCAAAAGATACCTATACAGTTGCAACAATATATGCTAAAACTTCTGATGGTATTGAGATAAGTCAAATTATTCAATGCCGAAATAAGAGTAAAATTACTTTTTCTTGCACACCAAAGAATCCTGGTAAAGGAGAAAATGTGACATGTAATGTGTATGGACTTGATGACTCTAGTCAATTAAAAAGTTGTTCATCCGATAAGGGTACTTTTAAGAAGAGTGGTACAAGTTGTGTTGGTACTTATAACGAGGAAGGAAAAGTAACTATTACCGCCGAAACAGCATTTGGTACAAAAACATATGATGTAACTTTTCAAAAAGGAAGTAAAAAAATAGTTGCAGATTGTGGTGGTAAGAGTGTAAAAGCTGGCGGAAATATATCTTGTGGTATGTCTGAATCAACTACAACTAAAGAAATAACCTGTAGTGCAACAGGTTGTGATTGTTCATGTAGTGGTAAAACTTGTACCGTATCATGTAAAACATCTGGAACAGTAACAGTTACTTTCTCGGCTGATGATGCAGCAACTGCTACAAGAACAGTTTATTTTACTTCAGGTACAGTTTATAACTTTACTCCAAATTGTCCATCTTATACTAATACTACCAATAAATCAGTCTATTGTTCTGTTAATACTAATGCTCCAGATTGGGATTGTAGTACTAGTACAGCTAATGCTAGTTGTAATAGAGAGGGGGACAAATGTAAATGTGAATATAATGGTACACAAAATAATGCTTTAGTAAA